>PAUA01000040.1 GCA_002712565.1 Gemmatimonadota bacterium | reverse complement strand
CCGATAAGTCTCTGAAAATGCCTCCTGAAGTGGTGCGCCCCCTGGGACTTGAACCCAGAACCTGCGGATTAAGAGTCCGATGCTCTGCCAATTGAGCTAGAGGCGCCAGCGGAGGCAGATCCTACCGGCGCCCGCTGGAGCGGACGACCGGCGGATCAGGCCTCGTGGGGTGACCGAGGGGATTTGAACCCCCGACTTCCTGGACCACAACCAGGTGCTCTAACCGAACTGAGCTACGGTCACCAAGTAGCCGCCATGATACGGCCCGGTCCTGTCGGCGCCGCCCCGATTCGGACTCCCGACGGACAGCGTCTAGGTCGTCTGGAACGGTGCTGGTGTGTGACCATTCTGGGATGTCGACGAGGATCGCTGTCATCGGTGGTGGCATCGCCGGCATCAGCGCCGCCCACCACCTCCTCGAGGCGTATCCGGATGCCGACGTGGTGCTCCTCGAGATGGAGGCCACCCTCGCGCACCACACCACGGGGCGCTCGGCGGCGCTGCTGCTGGAGAACCTCGGGACACCCAGCGCCCGGGCGCTCTGCTCGGCGAGCGTGCAGTTCCTGCGCGAGCCCCCCGGGAACCTCGTGGACGCTCCGTTGCTGGCCCACAGGCCAGTACTCCACGTGGCGACCCGGGAGCAGTCCGATCAGGTGGACCAGATGCTTGACGAGGGAAGGTCGGCTATGACCCCCACGATCGAGGTCGACCTGGATGAGGCGCTGCGGCTGTTCCCTCCGCTCCGCAGGGAACGCCTTCATCGGACCATCGTGGAGCCCGACAGCGCCGATATAGACGTCGGCGCCCTGCATCAGGCCTTCGTCCGGGGCTTCCGTCGTGCCGGGGGTCGTATCGCCACCTCCACGAGGGTGGATGCCGCCCGCCCCGATGGCGACGGGTGGCGCCTGGAAACGACGGATGGTGACCTGGGCGCGGACCTGGTGGTGAACGCAGCTGGCGCATGGGGCGACGTGGTGGCCCTCGGAGCCGGTGTGGAACCTGTGGGCCTACAACCACGCCGCCGGACGGCATTCATGGTGAACGGCCCGGGGCTGGAGACCACGGGCTGGGCGTTCACCGAAGGTGTCGACGAGGGCTGGTACATCAAGGACGACGGGCCGCAGATGTTCTGTTCGCTGGCCGAGGAGAACCCGTCCGAGCCGTGCGACGCAAAGCCCGAGGAGATGGACGTGGCCCTGGCGATCGACCGGATCAACGAGGCCACCACGCTCGGCATCCGGTCGGTGAACTCGGCCTGGACCGGCCTACGCACGTTCTCCCCGGACGAGTCGATGGTCATCGGACCCGACCCCGAGCATCCGACGTTCGTGTGGTGTGTGGGGCAGGGCGGCTCCGGTATCCAGACCTCGCCGGGAGCAGGCCGCCTGACCGCCGAGTTGGCCCTGGGTGGTGAACCATCTGCGGTGTTCGCGGGTCTCGTGCTGGACGAGGTGGCGCCGGGACGGTTCCGGGGTCAGGGGTAGGCCCCTAGAGGTTCACCTCTGGCGTGGCGATGAAGACGGCGATCGTGCAGCCGGTCTCGGTCCGGGAGTTGTGGCGGGTGCCCCGGCGAAGCATGACCATGTCGCCGGGGCCGTAGCGGAAGCCGTCGTGATCCACCAGGTCGCCGTCCAGGACGAGGAAGTGCTCGTCGCAGGTGTGTTCGTGCGGGGTGCTCGAGGCGCCGGGCTCCAACCGGTAGACGTGGAAGCCGGTTCCGATGCGGAGGGAGTCGTCCAGTTGGAGGATGGATTCTCCCGGCCCCAGGGCCTGCCAGTCGCCATCCTCGAGGTTGGCCACAGTGCGGAGGTCCGGGCTGATCGGATCCATCTGTGTCTCGCCGTCGATCCGATCACCGTCATCCACCCCCACATTCTACGGGCGGGCCTCATTCGGACGGATCGATGGCCAGCGGTAGCCTCGGTCGGCAAGCCCCCGTAGCTCAGCCCGGATAGAGCAGTGGCCTTCTAATCCACTTGTCGCAGGTTCAAATCCTGCCGGGGGCGCCATCAACAGCAGAAGCAGGCTTCAACGGGTGAAGGCTCGAGATGAATGACCCCAGTTCTGACATCAAGGGCATGAAGTTGTACCACCACGTGGACCGGGTGGTTAACGAGCTTCGCGAGCTCGGGAAGGACGAATCCGGCCCACTGAAGGTGGATGAGCTGGTCGCCTTCGACCAACTCCACTACCACGGCACCGAGGCAGTGGATGAGGCGATCAGGGCGACGGGCATCCACGAGGGGAGCTCGGTCCTGGAGGTCGGGTCGGGGCTCGGAGGGCCGGCCAGGTACCTGGCCCACTCAACGGGGGCCGCCGTGACTGCGTTGGAGCTCCAGGAAGACCACCATCTCGTGGCGTCGGACCTCACGGCGCGGTGCGGCCTCGGCGGCAGCGTGAAGCACCTCTGTGGCGACTTCCTGACCCATCCCTGGGATGGAGAGCGGTTCCAGGCCATCGTGAGTTGGCTGACGCTGTATCACATTCCGCAGCGGGAGGTCCTGCTCGAGCGGTGTCGGTCGCTGCTCGAGGTCGGAGGCTTCGTCTACGCCGAGGATCTCTGTGAACGTAGGCCCTTCGATGACCTAGAGAAGGAGGAGCTGGAGTCAGAGCTCTTCGCCAACTATCTACCCAGCCGGGACCAGTACCGGCTGGATCTGGTCGCCNCNGGTTTCGANGCGGTCCTGCTGGAGGACATGTCGGACGACTGGACGGCTTTCACCCGGGCACGTCTGGACCNGTACCTCGAGCATCGGGACCGACACCTCCGGGTCCACGGTGAGGAGGTGTTCGAAACCATGTGCTCCTTCTACGAGACGATGGTGCGCCTCTTCTCCGGAGGGAATCTGGGCGGCATCCGGGTGGTGGCCCGCAGGATCTGAAGTCGGCCTCAGGCCTGGCGGTGGCGGAGCAGGAAGTCGCGCACAGGTCCCAGCACCCGCTCCGGTGCCTCGATCAGGATCGAGTGCTTCAGGCCCTCGAGGATCACCAGCTCGGCATCCGGTAGTTCGTCCGCGATGAAGCGGTTCAGGCGAGGGTTGCAGCCACCGTCGAACTCGCCGGTCATGACCAGGCAGGGGCAGGCCACCTCGTGCAGCCACGGAGCCATCTCGACGCCGGCGTACACGTCGAACACGCTCAGGAACACCTCTCCCGGGGTGCCCAGGACCTGCTGGATCCGGGCCTGGATGGCGTCCGGCCGTGACTGGATGAAGTCGTCGGTGTACCAGCGGTCCAGCAGGGTGCCCAGGACCGGCTCGATGCCCTCGGCCCGCATCCTGGCCACGACGCCCTTCACCTTGAAGCTGTCGTCGTCGGTGCGACCGGCCGCCGTCGAGAGCAGCACCACGCTGGCGGTGCTGTCCGGATGCGCCCGGGCGTAGGCGGGACCGATCTGGCCGCCCAGGGAGTGACCGATCACGTGGATCCGGTCGTGGCCCAGACGGATACGCAGCGCCTCCAGATCCTCGACGAGGTCATCCAGTGAATAGGGCACCGGTGGGACGGGGCTCTCACCGTGACCCCGCAGGTCGTAGCGGACGCAGGTGAAGTGCTCCTCCAGGCCGGGTAGCAGGCCATCCCATGTGACGCGCCGCGACCCGATGCCGTGGACCATGTAGAGGGGCGGTCCCTGCCCAGAGACCGTGTACGCGACTTCTATGGCGGCCATCAGTGCTCTCGAGTCATCTGCGTGGTTCCTCCACAGGTGGATGGTCGGGTCGGAAGCGGCTCAGGCGGCCGCGGGAATCCGCAGCAGGTGGGGGAGCACGTCGCCGGCGAAGCGCTCCATGGCCTCCAGGTGGTCGCCCTGGGGCTGGCCCAGGTTCGAGCTCAGGATGAGCTCGTCGATGCCGGCTTCGGCGTACTCGGCGAGCCGGTCCAGCATCTCGTCCGCCTGGCAGATGATGAGGTTCTGCTCCAGTTCCTGGATCGTCTGGGTCCGGGGCAGTGGTTCGACGTTGCCGTTCCGCACTGTCCCCGGGCCTGTGAACACGTTGTCGAAGCGGCTGTAGTAGTCGTACGCACGTTGGACCATCTCACGCGTCCGGGCCGCGCTGTCGGTGCAGTAGACGATCCGCGACATCATGATCCGGAGGTGGCGGCCGGCGTCGCCCATCTCTGCCTTGGCCTCCTTGTGGGCGGCTATCTGGGCCCGGAACAACTCGGGCCTGCCGGCCAGCGGCGTGGTCTGGATGTCGAAACCCCGCCGGGTGCTGGCGGCGATCCCCGGCGGGTTCATCACGGCGATCATCATCCTGGGCATCGGCTGGGTCATCGGCCGGGGCATGACGGTCAGCGGCTCGAACTGGTAGTAGTCGCCGTCCCAGGAGACCTCTTCGGTGGTCATGAGGGCGATGAGGACGTCGAGGCTCTCGTCGAACCTGGCCTTCGACTCCTCTATGGGGGAGCCGAGGCGTCCCATCTCGTAGGCGAAGGCGCCGCGGCCCACGCCGAGTACCAGCCGGCCGTCGGTGAGGATGTCGGCCTGGATGACCTCTCCGGCGAAGATCCGCATGTCGCGCAACGGCAGGACCGCAACCGAGGTGACCAGCTCGAGGCGCTCGGTATCACACGCCAACTTGACCGCCATCTGCAACGGAGACGGTGTCAGCAGCACGTTGATGAGGTGGTGCTCCGGCAGCGTGACACCGTGGTAGCCGAGGCGTTCGGCGGCCTTCGCCTGCTCGACCATGTCGTCGAACAGGCGCTTTCCCCCGTACGACGTGTCGGGGTAGTAGGCGGAGAGGAAGTGGTTGGCGTCCACGGAGGCCTTCGGTGGTCGGTGGCCGGGTTTCTCAGCCTGTCAGATGGAAGTCGTCGACGTTCGGCTCGGCCATGACCTCGCGGAACCGCTGGAACGTCCATGGCCACGCCGCCGGCACCCCCCGGTCGTCCAGGTACCAGCTCCGACAGCCCGTGGCCCAGACCGTCTTNTTGGCCGCCTCCACCCGGGTGGCCTCGAATGCCTCGGTGGCTCGGGTGGTAGCGCTGACCAGGCTGCATTCGCCTGAACGGATCCGATCCACCAACTGGAGGATGAAGGNGAACTGGAGCTCGGCCACCTCGATCAGCGAGAAGTTCCCGATCGGGCCGTTGGGCCCGTTCAGCATGAAGAAGTTGGGGATACCCGGGACGGCAATCGACATGTACGCCGTGGGGCGCCTCGCCCAGAGGTCGGAGAGCCTGGTGTCGTCCGGCCCGACCACCTCCATGGGACGCATGAACCTGTCCACCCGGAACCCTGTGGCCAGGACCAGGACGTCCAACTCGTGAAGTCGACCGTCGACCGTCCGGACCCCTTCCGGTTCGACGCACTGGATGGAATCGGTGACCAGCTCGGCGTTCGGATGCTGGATGGCCGAATAGAAGTCGGGTGAGACGACGAGCCGCTTGCAGGCCGCCCGGTAGTCGGGACGGAGTCTTTCCCTGAGTTCCACATCGGCGACGCTGTCCTCCAGGTTGGCGACGCAGGCCGCCTCGATCATCCGGATCCCGTCGGACTCCGCGTCCACCACGGCATTGGAGAAGCCGTTGGCGAACATCTCGGAGATGTCCTCGTGGAGGGTGGTCATCACGGCCGGGTCGTCCCTGAATACCCGGGTTTCCTCCTCGGTGTAGGCCGGGTTCTCCTGGGGCATCACCCACTGTGCGGTGCGCTGGAAGAGTGACAGCGCCTGCACCCGGTCGGCGATGGCGGCGACCATCTGGATGGCCGACGAGCCGGTGCCGATGATGCCGATCCGCTGGCCGTCGATGGGGACCGTCGGATCCCATCGGGCCGTGTGGGCGGTTCGTCCGCCGAACGACGCGAGCCCCTCGATGTCGGGGAGGGCGGGGTGGTGGAGCACCCCCGTGGCGGCGATCACCACGTCGACCACGTCGTGTGCGCCGAGCGAGGTCNCGAGGTGCCAACGACCGTCCACGAAGTCGCACCGGACCACCTCCTCGCCGAAGCGGATGGACTCCTGTACGCCGTTGGATGTGGCGACCCCTTCGAGGTAGTCGAGGATCTCGGCGCCGGCAGCGAATCGGTGGCTCCATTCGGGATTCGGGGCGAAGGAGTAGGAATAGAGCACCGACGGGACGTCGCATGCCACCCCCGGATAGGTGTTGGCCCGCCAGGTGCCACCCAGGCCGTCGGCCTTCTCGTAGATCGTGATGTCTGTGTAGCCGTGTTCCCGGAGCTTGATCGAGGACAGGATTCCCGACATGCCGGCGCCGATCACGGCGAAGCTGAGGNTCCGTCGGCCCGATTCCCGGCCGGCTTCGGCAGGGTCCATGGCTGGACTAGTCATGGCGGCAGCGGTCATGGCGGTCAGTAGAACAGGAGCCGTAGCGGGAGCAAAATCGGTCGGGGAAGTTGGTCCGGCGCCACCGGATCGCAGCGTCGACTACCCGGGGAACCGCAACGCCTAGCCTCGCCACATGTCCCGGGCAGACGATCGACTCCTCTCAGCCGGTCCCGGATGCAGGGTCCCTGCGTCCGAGGTGACGTGGCGGTTCGGACCGACAGGGGGGCCGGGTGGACAGCACGCCAACCGGGCCCACACCCGAGCCGAGGCCGAACTGGACCTGCGGAGCGTGCGCGGCATCGACGACGACGTCCGGCAGCGACTGGTGGCACGACTCGGACCGAGGCTCCGGGTGGTGGTGGATCGCCACCGGTCCCAGGCCCGCAACCGCCAGCGGGCCCTGGACGAGATGGAGATTCGCATCCGGGAGGCACTCGTGGTGAAGCGCCCACGGCGGCCCACCCGACCCCGTCGCGGTGCCGTCGAACGCCGCCTGGAGGCCAAACGCCNGCAGGGGGCACGAAAAGCCGAGCGGAGGCGGGACTGGGACTAGTCGGAAGCGCCGTCCGAAGTCGCCTCTGCGTCGTCGGGTGGTGCTGTCGGGGCCTCCAGGCCTGCCAGGAACACCATCAGGGTGGCGCCGAGCTTCTGGACCTCGGTCCGGGTGATTCCGTAGGCGTCCGCCATCCGGACCAGCACGGCATGGTCGGCCTGGTCCCACTCGATCGTCTCGGTGATGGGCCCGTATGCGTCGGGCCGGGCGTCGACCTCCAGCGGGGTGATCGCGGCCGTACCCGGTAGGTCGTCAAGGAACTTCAGCGTGTGGACACCGAAGCGAAGCAGCCAGTCAGTGGACCAACCCAGCGCCCGGGCCGTGGCCACCAGGTCGGCGTGCTCCTCGGCGGTGAAGCCGGTGGTGATTCCGACCGGGGGGCTCAGTTGGGCGTCCACGCATCCCCGGGCGGTGCCGGTCCCGGTCGTGTGGGGATCGAAGAACTCGGGTCGGAAGCCCGATCCCGGATCCGACGTGCTCAGGAAGCGATGTATCCCCGCGGCGATCGCCCGGCCCTCCATTTCCTGGATCTGGGGCAGGGCCAGGAGCTGTGCCTCTGGCGGGTTGGAGAGGTACAGGCCCTCGACGATCACCGAGGTCAGGTCCGGTGTCATCCGGAGTATCCCGTAGGTCTCGGCACGTGGTTCGCGGAGGCGTGTCGAGGCTCCCTGGTGGACCGTGTCCACCCACGGAACCCAGAACGGTGCGAAGAGCGACTGGACCTCCTCGAACAGGATCCCGGCCAGCCGGATCGACTCCGGATCATCGANCTGGTGGAAGGTCTCGGTGCCCGGCGTGTCGGAACGTCGGGCCGCCCCACCGTTGTGGTGGATCGACACGAAGGCCTTCGGTTCCAGGGCGTTCGCGATGGCGGTCCGCTGGCGGATCGGCATGTGCAGGTCACGGCGTCGGGTGAGCGCCACCGTGTAGCCGAGGTCCTCTAGAGCGAGCTGGGCGTGGAAGGCCACCATGAGGTTCAGGTCGCGTTCGATAAGGCCGTTGGACCCGACCGCTCCGGACTCGGGCCCACCGTGCCCGGGGTCCAGCACCACGTCCACCGGTCCGTAGGGGATTCCGTCGTCGTAGACGATCTGGTTGCCGCAGGTCGAGCTGACGATCGTTCCGCCCGGAAGCCTCGCGACCACCGGCAGGATCACCTCGTCGGGTCCCAGTACGGCGCCGTCGAGTGCTGTAGCCGTGCCGATTCCCATGGCGGCGATCGCCATGACGACGCATGCCGCGCCCACCAGGAGGCGGGTCGGGGCGGTTCCTGGGGACATGGGCACGGGTGGACGGTACAGAACGGTGGTGTCGACCCAGTGCACCTGACCCCGGACGCGTGGCGACCCCCGGTCGGAACCGGGGGTCGCCACGGGCAGCGGGGTTCAGGCGGTGCCTAGAATTGCGCCTCCTCGGTGGAGCCCTCGAGGGCCAGCGTGGAGGCGGTACCGCCGGAGATGACCGTGGCGATGTCGTCGAAGTAGCCGGCACCGACCTCGCGCTGGTGGCGTGTGGCGGTGTAGCCGTCCTCCTCCATGCCGAACTCGGCCTGCTGGAGTTTCACGTAGGCGGTCATGCCCGACTCCGTGTAACCGCGGGCCAGGTCGAAGGCCGAGGAGTTCAGGGCATGCCAGCCGGCCAGCGTGATGAACTGGAACNTGTAGCCCATCTTCCCGAGTTCCCTCTGGAACTTGGCGATCGTCTCGTCGTCGAGGGCNGCCTTCCAGTTGAACGACGGCGAGCAGTTGTAGGCCAGCATCTTGNCCGGGAACTCGGCATGCACCGCGTCGGCGAACTCCTGGGCCTGGTCCAGGTCCGGNGTNCCGGTCTCGCACCAGATGAGNTCGCAGTANGGGGCGTAGGCGAGGGCCCGGGAGATCGGGGTGGCCATGCCGGGCTGGGTCTCGTAGAANCCCTCNGCNGTGCGGCCNCCGGTCAGGAACGGCTTGTCGCGGTCGTCCACGTCGCTGGTGATGAGGTTGGCCGCGAGGGCGTCGGTCCGGGCGATCACGATGGACGGCACGCCCAGCACGTCGGCCGCCAGACGNGCAGCGGTCAGGGTCCGGATGTGCTGCTGGGTCGGGATGAGCACCTTTCCGCCCATGTGGCCGCACTTCTTCTCGGAGGCCAGCTGGTCCTCGAAGTGAACGCCGGCTGCACCGGCCCGCAGCATCCGCTTCATCAGCTCGTAGACGTTCAGGGCNCCGCCGAAGCCGGCCTCGGCGTCGGCCACGATCGGNACCATCCAGTCCCTNAGCATCACGCCGTTGTTCTCGGACCACTCGATCTGGTCGGCACGACGAAGGGCGTTGTTGAGGCGNTCCACGACGGACGGCACCGAGTTGNCCGGGTAGAGGCTCTGGTCCGGGTACACCTGACCNGCCAGGTTGGCGTCNCCGGCCACCTGCCANCCGGAGAGGTACAGCGCCGGGAGGCCACCCTTGACGTACTGGATGGCCTGGCCNCCGGTCATCGCTCCNAGGGCGTGGACGTAGTCCGTCTCGTGCATCTTNNGCCAGAGCACNTCGGCNCCATGGCGGGCGATCGAGCACTCNGGGAGGAACGAGCCTCGCAGCCGGACGACGTCNGAGGCGCTGTAGTCNCGGCGGGTGNCCTCCCAGCGGGGGTTCTCGGCCCAGTCCTTCTCCAGGACTGCGACCTGGTCGTCGAAGGTGTTTCGCATCTGNTTGCTCGCTTTCATNTGGGANGGANCGGGTNTTCCGGTCGGTCCCGTCAGGNGATCTNGTGGNTCGGGCCCGTCAGTCGAGGAGTTCGTAGGCGGGCAGGGTGAGGAACTCGACGAACTCCGAGCACAGCGTGACCTGCTCGAAGACCCGTCTGGCCTCCTCGAAGGGCAGGTCGGCGAATGCCTCGCTGCCGAGTTCCTCGGCGATGACGCCCATCTGGTTGGCGATCTCCTGGCGCACCAGGTCGGCGGTGATGATCGTGTCGTCCTCCAGGAGGCTGCCGTGGCGTATCCACTGCCAGATCTGCGAGCGGCTGATCTCGGCTGTGGCGGCGTCCTCCATCAGGTTGCTGATGGCGGCGGCGCCGCTGCCGGAGAGCCAGGAGGCGAGGTAGCGCAGGCCCACGTAGACGTTGGTTGTGAGGCCCGCACGGGTGATCGAGCCGCCCGTGAGGTCCACGGCGAGGAGGTCGTCTCCGGAGACCACCACGTCGGGGCGGAGTCGGTCGACCTGGTTCGGACCCTGGCCGAGGATGGCGTTGAACTCCACCTCTGCGACCGTCACGAGGTCCGGGTGGGCCACCCATGTGCCGTCACAACCGTCGTTGGCCTCGCGCCGNTTGTCCTCCTTGACCTTCGTNAGNGCCNGGGCNGTNACCTCGGGNTCGCGNCGGTTGGGGATGAAGNCCGCCACCCCGCCGATGGCGTGGGCTCCCCGCTTGTGGCAGGTGGCGACCATGAGCTCGGTGTAGGCGCGCATGAAGGGCACCGTCATGAGGACGTCGGCGCGATCCGGCAGCACGAAGGCGGGGTCCGAGTTGAACTTCTTGCCGACGCTGAAGATGTAGTCCCACCGGCCGGCGTTCAGGCCGGTGGAGTGGTCACGCAGCTCGTAGAGGATCTCGTCCATCTCGAAGGCGGCAGTGATCGTCTCGATCAGCACGGTGGCCTTGATGGATCCCCGTGGAACGCCGATGGTGTCCTGGGCATGGCAGAAGACGTCGTTCCAGAGCCGGGCCTCGTGGTGGTTCTCCAGCTTCGGAAGGTAGAAGTAGGGGCCGGTTCCCCGGTCCAGGGCCTCCCTGGCACCGTGGAAGAAGACGAGGCCGAAGTCCACGAGGCTGGCCGAGGCGGGTCGACCGTCGATCTGGACGTGACGTTCGGGCAGGTGCCAGCCGCGGGTCCGGATGACGAGGGTGGCCGTCTCGTCGTTCAGCGTGTAGCTCTTGCCGGAGCGACGCAGGCTGAGGTCGCGACGGATGGCGTCGCGCACGTTGAGCTGTCCCTCCATCATGTTGTCCCAGGTGGGGGAGCTGGAGTCCTCGAAGTCGGCCATGAACACGCGGGCGCCGGAGTTCAGGGCGTTGATCATCATCTTGCGCTCGGGCGGCCCGGTGATCTCCACCCGTCGGTCCATGAGGTCCTTGGGTGGGGGAGCGACGGTCCAGGTTCCCGAGCGGATCTCGGCGGTCTCCGGGAGGAAGTCCGGACGCAGGCCGCTGTCGAACTTCTCCTGTCGGATGCGTCGGTTCCGGAGCAGGTCGATGCGCTGGTCGCGGAAGGTGCGTACGAGGTCGGCGACGAAGGCCGTGGCTTCCGGGGTGAAGATCTCCTCACGCCTCGGATGGTCGCTGATCTCGATGCCGTCCAAGCCGGACATTCGTGCTCCTGTGGCTCTCCTGGTACGTCTCGCAGGGTGAGTATTGACGAATTTCCGGAACCTGTGCCCGACCGGCGATCGGAAAGTTCACCTAGGCTGTCTGAAAGCGCGAAGAATCAGCAGAGTTCGGCCTCTTCATGGCCCGAAACAGGGTGCTGGCCGGCGGCGGGCACCGTGACAGGCGCGACCGGAAGGAACACGACGATGGCTGCACCGGTACCGGGACAGGCGTTCGACAGGATCGTGCTGGGCCACAGGTTGCGACACCTGCGCCGTGGCGCCGGCCTCACGCTCTCGGAACTGGGAGCCAGGATCGGTCGGCCCGCCTCCTACCTCTCCCAGGTCGAGAACGGTCGGATCGAGCCCAAGTTGGGGGTGCTGGGAGACCTGGCGACGGCCCTGAACTGTTCCACCATCGACATCCTGGATCCGACCCCA
>PAUA01000039.1 GCA_002712565.1 Gemmatimonadota bacterium | reverse complement strand
TAGGCCCTGGCGCCGATCGACTCCTTGAAGCCCAGTTCCGGGGCGTCGGTTCCGGCAGCCGAATCCGTCGCCAGGTACGGCAGGTCGATGACGGTGTCCGGATAGGTGGGGGTCACCGTCGACAGTCCGGCCACCCGCACGGGGTCCACGACCCCCAGCGACCTGGCGTAGTCCATGGAGCTGACCACCAGCGCTGCTCCACCGTCGCTGGTCGCGCAGATCTCCAACAGGCGCAACGGGTCGGACACGACCGGGGAGTTGGCCACGTCCTGGATCCCGTACTCCTTGGGGTAGCGGGCGTTGGGATTGTGGACGCCGTGTCGGCTGTTCTTGGCCTTCACCAGGGCAAAGTCCTCGGAAGTGGCCCCATGGAGGGCCATGCGCCGACGGGCGTGGAGCGCGAAGTAGACGGGGTTGGTGGCGCCCACCATGTGGAACCTGAGCCAGTCCGTGTCGTCNGGACGNTCGCCCTCGGCGGGCGCCAGGAAGCCCTTNGGGGTGGTGTCGGCNCCGACCACCAGNGCAACGTCNCACGCNCCGGAGAGNATCTGNCCCCTGGCCACGGACAGGGCCGTCACACCCGAGGCGCAGGCCGCGTAGGAGCTGGCCACCTGTGCTCCNGTGAANCCCAGGGCCCTGGCGAAGGTGGATCCNGAGACGTAGCCGGGNTAGCCGCACCNGACGGTNATGGCACCGGACACGAANCCNACGTCCCGCCAGTCCACGGCGGCATCNGCCAGGGCCTNACGGGCNGCGTGNACCCCGTACTCGGTGAAGTTGCGGCCCCACTTNCCCCAGGGNTGCATNCCCACACCNAGGATCGCCACCTCATCCATCNGNGTCACCTCCNNCGGNGACCGNCCGTTCGCCGAGNGGNCGCCACTGCCAGGTCAGGTACTCGCGTTCNTCGTCCTCGTAGAGCACGCCGGTGACCAGCTCCACCTCCATGCCCACCTCCAGGTCGTCGACGGCCCATCCCGGAGCCACCTGGCCCAGCACGACCATCTGCTCCAGCTCCAGTTCCACGGCGGCCACGACCACCGGCACGTACGGCTCGGTGATGATGAATGGCGGGGGCGGCGGATAGGCGCTGTTGGTGAAGGACCAGATCCGGCCGGTCCGGCTGAGCTCCACCTCCTCGACTCCCGCGGCGGGATTACGCGGATCCGAGCCGCCCAGGTGCAGCGGGAAGCAGTAGCCCCCCGAGCCGGCCAGGCGGCCGCCGATCAGGTGGGGCTCGTCATCGAGGGTGAAGAAGCCCTCCACGGCTGGCACCCGTTGTCTGGTGGTTCCGGTCATCGACGCTCCGCTGGCCATCGGGCGGTGCGGGACACTGCGTCCCGTCCTGTGGTCGGCGATCCTATGGTCGCACCGTGCGCTCGTCCCCAGCGGGGAANGGATCCCGGCCCGTGGCCCGACTCCGGGGCCCGGTGTGGCCCGAGCGGCCNATGGATCCTGACCAGCGTGTGACGGGGGTCATGGAACCGACCACCGACCCGGGAGTATGGTTGCGGCAGCCGCATACAACCTGTGGAAGAGAGCCCGGATCCGTCCGGGCCGCCGAAGGAGCAACCGCCCCCGGAAACTCTCAGGCAAAAGGACTACAGGCTTAGGCGACTCTGGAGAGTGACCGGAATACCGGTCCACCGACGGGGCAAGCCGGACTTCGGTCCGGTCCATCTCTCAGGTTTCGGACAGAGGGGGGCACGGTGGCCAACCNTGTCTCCGTGTACCGATACCGAGAGGANCCTCCAGATGCTTCCGAACACCGGATCAGCCAGCAGCCCGGCACTACGGGAACTGCTCGACCGCGACGGCTTCATCCCCCGCCACATCGGCCCGGATGAGGACCAGGTCTCCCGGATGCTGGACGCCATCGGCGTCGAGTCCGTGGAGGCGCTGATCGCAGAGACCGTGCCGGCCTCCATCCGCATGGAAGGCGAGCTGGACCTCGAGGGCGCCGTCCCGGAGTCAGAGGTGCNGGACCGCCTCCGGGCACTGGCCGACCGCAACACCGTGGTCACCTCCTGCATCGGCACCGGCTGGTACGACACCCACCTACCGCCGGTCATCGGACGCAACGTCCTGGAGAACCCGGCCTGGTACACGGCCTACACCCCCTACCAGCCTGAGATCTCCCAGGGCCGCCTGGAGGTCCTGCTGGGATTCCAGACCATGGTCGCCGACCTGACCGGCATGGACATCGCCAACGCATCGCTCCTGGACGAGGCCACCGCTGCCGCCGAGGCCATGGCCCTCCTGCACCGTGCCTCCCGAGGGTCGGGCGACACCTTCCTGGTCGACCTCGACTGCCACCCCCAGGTCCTCGAGGTGGTGCGAACCCGGGCCCGACCCCTGGGCCTCACGGTCCATGTCGCCGACCCCTGGAGCGATGACATTCCCGACGGAACCTTCGGAGCCCTCCTCCAGTACCCGGGTTCATCGGGTCGGATCAGGGACCTCGGTCCCGCCGTCACACGCCTGCGGACGGCTGGCGTCGGCATTGCGGTCGCCACGGACCTCCTGGCCTGCTGCCTGATGACGCCTCCCGGGGATCACGACGTGGACGTCGTGATCGGCTCGGCCCAGCGCTTCGGGGTCCCGATGGGCTTCGGCGGACCACACGCCGGCTTCATGGCCGTTGCCGACAGGCACCGCAGGACCCTGCCGGGCCGCCTCGTGGGCACCTCGGTGGACAACGTCGGCGACCCGGCCCACCGGCTGGCACTCCAGACCCGGGAACAGCACATACGCCGGGAGAAGGCCACCTCGAACATCTGCACGGCCCAGGTGCTGCTAGCGGTCATCTCTGCCCTCTACGCCGCCTACCACGGCCCCGCCGGCCTGCGCAGGATCGCCGAACGCGTCCAGCGCCTCACCTCCATCCTCGCCGCCGGCCTCCGCTCGGGGGGCCACACCGTGGCCCACGAAGCCTTCTTCGACACGATCACCGTGGTCGTACCGGGACGGGCCGACGAGGCCCTCGCCGATGCCCTGGCGGAGGGGTGCAACATCCGACGGGTGGACGAGGACAGGATCGGGATCAGCCTGGACGAGACCACGACACCGGCTGTGGTCGAAGCCCTCTGGCGTGCCTTCGGCGTGACGGACGCGGACGTCGAGCTGCTCGACGGCGTCGCCCCCGATGGCATCCCGGCCACCCTTCGCTCCAGGTCGGAGTTCTGTACCGCCGAGTTCTTCACGACCCACCACAGCGAGACCTCGATGCTGCGCTGGCTGCGTCGCCTGGCGGACCGGGACCTGGCCATGGACCGGACGATGATCCCGTTGGGTTCATGCACCATGAAGCTCAACGCCACGACGGAGATGGCGGCCATCTCATGGCCCGAGTTCGCCCGCATCCACCCCCTGGCACCCATCGACCAGGTCACCGGATACCNCNACCTGATCACCGAACTGGAGCGGATGCTCGTCGAGATCACCGGATACGACCGTGTCTCCTTCCAGCCCAACGCCGGATCCCAGGGAGAGCTGGCCGGCCTCCTGGCGATTCGTGCCTGGCACGACGCCAACGGTGACGGGCAGCGGACCTCCTGCCTGATCCCCGCCTCGGCCCACGGCACCAACGCCGCCAGCGCCGTGATGGCCGGCATGGACGTCGTCGTGATCGAGTGCGACAGCGACGGCAACGTGGACTTCGACCACCTGAAGCAGCGAATCACCGACCTCCCGGACACCCTGGCGGCCCTCATGATCACGTACCCGTCCACCCACGGGGTGTTCGAGCCGCAGATCATCGAGATCTGCAGCCTCGTCCACCAGTTCGGCGGGCAGGTCTACCTGGACGGGGCCAACCTGAACGCAATGGTGGGTCTGGCCCGGCCCGGGAAGTTCGGCGCCGACGTGTCGCACCTGAACCTGCACAAGACGTTCTGCATCCCCCACGGGGGCGGAGGCCCCGGCGTGGGACCGGTGGCCGTTCGGGAGCACCTCGCCCCGTACCTGCCCAACCACTCCATGGACCCGACGGCCGGGCCCACAACCGGCGTGGGGGCCATCTCCGCCGCTCCGTTCGGCTCCGCCGGGATCCTCCCGATCTCGTGGGCCTACATCACCCTCATGGGTGCGGAGGGGCTGCGGCGTGCCACCGAGGCGGCCATCGTCTCGGCCAACTACCTGGCGACCCGACTGGGCAGGCGCTTCCCGATCCTCTACGCCGGCGCCAACGGCCGCGTAGCGCACGAGTGCATCCTGGACACCCGGGTCCTGAAGGCCTCGTACATCACCGCCGAGGACATCTGCAAGCGCCTCATCGACTACGGCTTCCACGCTCCCACCGTCTCGTTTCCGGTACCCGGCACCATCATGGTGGAACCGACCGAGTCCGAGAACCTCGCCGAGCTGGACCGGTTCTGCGAGGCGATGGAATCAATCGCCGACGAGGCCGCCCTGGTCGCCGATGGCCACTGGCCTGTCGACGACAACCCCCTCGTCAATGCNCCGCACACCGCCCGGGCCCTGGCCGCCGAGTGGACCCACCCCTACGACCGGGCCACCGCCGCCTATCCGATGGGTGCCACGGTCGACAAGTACTGGCCGCCGGTCGGTCGGATCGACGGTGCGCACGGCGACAGGAACCTGATCTGCTCCTGNCCGGATATAGACAACTACCGCTGAACCCGGACAGGCCTGGAATTCCCCGCCTGTCCGGATGACGAGCCCAGTAATGCCTACCGGTACGGTCGCCGTCGTGGCTGAGACCGAGATGACCCCGCAACCGGCAACCGACGACGGCTTCGCCGATGAGNTCGAATTCGCGGCCCGGGTGGAGGGGTTCCTGGCAGACCACTGCTCCAGGATCAGCGACCCCGCCGACGACGAGAGCGAGGCCCACGGACTGGTACGCACCCGCGCCTTCCAGCGTGCCCTCGTGGATGCGGGCCTCGCCGGCCTGACGTATCCGACACAGCTCGGCGGAGCTGGTCTCACCCCACTGCACCAGGAGGTGTTCACCCGGGTGTCGGCCGGATGGCGCCTGCCCAACGGCCCGCTGGCCATCTCCCACGGGATGTGCCTGCCGATGCTCGCCCAGTTCGGGACCGAGGAACAGAAGGCCAGGTACCTACCCGACAGCATCAGCGCCGAGACGATCTGGTGCCAGATGTTCTCCGAGCCGGGGGCCGGTTCGGACGTGGCCGGTCTCTCCATGCGGGCGGTCCGGGACGGCGAGGAGTGGATCCTGGACGGCCAGAAGGTCTGGACGTCCGGGGCGCACTACTGCGACTTCGGGATCGTGGTGGCCAGGACCGACCCGACGCTGCCAAAGCACCAGGGCCTGTCCATGTTCATCGTGGACCTACGAGAGCCCGGTATAGAGGTCCGGCCGCTGGTGCAGATCTCCGGCGCACGCGGCTTCAACGAGGTTTTCTTCAGCGATGCCCGCATCCCGGCCGGGAACCTTCTCGGCGAGGTGAACCAGGGTTGGAACCTGGCGGTTTCGATGCTCATGTTCGAGCGGGTTTCCATCGGCGCCGGTGGTGGCGCCCTGAACGCCCGCCGCGGCCCGGAACTGGCGGCCCTGGCACGGGACCTCGGCAGGGCGACCGACCCCGTGATCCGCCAGGGTCTGGCCGACCTGCACATCCGCGAGGAGATCAAGGGCTACATCGGCCAACGGATCAGGTCCAGCGTGGCTGCGGGGCGGGTGCCGGGACCGGAGGGCTCCATCGCCAAACTGAACGGNGCCNNCCTGGCCCGCNGCACACGGGACCTGGCAATGTCCATCATCGGCACCGCAGGCCAGGCATGGGACGACGGGGACCCATCCTCGGACGTGGCGGCACGGTGGTCGTCCTTCTGCATCAGTGCCGCCGGGATGAGCATCGCCGGCGGGACCGACGAGGTGCAGCGAAACATCATCGGCGAACGCGTCCTGGGCCTCCCGAGGGAACCCGACCCGTTCAAGGGTGCCCCCTGGCAGGACATTCCCCGGAACTGANACCCGACGGCGNCCGAAACCATGTTCATCGACCTCACCGGGGACCAGAAGGCCCTGCAACTGGAGCTGCGTTCCTACTTCGGCGACCTCATGACGCCCGAGGTGAAGGCCAGGGTCTCGAACGCCGAGTTCGCCGAGAACCCCGAGTACAAGGCCCTGATCAGGCAGGTCGGGGCCGACGGATGGCTGGGGGTCGGCTGGCCTCTCGAGTACGGGGGCAGGGGCTTCACCCCTGTCGAGCAGTACATCTTCTTCGACGAGTCGCAGGCAGCCGGTTGTCCCATCCCGTTCCTGAGCACCAACACGGTCGGACCGACCATCCGGAGGTTCGGCAGCGACGCCCAGAAGGACTTCTTCCTGCGTCGGATCCTGGCCGGGGAGATGCACTTCTCGATCGGTTACTCGGAGCCGGACGCCGGCACCGACCTGGCCTCCCTGCGGACCCGTGCGGTACGCGACGGCGACGACTGGGTGGTGAACGGGCAGAAGCAGTTCACCAGCCTCGNCTACAACGCCGACTACGTGTGGCTGGCGGCCCGGACCGACCCTGATGCACCGGCCCACAAGGGCATCACCATGTTCCTCGTGGACACGAACGATCCGGGCTTCTCGATCCAGCCATTCGAGACGTTCGGCAACACCCACACCACCTCGACGTTCTACGACGACGTCAGGGTCCCGGACTCGATGCGGGTCGGCGAGGTGAACGGCGGATGGGGCCTCATCACCAACCAACTCAACCACGAGAGGGTGTCGCTGTTCCCGGGAGCCCGCCTGGTCCGCATCACCGCAGATGCCGTTGCCTGGGCACGAGACACCATCGCCGCCGACGGGCTGCGGGTCATAGACCACGAGTGGGTCCGGGTGAAGTTGGCCGAGTGCCGCGCCCTGGCCCGCCACCTGGACCTCCTGAACTGGTACGTGGCATCCGAGAACACCAGCGGTCGCATGAGCCCCGCCGACTCGTCGGCCGTGAAGGTCCACGGCTCCGAGTCGATGCACCGGGTCTACACCCTCATCACCGAGGTGATCGGGGCCACCGGCCATCTGAAGGAGGGCTCACCCGGAACCTCCATCCTGAATGCAGTGGAGGCCTCCTACCGCAGCGTCTGGGTGCTCACCTTCGGCGGCGGCACCAACGAGGTGCAGCGCGACATCATCGGAATGGCCGGGCTGGGCCTGCCGCGCCAGCANCGCCGCCGGGCTGAGGCGAGGTAGGGAGAGTGGACTTCACCCCNTCGGAGGCCCAGCAGGCGGTGGTGGACCTGGCTGAACGCATCATGGGCGACCACCTGGACATGGGTCGCCACCTCGCCGTCGAGGACGCCGGTGGATGGTTCGACCGGGACCTCTGGGAGGACCTCGCCTCCGCAGGCCTCCTCGGCATCGCCCTCGGCACCGACGTGGGCGGCAGCGGTCTGGACGCCGTTGCCCTGGCCCTTCTGCTGCGTGTCCAGGGATCCCATGTGGCCCCCCTGCCACTGCTCCCCTCCTCGGTCGCCGCCCTCATCGTGGATCGACACGGGTCCGACGAGCAGCGTCAGCGCCTGCTTCCCGACGTGGTCGCTGGCGGCTCCATCCTCACCGTGGCCGTCCAGGAGTTCCTGGACGATCGCCTCTCCGAGCCCTCCACGACATTCCGGGACGGTCTCCTGTACGGGACCAAGGTGGTGGTCGAACACCTCGACGCCGCATCGCTCCTCCTCGTCACCGTGCGGACACCGGACGGACCCCGTTGCGCCCTGGTCCACCCGACGGCCGCTGGCCTCACCCGGGTGGAGGGAACCTCGACCCGCAGGCAACCCGTCTGGGAGGTCACCTTCGACNCNACGCCGGCCGAACCCATNGGCGACGACACGACGGCGGGCGCCCTCATCGACCACCTCCGGCTGGGCATCTGCGCAACGCAGTTGGGGGTGACCGAACGGGCGCTCGCGATGACAGCCGAGTACACCTCCACCAGGGAGCAGTTCGGTCGTCCCATCGCCACCTTCCAGGCNGTCGGGCAACGCCTGGCCGACCAGTACGTGAACGTGGGCGGCATACGCCTCGTCACGCTCTCGGCGGCGTGGCGCCTCGCCAACGGCATGGACGCCACGGAGGACCTGCTGGTTTCCAAGTGGTGGGCCTCGGAGCGGGCCACCGACGTGGCCAACGCCACCCAGCACTGCCATGGCGGCATGGGGGTTGCCATCGACTATCCCCTCCACCGCTACACCCTCTGGAACAAGCACCTCACCGTCTCGCTGGGCGCCGGAACACAGAGCCTCCGGGCTCTCGGCGACCACCTCGCCCGCTGACGACCCGGAAGACGTCAATGCCGCACCACGACCTCCTCATCATCGGCGCCGGATCCGGCAACTCGGTCATCGGTCCGGCTCATGACGACTGGGACGTGGCCATTGCCGAACCCTGGGCCTTCGGCGGGACCTGCCTGAACCGGGGGTGCATTCCCTCCAAGATGCTGGTCCACGTGGCCGACCTGGCGCTCTCGGCGCGTCGGGCACCGGACCTGGGGGTGCACACGTCCTTCAACGGGGTCGACTGGCCGGCCATCCGGGATCGGATCTTCGGCCGCATCGACCCCATCGCCTCCTCCGGTCTNGAATATCGCCGTTCGTTGGCGAACGTCACCGTCTACGAGCACAGCGTCCGGTTCACCGGCGAGCGGACGGTCGAACTGGATGGCCGGGAGGTCACTGCCGACCGGATCGTGGTCGCAGCCGGGGCCCGGACCGTCGTCCCGGACGTCCCGGGTCTGGCCGAGACCCCGTTCCGGACATCCGACGACGTGATGCGCCTCGACGAGCTACCGGAACGGCTGGTGATCCTCGGAGGCGGGTTCATCGCCGCCGAGATGGCCCACGTGTTCGATGGACTGGGGAGCCGGGTGACGATCGTCCACAGGGGCGACCTGATGCTCCGGGGTGCCGACGAGGACGTCCGTCGATGCATCACCGGCGTCTACCTCGACCGTATGGACGTCCGCCTGGAGACCACGGTCTCNGACGTCTCCCACGACGGCACCTACGACATCCAACTCTCCGACGGGTCCAGCCTGCAGGCCGACCAGCTCCTGGTGGCCACCGGTAGGCGGCCCAACGGAGACCTCCTCGAGGTCGAACGGGCCGGAATCACCCTGGACGACCGGGGCTACATCACCACCGACGAACACCTCCGCACCAGTGCCCACGGGATCTGGGCCCTCGGCGACGTCACCAACCCACGACAGCTGAAGCACACGGCTAATGCCGAGGCGNGGATCATCACCCACAACCTCACCAACCCGGAGGAGCTCCGTAGCGTCGACAGGCGCTTCGTGCCGCACGCCGTCTTCGGCCATCCCCAGNTCGGCAGTGTCGGACAGACCCAGAAGGAGCTCNTCGACTCCGGGCGCCCCCACATCGNGGCTACCCGCCACTACTCGGACACGGCATACGGATGGGCCATGGAGGACTCCACGGGCTTCGCCAAGGTGCTGGCCGACCCCGACACCCGACTCCTCCTGGGCGCCCACATCGTGGGGCCACAGGCGCCGACGCTCGTCCAGCAGCTGATCCAGGGAATGGCCGCCGGCCTGACCGTGGACCAGATGGCCCACGATCAGCTCTACATCCACCCAGCAATGCCGGAGCTCGTCGAGCAGGCACTGCTGGACCTCTGAACATGACCACGGGAGACAAGCCATGAAGGACCTGAACGACAAGGTCGCCGTCATAACGGGCGGCGCCTCCGGCATGGGCCTCGCCTTCGCCCACCGTTTCGCCGCTGCCGGAATGAAGGTGGCGATCGGCGACATAGAGGAGCCTGCCCTGGAGGCGGCCGTCGCCGAACTGGTCGCCTCGGGTGCCGAGGTGTTCGGTGGTCGATGCGACGTCACCGACATCGACTCGTTCCGTCGCTTCGCCGCCGACGTCGAGGAGGCCTTCGGTCCGGCCCATGTGGTCTGCCTGAACGCAGGCGTGGCCGGCAGTGGCGACATGGCGGCCCTCGCCCTGGCGGACTGGAGCTGGGTGCTGGGGGTGAACCTCTGGGGTGTCGTGCACGGCCTGGACATCTACCTGAAGGACCTCGTGGCCCAAAACGAGGGCCACGTGGTCGTGACCGCCTCGGTGGCGGGCCACACGTCGTTTCCCGGCCTCGGCCCATACAGCGCCTCCAAGCACGCCGTGTCGACGATTGCCGAGACCCTCTACAACGAGCTTGCGGCCGCCGGTTCGGAAGTAGGCGTCACCTCGCTTTGCCCTGGCTTCGTGGCCACCGGCATCTTCGCCTCCGGACGCAACCGGCCGGAGCACCTCGTGGATGCCCTTGGCGAACTCCCGTCAGAGGAGCAGCTGGAACGCCAGGAGATGGTCCGGGAGTGGATGGCCGAGAACGCCAAGGATCCGGCCGAGGTGGCCGACCTGGTCCATGACGCCGTGCTGGAACAGACCTTCTGGGTCTTCACGGACCCGGACCACATCGAGTCGATAGAGCGACGCCACGAAGAGATCCGGGGCCGGCAGAACCCTTCCCAGGAACAGAGCATCGGGCTCTCGTTGATGGACTGAACCGGATCGGGCACCGACCGGTTCGGACCGGTCAGTCGTTGACGGCAGCCTCGGCCACGGACTTCGCCCAGCGGTAGTCGGTCTTGCCGTTCGGGCTTCGTTCCACCCGGTCCACGAGGACGATCCGCTTCGGAACCTTGTAGCCGGCCAGGCGTTCCCTGACGCCGGCCCGCAACTCGTCGGCATCGGCCGCCCCCGGAGCGGTCAGCTCCACCACCGCCGTCACCGCCTGGCCCCACCGATCATCGTCGAGGCCGACCACGTTGCAGTCCACCACCGCATCCAGCTCCTTGAGTGCCTCCTCGACCTCCTCGGGGAACACCTTCTCTCCGCCGGTGTTGATGCACGCCGATCCACGACCCAGCAGCGTGATGGTCCCATCGGCTTCGACGGTGGCCCAGTCGCCGGGAATCGACCAACGACGGCCGGCCACCATCGGGAAGGCCTCCTCGGTCTTGGCCGGATCCTTGAAGTAGCCGAGTGGCAGTGGCCAGCCGAGCGCGATCTGGCCCCGCTCGCCGGAACCCGGCTGGACGTCGATTCCATCATCGGTCAGGACCCGGGTGTGCTCGCCCAGTCGGAATCGGGCGGTTGCGGTGTCACGTCGCCTGCGGGACATGACCTGGCTGGCCATGCCCGTTCCCTCACTGGAACCCAACGAGTCCACGATCGTGCAGCCGTGGTGGTCCAGCATCGCCTCCTTCGTGGCTGCTGAGAACATCACGCCGGAGGAGAGCAGCAGCCTCAGGGAGGAGAGGTCGGGCATCCGTCCCTCGGCAGAGGCACGGTCCAGGGACTCGAGCATCGGTCGCCCGAAGGCGTCCCCGACCATCGTCACCATTGTGATCCGATCCAGCTCGACGATCCGCCAGAGCTCGTCGGCGTCGAACGCCCTGGAGGAAAGCGTGGACAACATCCCGCCGTGGCTGAGGGTGGCCAGCCCCGGGATGCCGGAGGTGCCGTGCATCAGCGGTGCGGCACACAGCTGTCGGATCTCCTTTCCGGCATCGGCCACCCTGCGGGCCGTCGCTGCGGCCTCGGCCGGCGTGGACGGAACCGGCAGGCGGAAGGGACGGAACGTGGCCTCCATGCTCCCGAGGAGGTTGGTGTGATCCCACATGACGGCCTTGGGTCTCCCGGTGGTTCCACCGGTGTAGAGGAACCAGAGGTCGGAACCGGAGCGGTCGATCCGCGGCATCGGGTCCGCCGAGACAGCCTCCTCGTAGCCCAACGCCCAGTCGGGCACCTCGCCACCACCCACCTGTACCGCCAGGCGCAGCATCGGGCAGCGATCCCGGACGGCCTCGAGGCGATCCGCCAGGGTGTGGTCGAAGAAGATCGCCTCGGCATCCGAGTTCTCAAGGATGTAGGCCAGCTCGTCACCGGTGTACCGGTAGTTCACGTTTGCGGGAATGCCCCGGACCTTGAACGCCGCGTACTGCGCCTCCGGGTACTCGTTCCCGTTGTAGAGGTAGAGAGCCACCTTGGAATCGGGGCCCAGACCGTGCTCCAGCATCGTGCCCGCCAGTCGGGCTGCCCGGTCGTCGAAGTCGGTCCAGGAGTAGTGCCGGCCGGCCACCGAGACGGCGGTGCTGTCTCCCACCTCGTCGGCAATGGCCTCCCATGCAGAGGCCAGGTTGAGTCGACCGTCGATTTCGCCCACGGGCGGCGATGGTACCGATGCGTTCCCCGCCGCCAGCCATCGGCTCCCGGGTCGTTCCGGAACCTCCACGGGTGGGAGCACGGCCGAGCCCTATGCTCCACCGACGTGGGCAACACATACGGACACACCTTCCGCCTCAGCACGTGGGGAGAGAGCCATGGCGCCGGAATCGGCGTTGTGGTGGACGGCTGCCCGCCGCGCCTCGCGCTCACGGTCGAGGACATCCAGCGGGACCTGGACCGACGGCGGCCGGGACAGAGCCGCCTCACGACGCAGCGTGGAGAAGCGGACAGTGCCGAGATCCTGTCCGGTGTCTTCGAGGGCCGCACCACCGGCGGGCCCATCGCCATCCTGGTGCGAAACGCCGACGCCAGGTCCGGCGCATACGACCACCTCCGCGACCTCTACCGACCCTCGCACGCCGACTTCACCTACGAGGCCAAGTACGGGTACCGGGACTGGCGTGGAGGCGGACGTTCCAGCGCCCGCGAGACGATCGGACGCGTCGCCGCCGGGGCGATCGCCCGGCGCCTCCTGGACGAGGCTCTCGGGATCCAGGTACTCGCCTGGGTGTCGCAGGTGCATGACATCGGCGCCGACGTGGACCGGGACACCGTGACCATCGATGACGTCGAGGCAGACGCCACCCGCTGCCCGGACCCGGTCGCTGCCGCCGCCATGACCGAGGCCATCGAGGACGCCCGTCGCGACGGCGACTCCCTCGGAGGGGTCGTCACCTGCCTGGCGCGCGGCGTACCGGCCGGGCTGGGCGTGCCCGTCTTCGACCGCATGGAAGCCGACCTTGCCAGGGCGATGCTCTCGCTACCGGCCTCCAAGGGATTCGACATCGGCAGCGGCTTCGATGCCGTCACCATGACCGGTCGGACCCACAACGACCCGTTCGTTCCCGGTCCGGACGGACGGCCGACCACCACCTCGAACCGGTCCGGAGGCGTCCAGGGTGGAATCACCAACGGTGCCGACATCCACTTCCGGGTGGCCTTCAAGCCCACGGCCACCATCAGCTCGGCACAGGACACGGTGAACACTCAGAACGAGGCGGTCGTCCTGGAGGCAAGGGGACGCCACGACCCGTGCGTGCTACCGCGTGCGGTGCCGATGGTCGAGGCGATGGCACTCGTGACCATTGCGGACCACTGGTTGCGGCAGCGGACCGTCGACGTGCTGGATCGTTGAGCGCCCGTCCGGGTCGGTCGGTCCTGTCGCCCTGCACCTACAATCGCCGCTGACGGCCCTGAAGCCCGGAGGCACCAGTGACCCAGCCAAGGAACAACCCGGCTATCCACACGGACAAGCCGATCCCCTACGACATCCCGGTCTTCGACGACCACGAGTCGGAGCGGCGCCACCGCAAGGAGCGCCTGGCGGCCGCCTTCCGGATCTTCGGTCGCTTCGGGTTCAGCGAGGGAGTGGCCGGCCACATAACGGTGCGCGACCCCGAGCACACCGACTGCTTCTGGGTGAACCCCTTCGGCACGCCGTTCAGCCACATCCG
>PAUA01000038.1 GCA_002712565.1 Gemmatimonadota bacterium | reverse complement strand
TGAGCAGCCCGTGCTCCGTCACACCCCAGCCGCGCAGCATCGCTGCGACCACCAGTGTGCCCACCAGAGCGAATCCCTCCAGACGCGACGCCGATACCGGTATCTTCACGTACTCACCTTTTTAGGCCGATTGAGCTACGTAATTAGTAGAGTTACAGAAAGAGGTGGACCGACCGTCACACCGCTCTGGCCACCAGCATGACCATATGACCACTCAAGTAATTCAGTGTGCGCAGCGGAAGCCGAAACTCTGGGTGCGCTGCCCAGTCTTCGGTGACCAAAAAGTCGTAGAGCCAAGAACGCCGTAGTCCCGCTTGGGTACCACCAAACACCCCGGCAGAGGGCTGGTCATACAGACTCTTCTTACGGTCCCAAGTTTGTCCGGTGAGGAGTCTTGCCGTGCTCACCAAGAACAGCCCAAGTTCACCCCAAAGAAAATCCGTCGGTATGCTTTCTTCAATGGCAAAGCCGTAGCGCTCAAAGAATGGCCGCGCCGATGCCACATCGAATGAATATTCGGAAAACAGAAACCCCTCGGGACCCACCACGTCGACAGCACACGCATCGCACCGCTGTAGCAGGAGATTCTTATCCCTTCGTTTCAAGCCAGTTGAAAAATACATGCGGCGCAACAAATTTACGTAGGGTACGGTAGCGAGCAGCACACCACCGTTTCTCAACACACGTCGAGCTTCCCGTAGTGGTCTATCAGGTCCTTCCTCAAAGTGTTCAATCACACCACCAGAGTAGTAACAGTCGAAAGAGTTATCGTCATAAGGAAGAGCTTCGATGTTACCTTCTTCGATCGGAAGTGATGGGTCGAAGTCCTTGACCCGTCGGATCGTGTCAGCCGAGAAATCGACGCCACGAATGTCGTAGCCAAGACGTTTATATGCAGCCACATACTTCCCGATTCCACACCCACCTTCGAGGATCTTCCCTGGCGGACGTGGGAAGAACTTTCTGAAAAATGGCGCAAGATAATCACTGTCTGCATTATCAAAGCTCTTCTTCAAATCCTGGACTGACCCCCAAACGCCTGTCCAGGACTCTTGGTCCTGGCCAGCAAATCCCGTGCCCTTCCGCTTGTAACCCTTGATGATCATCGAGGTTCACACTCGTTACTGCACATTACAGTCACACTGGGCACTTGTCGCCATTCCTCTCAATGAAGCCGTTTTCTGACGGTATCATTTAGGCCGTTGACCCACCGAAGCCCAGGATGAGGGAGCCACGATAAGCACCACCCGATTAATACTCGCGGTTCAAACAGTTGTCGCCAGTGTGCGACCACAGCCAGTCCTATCCGCTTCCGCGCCACCGGTCCGTTACTATCAATGCGCAAACTCTGCCACCCATAACTCATCAGGAGTCGACTCTTGAGCCTCGACAGATCGCCGGAAAGTTCAGATGGAAACTCTGCAGCTTGGCCGAGACGATCCAACACTGTCAGAGTTGGGGCCATATTCAGATTGAAATCCTTACCCATGTTCCGTTGATGGTCCCGCATCATCACTAACGGCTCCGCCAAGTAGGAAAACTTGTACCGGAGCGCAATGTGAAAAAAGATGACTTCACCCTGAAAAAAGATGTCCTCATGAAAACGGTAGCGCTCAAGACATTCACGTTTCACAAGCACGGTAATAAAATCAATGAAATTACGTTGATAGTTCAGCAGGGCTTTTAAGATCGTGCCGGAACTCTGCACTCCAATGGTCACCCATTCCGTCTTCGTCTCTACGTCAACTCGACGCCCAGGCGAGTACACCACTCCGTAATCCTCAGGTAGTGCCTTCAACACTTCGACTTGGCGCTCAAGCTTCTCAGGAAGGTAATAGTCGTCCGCCAGAAGAAAGGATATGTACTCTCCCTTAGCAGCACGAATGCCACGGTTGAGACACCGCGTAGGATAAATGTTGTCCTCAAGGAAGATTAGTCGAACCCTAGCATCACCCGCGTAGCGTGACACAATCTCTTGCGACCCATCGGTCGAGCCATTTTCAAGAATGATCAACTCCCAATTAGCGTAGGTCTGTGATAGCACACTATCAATGGCAGACGCGAGATACTCGCGGTAGTTATAGGACAGTAGAATCACAGACACGAGAGGAGTAGGTTCGATATATGTCATCGTGCAACTCTGCTGTGCAGAGAAACAAGAAGGGTGGCGCCTAGGAGAGGTACAGCAGTGTCACGAGAAGCATCATGCTAGCCGCTAACGCAGTGCTCGCGGCGTTGAGCCTCAGCTGAAGTTGTCGTATCGAATAGCCAAGATAGATGACGAGGTCGACCGCATAGGCCGCGCAAAATACCCACGCTACTGCATGAATGCCCAGTTGTAGCGCCACAACCACCCCGCAGCCGAAGATGAGGATGGTCGCCCGTGTAACTTCTGTCACCGCGTAAGTCCTGTATAAACCAGCACTCAACAAAGCCATCGCCAGCACCCAAGTGACCGTCCTGGGAATGATAGCCAGTGTCTCAATTGCTAAAAGCTCACCCGCCCCAAGAAACTCTGTGCTGTAAAGTCCTTGAATAATCACATTCCTCAAACCCAGGAGGGCAAGGGCACATGGGAACACGAGTAACAGAGTGAACTGCAATGCTCGGTTAACAAACCTGGAGCGCTCTGGTGACGCACCCAATCCACCCAAGGTGGGCAGCACATAGGTCTTCATGGGCGACATAAACAACATCATGAACGTATTCGAAATAGTTGCGGAGGCACTATAGAGAGCCAAACCTTCTAGACCGTAACCCCGTGTGACGATCGCCTGCACCGTCAAGAGAACAACCGTTGCGAGTATGTTCAGACCAGCCAGAAGACTCCCGGAACTCACCAGGGTCCTGACCGCGTTCACCAGACCGTGGCGTATGGAGTCACCACCAGAGACCAGCCGCCGAATGAGCCAACCGCCAACGATCAGAGCCGTAACATTCCCAAAGCCCACCAGCAAAGACGCACCGAAGGAAGCCCAGCGAGTAATCAGAAAGTAGGCTGCCACTGCGGTTGTACTTGCGGCGATGATGTTCAGCGCGGCAACCGTTCTGACCCTCACGAGCCCGTTGAGGATCGCAATGACGAAGATCATGGCGAGGCCGACGGCCGATGACATCACCACGACGGCCACTTCCATAACGTACGAACTGGCCAGTGGGCGTCCAAACAAGCCAATGGCGATCCACTTCGGTAGAAAGACCGCCATGACGGCCAAGAGCCCGCCGATTATGAGAACGTACTGCGAAGCGATACGAACGGTAGTCGAGAGCGTCTTTTGACCGGAGGAGACCCATTGCACAACCACAACGTCCGCGCCGAACGACAATCCCTGTGAGAGTCCTCCATACAACTGGCGAAATACCGCCACGAGTCCAGAAAGCTCGGGACCTCCCCAGACAGCGATTATCTTGTTCGATATGACGCCCAGGCCAGTGGTGAGCGTCATCGCTGAAATCGAAAACCCGAAGGCCTCCACGAAGCCCGTGAGGCTTCGCCGACGAAACCCTGGCGCCGGTGCGTCGCCCACTTTGTCTTTCGGAGGAACTGGGTGCATTCGCTTTACAGAGCGGATGCTGAGGGCTCCGATTCTGGTCCCTCGGTCTCAAGATTCATCGACTCCTGCACGATGTACAACGGACGACGTTTCGTTTCGGCGTAGGTGCGTCCCAAGTACTCACCGAGTACACCAATTCCAAGACTATTCAGCCCAATGGCGAACAGCAGCAGTACGATGATGGTCGTGATACCAGGTGGAGGCCTACCGATAAGCGCGAGTCCTCCGTAGACCACACTCGCAAGNCCAGCGAGCATGAGGAGCACAAACCCCGTCANGGTAAATATCCTCAGGGGCTTAAGCGANAANCTGGTTATTGCATCGAACGCAAATAACACGAGATGCAAAAATGGCGCCTTACTCTGTCCAGCGGTTCGCGGTCGACGTTCGTAAGTGATCCCCGTTTGCCTAAATCCCAACCAAGCGATCAACCCTCGCAGATAGCGATTGTATTCACCGCATGTTTCCAATGCATCACGGACTTGTCGTGTGATCAATTTAAAATCCCCGGTATCGGTCGGAATCGAAACATCAGCCGTCCAGGCGATCACCCTGTAGGCGAGCCGTACCAAAGCGTTACGCCACCGAGGATCCCCTCGCCTGATCGTTCGGACACCAGACACCACGTCGTATCCCTGTTGCCAAACTTCGAGAAAACGAGGAATGCACTCGGGTGGGTCTTGAAGGTCCGAGTACAACACGATCATCGCGTCTCCCGAAGCAAGCCGGTACCCGGCCGTGATCGACATTTCCACTTCAAAATTACGACTGAATCTTAAGTATTTCCAGCGTTGATCGCGCTTACAGAGTGCCTTCGCTAGGTCACCCGTCCGATCGGTGCTGGCATTATCAATAACGATAAACTCAAATCGATAGGGCAAAGGATCAACAACGGGTAGCAGTTCGCGTTCAAGCCGCGCGAAGTTATTTTCCTCGTTAAGAGCGGGAATAATGATGGACACCAGCGGTGTTGTCGGCGGTTGGGGTTCGACCACTGCTCGTCCGGTCTCGTCCTTCGACATTAGGCCTTCCCTCTTGTGGCTGATTCCCGTTGTTTCCGGATTGGCTTTTCAGGTTGTCCGTTCGTCGATCGGCGCTCAGCCAGACTGGTCTCAGCGGCATTGACCAGTTGTTCCACGGTCAGACCGGTTTGGGCACGAAGGTATTCTTGGCTGCCAATCTCCTCATAGAACCGATCCTGAACACCCACCTTCTTTAGCCCAACTTGCGAACCATGCACTCCTACAAGCACTTCGCTCACAGCACTACCTAGTCCACCAATCACATTGTGCTCTTCGACAGTCACAATCAACTCACACTGTCCGGCCACCGCTCGAAGACAGTCTGCGTCCAACGGCTTTATCGTGGGCATACTGACCACACCAACGCTAAAACCCTTCGGCCCTAGTTGCTCGGCCGCCTGTACGGTAGCTGCGAGCATGCCACCCGTGCTCACAAAAGTGACGTCGGACCCTCGACTGAGAGTAAGAGCCTTTCCAACGGTGAAGGGAGGAGGTTCGTCGTGAACCACCGGTTCACCAGCCTTGCCGAGGCGGAGATAGCACGGACCAGGCCTGGTGACAATCGCTCGTGTGGCTAGGGTAGTTTCAATTGGGTCACCAGGTGCGATCACCTCCATGCCAGGTAATGCGCGCATGATCGCTAGGTCTTCCGTCGCGTGGTGCGTCATACCAAGGCTGCCATAAGCCATCCCTCCACCGACTGCAACGATTTTTACGGCTGCTTGGTGATAGCAGATGTCATTTCGAATGTGTTCTAAGCAGCGCAACGTTGGAAAATTGCCGATGGAGTAGGTGAAGACGACCTTCCCCGATGAAGCTAGGCCCGCAGCAACTCCAGCTAGATTTTGCTCAGCGACGCCGATATTGAGAAAGCGATTCGGAAACTCTTGCGCAAACGGCTCAACAACTGAATAACCCAAGTCGCCAACCAACAAAAACACCCGGTCATCAGTCGCGGCCGCCTCACGAAGAGCTCGAATGAAAGCCGTCCTCACAGCCGCACCTCGAGTTCCTGCAAGGCTTCACGGAGCTGCTCGGCGTCAGGCGACTTGTAGTGCCAAGCGAGCTGATGCTCCATAAAGCTCACACCTTTACCCTTGACAGTATGGGCGATGACGCAGGTCGGCCGTCCTTCAACAAGTGGTATGCGTCCTAACACGTCGAGCAGTTGTTCGTGGTCGTGACCATCGACCTCCTGGACCGACCATCCAAAGGCCCGCCACTTGTCGGCCAACGGCTCCAAATCGAGGACCTCTTTGACCGAGCCAAAACTCTGAATCTTGTTGTAATCGATGATTGCCACCAGATTATCCAACCGGTGATGAGGGCCAAAAAGTGCGGCCTCCCAGGTGGAACCTTCATCGCATTCGCCATCGCTCATCAGGACGAAAACCCGATTGGAATTCTGATCACGCTTCGCCCCCAGGGCCATTCCACAGCCGATAGCAAGGCCATGACCAAGCGAACCGGTAGAGGCCTCGACGCCTGGAACACCCCGCGTCACATGCCCTGCCAAGCGTGAGCCGTCCTGACAATAGGTATCGAGCCACGTTCGTGGATAGAACCCAGATTCCGCGAGGGCCGCATATACCGCGGCTGCGCTGTGTCCTTTACTCACGATTAGCCTATCGCGGTCTGGTGACTCCGGTTCGGTCGGTTGGATCTGTAGAACGCTTCCATAGAGCACTGCCAAAATATCTGCTATCGAGAGACTCGTGCCGACATGCGATGCTTTCGCCTTGTGAGTCATGCGCAAGACCTGCACACGAATCTTCCGAGCCAATTCCGAGACTGCGCTGGTATCAGAGACCATAGCGTTGCCTATTAGCGCGGAACCAATCGACTGTCTGCTGCAATCCTTCATCCAGGTCGACTTTTGGCTTCCAACCGGTCTCACGGCAAAACGGTGAGCTCAGGCCCTCCCCTTGCAAACGCATAATCTGACTTGGACCGTAGGGTATCTCCCCGATCCCCAGCGGAAGGCCCGGATCGATCATGTCGCGTACTCGGGTCACAATGTCGCGCACCGNATAAGCCTGACCAGAACCNAGATTGTAAATACCTTGAANNCGAGGCNGTTGAATCACCTCGCAAGCAGCCTCAGCAACATCTTCAACGTATAAGTAATCCCACCGTTGCTCGCCTGGTGTGAGTGCAGGCTTCTCGCCTGCCAGTAGTTTTAAGATAACTGCAGGAATCAGATGAACCGGATCATCCTTCGGCCCATAGGCCGCCAGTACCCGAAGCCACACATAACGCGTACCGGCCAGGTCACAAAGTTGTCGCGTAAGAAAGCCAACACAGAGCTTGGTTGCACCATATAAGGTCCTGGGCTGGAGCGGCAGGTCTTCGCGAATCACCCCCTCGTACGCCCCATACTCCGCTTGGGAACCGAGACCTACCCAACACTTGCAACCTGCCTGTTGGACAATTTCCAGCAAGCGGACGCTACCCAGAAGATTATTTTCAATTTGGCGAAGATCATTTCTGAACTTGCTTGTGACACCCTGCCAGGCAAGATGAAACNCCACCTCTGGAGCGGCAGCCATTAGTGCCGATTCCACTTGGTCAATGTCTTCAAGCTGACTGCGGATAACCGTTGTGTCAGCGATTACATCCGCAAGACGCCATAGGTCGCTCTGCGGTCGCACAACCACCGTAACTGTATGACCCGCTTCTAGTAGACGCCTTGTTAGATACGAACCCAGGTGGCCCGACGCTCCTGTAACTAGACAGCGCATCCGCTCATGCCTTCAACTGATGAAAGGTCTCGAGGATGAACTCAATAGCCTGCCGCCCCAAGCCGGGATATACCCCGATCCAAAAGACATTCTCCATAACAAAATCGGCGTTGGGCAATTTACCTACGGTGCGGTGCGGAACGTTAAGATAAGCAGGCTGACGGACGAGGTTTCCGCCAAACAGTAACCGCGTGCTTATACGACGCGCTTCCAGCTGTTGCGTCACCCCGCGGCGTGTAAACGGTGCGCCTTTGCGAATGGCTAGGGGAAAGCCAAACCAACTCGGCTCACTTCCCTCGGTGGCCTTCGGTAAAACAAAAAACTCCTCAAGGTCCTTAAGCCCTTCGTAAAGGTCGGCGAAGTTCTGACGGCGAGCCGCGATGAACGCTGGTAACTTCTGTAGCTGTGCGACACCCACGGCCGCCTGCATGTCAGTGAGTTTCAGGTTATAGCCGATATGGGTATAGATGTACTTGTGGTCATAGCCCTCGGGGAGATCGCCAATCTTCCAACCGAACCGTTTTCCGCAGGTATCCTCCTTGCCTGGAGCACACCAACAGTCACGGCCCCAATCTCGAAACGATTCCACAAGGGTCTTCAAAATGGTGTTGTCGGTCAGAACGCAACCCCCCTCACCCATNGTGATGTGGTGCGCGGGGTAGAAACTTACCGTTGAAAGGTCACCAAACGTACCAACTGTCTTACCTTTGTACGTCGCGCCGACCGCATCACAGCAATCCTCAATCAACCAAAGATTCCGACGTTTCGCAAAACTCGTTACCGCATCCAAGTCAAAGGGGTTACCAAGAGTATGAGCCACCATAATGGCACGCGTGCGCTCAGTGTAAGCCGCTTCGAGCTGGGTCACATCTAGGTTATAGGTTGCAAGATCAACATCGACGAACACAGGCACGAGTTGGTTCTGTACGATTGGGTTGACGGTCGTCGGAAATCCCGTAGCCAAAGTGATCACTTCATCACCCGGTCGTAATTGACGCTCGCCTAATTTTGGAGAGGTCAAACATGACAACGCCGCTAGATTTGCGGATGACCCAGAATTCACCAGCATCGCATACCTAATCCCGCAAAACCGCGCGAAGTCGTGTTCGAATCGATCGGCGAACCGTCCGGAGGTTAGCCAAAAATCCAAGCCCGCTTCCACCAGACAGGCAAGTTCGTCGTCATCAAACACACGGCCTGCATAGGGAATGGGGGTCTCGCCAGGAATGAAGGGACTCGAACCGAATGCGGCAGCGTAGTACTCGCGCACCAGTTTAAGAATCTCCGCCTTCAGCGACTCAGGAGTCTGGGGTTGTGACACGGACATTGGGAAACTAAGGAATCACCCTAAATATTGTGTCTGACAAAAAACGCCAGGTCACGAATTGAACCGGCGCTTGGCGCTCCGACTCGCCCAGGCCCTCGTCAGAGCATCGCCAGCAAACATGAGCACAACGGAGAGAGCAAGCACTCCGCCCAAAATTACTGGGTGCGTTCTAGCTTCGCGAGCCGGGTCTATAGAAAGGTAGAAGTGCGTCAACACGATTACAAATAGCATCCAGCCCACGAGACGTGAGCGACGGGCAGGATCCAACGCCAACAACCGATCTTTCTGTGACCTTACAACCCGAATGATGGCGGCGTACCCCCACGCTCCACCTAAACGGAGGAGACTCCGATCTATGAAACGCCAGAGCCGACTACTCTGAACTAGCTGCTGAATCCTTTCCAATCTTTGTTGGTNCTGGGAAACGGTTACGGAGCGCAATAGGCGACTACTCTCCGGTGACGTCCCACGCCCAAGCAGCCGAACAACGTCACTCATCCATTTCCCGAANATACTGGCGAGCCAGACCTGCCGAAATGATGGTTTCACCGTGCTNACTCCTTACCTACTGGTGTTCCCCTGGTCCACCGACGCCACCTCAACACTGGTGATGACGCCTGCAAGCACATANGAGGGCTGCGTATAGCNNAACGCTTCGCCGGCTCTCAANGGAACAAAAGTNTCGGTTCCNAGGCCATACTGCCATCCNGAGACGGTTTGGTGAGCAGGCACACGAAGGATCACCGAGACGACTACACCCGGNTGCTCCCAGNNGTAAGCGCCGTAACTAGTCCGAAGAGTGGTCTCCTCTTCAATCTCGCCCACGGCCAAAAGCGTGACTCCGGATGGTGTTTGGCGACCTTGCTGTGCCTCAGCCTGTTCCATCGAAAGCCCGTTTCGCACCAGCGACAGAATCGTTCGGTCGGTTGCACTGCGAACCGTGATATCTACAAGAGTAGTTTCTGCGGGTTGAATCTCAGTCGCATCAAACAGAAGAAGACCCTCAGGAGTCGGAATCGAGAGCATGGCCTCGGAACCGATTAAGGTGCTCCCTAATCGACANTCGGTCCCAGAAACCAAGCACCGAACAGCGACCAACGCNTCGACCTTGAACTTACCCGTTGTACCNGCACTGAACACGCCAGAATCCTCACGAAGCTCGACGGTCTCCGGTACTGGTGGGGCTACGNCTAGAATCTTGCCCCAAGGGTGGTTCGGCTGGTCGGAGAGGGTCATCGTTCCCAGCTTCTGGGCTTGCTCCCTCTCAAGACCAACAAAGGCTCCNNATACNTTGAGCTCCACNAATCGGTCGTTGGCGGCCGGGTAGTTCTCAGTCACATCGAACCAGACGATTCCCTCGCTNGTGGGAAGGGCGAGTCTTTCNCCAGGACCGACCACCTTGTTCCCNCGCCAGCACTCNTGGCCGACAATCGCACAGCGGATGGCGACCAGNCCGCGGACACGGTGCTTCCCCGTGATTCCCGCGCGCACCCCTCCCGTCAACTCCAGATTCTCTGGTTCCGGTCGCCCGAGAGACAGGACNCGACCCCAAGAATCCGAGGNTGCATCACTCGACTCGNNTAAGNCTGATATCCGGNCNGCTCGCGCGTCGTCNANTCCGACGAACGCCCCCATGACGGNGACTTCGGCTTGTAACTCGATCGGCGAACGGTAGAGTTCCATCACCCTGAACGAGAAGCTCTCGTTTCCTCTCACGATATCAAGGGCCGTTCCAGGTACCACCAGGGCACCTCCAACCCTGCAATCATTCTCAACGAGCGCACANCGGACACGAACCANGGCAACNACGCGNACCGTGTCANNGTCACCACGCGCGACCGANGGGACCCCGGCTAGNTCCAGANCCTCTCGCTCCACCGGGGCCACGGCAATTATTTCTCCAGACCCGATNTCCCCCTCCGTCCCAAANGTTTCAGACCTNNCGGGCATTGCAGGNTCTGCAGGGTCNAAACCAGTGAAGGCACCCAGTACGCGAATCTCNAANACCGGTGGAGGNGGTGGGAAGGCTGTCATGGCNGCCGGATAGAGTTCGGNGATCTCAAACCAGACGATTCCTTCGCTAGTGGGAATGGCNAGTCTGGCTGTAGGACCGACCACTTGACTTCCCANCCAGCATTGTTGNCCCACAATCGCACAGTGGATGGAGACCAACGCAGGAATGCGATTCTTCCCCGTGGTTCCTGCACGCACCCCTCCCNTCAGNTGGATGTTCTCTGGTTCCAGTCGCCCGAGAGACAGGACACGACCCCANGAATCTGAGGACACCTCACTCGACTCGNCNAAGCCTGATATCCGGTCGGCTTGCGCGTCGTCAAGTCCGACGAACGCTCCCATAACGGTCACTTCAGTCTGTAACTCGGTCGAAGGAAGGTAGAGTTCCATGACCTCGAACCGAGTACGCTCGTCGTCTCCCCTCACAAGACCGAGGGATTCGCCAGGCACCACGTTGATGCCGCCAACCCGACAGTCAGTACCGATGAGTTCACACCAGACACGAACCAGGGCAACAACTCGCACTGTGCCACCATCACTTCGCGCTAGGGGAGGGAATCCGCCCAGCTCCATAGCCTCTCGTTCCGCTGGGGCGACAGCAAGAATCTCTCCAGCCCCGATCTCCCCCTCCGTCCCAAACGTTTCAGACCTCGCGGGCATTGCAGTACGCTCACGGTCCAAACCGGTAAAAGCGCCGAGCACGCGCATCTGCAGCAGGGTTGGAGGCGGAAGCGGCGGGGGTGGCGGCGCCCCAAGGGGCGCCTCAATGGTAACGGCCGCAGGATGACGGGCGACCTCCCGGGCCACATCGTACAAAACGAGGTCGTGCACCCCTGGCNCGAGANGCTCNGNCAGTTTGATTTCGGCCCGAGTCGGGGTTTGGACAAGTAGTTCGGCCTCANNAGGGCCGACGACGGCTCTCAAGAACGGTTGGAGATNCCTNNCCTCCAGGGTGACGCTGAGATCACTACCCTGAGTTAATGTTCCCGGCTCAATCGCTAGGATCTCCGGCGGGGGCGTGCGAAAGAGTTGATAGGCACCGTAGCCCAAAGGAATTAATAGAAGTATTACGAGAGCTGCGGCTATATCAATCAGATTGATTCGACCAAACAAACGTCCGCGATCGTCAATAAGAGCCATAGGCTATTCCTATTCCAGTAACACTCACCACTGTGATGATGACAAAGTCGAGTCAGCTCTCCAGTTGAACGCCGAATCTCGCACACATCCGTGCCTGCAACCACGTNAAGGCAGGAGCCGGNGTCTCTACGTAGTGTCGNCCAAANAGCCCANNGTCACCAGCAGACTGTCTCNTTCCGCTAGANNACTCCAATGCACCNCAACCAATCTCNCNATAGACNCANTGAAAACNCTCANTNCTAACCNCCAAGTGCCCATTCAGGTCGATGCCACCCACGTTTACTCGTCCAGGGTTCGCGCATCGCGTTGCGCTTTAAAGAACTCCTCGTACCACGCTACCGTCTCCTGCAGTCCATCCTCCAGCCGATAGCGCGGTGTCCAACCGAGGTCTGCAGCGGCCTTACTCGCATCAAGAAACTGGTCGGGAATTTCATTCGTGGCCTCATTTAATACTACCGGTGTTAGGTCGGCGCGTCCCATTAGACGAGTGATGACGTCGACCAACTCAAGGACACGAAGCGGTTGTCCATGGCTAAAGTTGTAACCCTCACCGCCCGCCTCTCCTTCCATTAATCGTTCTGCGAGCAGCACATAAGCACTCACGGCCTCTTTAATGTAGACGTAGTCGCGACGGAGCGTCCCATCGCTGCGAACGATCGGACGCTGGCCGTCGAGCACCGACCGGATCGTGCCCGGCACGATGCGGTTAAAGTTAAGGTCGCCACCCCCGTAAAAGTTACCGCAACGGGTAATGGCCACTGGTAGGCGATACGTATGCCAGTACATCTGCGCGATAAGATCGGCACAACTCTTCGACGCATCATACGGATGCCGACCTATAAGTGGTGCATCCTCTCGATACGGCAGCTCAGCCTGGGCCCCGTAGGCCTTGTCACTGGAGGCGACGACAACAGCACAAATGCCTTTTCGCCGGCGAGCGGCCTCAAGCACATTCCAGGTGCCCTGAATGTTCGCACTGAAGGTCGACAGAGGATTCTCGTTGGCAATACCAACGATCGTCTGTGCACCGAGATGGAAAACGACTTCAATTTCGTATTCGTTAAGCGAGCGTTCAATGAGAGGGTGATCTTCTAATGCTCCGTGTACAACTCTGACTTCGCGGTCGAGACCAAGGCGGTAGAAATTTGACTGGGGCGCGTGATCACGCACGAGCCCAACGACATCAGCTTGCTGATCGACCAACCATTGGGTAAGCCACGAGCCCAAGAGACCGGTGCAGCCGGTGACCAAGACACGACGACGACGCCACGCTCCAACCGAGTTCATGTCCAGATACTCCACGGTGCTTTACCACTTGCCCACAACTCATTCAGGATTTTCACCTCACGGTAGGTGTCCATCGGCTGCCAGAAACCATCATGTCGGTAGACCATTAATTGCCCATCGCTTGCCAGTCGCTTCAACGGCTCCTGCTCCAGAACTTCATCGTCCCGATCCCTCAGATAGCGGTCAAGAAATTCGCGCTGAAATACAAGAAAACCTCCGTTGATCAGGCCATCGCTGACCTGCGGTTTCTCGTTGAACTCGTACACCTGATCGTCATTACCGGCACACATTTCACCAAAACGCCCTGGTGGACGCACGCCTGTCACCGTGCCGATTTTCCCGTGAGAGCGGTGAAAGGCCAGCAGCTCATCAATGTTGACGTTACCTAGGCCATCACCGTAGGTCACCAAAAAACAATCGCTCTTCACGTATTCCCGTCCTGCCCGCCGTATCCGAGCACCAGTCTGACTGTGCTCACCCGTCTCGACTAGAGTCACCCGCCAATCTTCTTCGATCGGATGATTGTGGTACTCAATACGCTCTGGTTCTCGGAGATCGACCGTGAAGTCGGCGCTATAGGTTTTATAGTTCATGAAGTAGTTCTTGATGACATGGCCCTTATACCCGAGACACACGATGAACTCCGTCAATCCGTGTGCCGCATACATTTTCATGATGTGCCACAGAATCGGCCGGTTACCAATCATCACCATGGGTTTCGGTTTAACGTCGCTTTCCTCGTGGAGCCGAGTTCCCAAACCGCCACAAAGGATCATCACAGGGGGTTTATCCATTAGGTTTGTGATCGAGTGGAGGTGGTGGTTTGTCCGTCTCGCTCACCATACGCCCGCCACCCAAACAGGCCAGTTGGAGATACGAGGGTACGACTGAGGTCGCTACGTCTCAGCCAGCCATTAAGGTCATTTTCATTGTAGTAGAAACGAATTGGCGCCGCGAGACGATCGAACCAATCGGCCCACGCGACTTGAAACGGATAATTACCATAGACCTTCAGACGCGGGGTTCCGAACCGGCGCACCACGGAACCTAGGCCTGGCAACTGCGACATGATCCGGTACGGGACGACGAAACCGCCCCAATCCACTGCAGCGGCAGCCCACGACAGCGCCATTTGGAAACGGGGAGAAAGTCGTGTCGTTAACGCCCGTGCGTTTTCGAGCATTGCGTTTACGAGACGCCGTTTCTTGCTGTAGACCCAGATGAACACCGCACCTTCGGATTTCACGACAGAGACGAGTTGTTTAAACCCGGCTTCGGGATCGGGCAGGTGGTGTAGAACGCCAATACTGTAGGCAAAATCGAAGGTCCCTTGCCTGAACGGCATGCGGTAGACGTCCGCTTGTACCAGATGCACGTTCGGCAAGTTGTAGGTGTTCTTGTGGGTCACGTCGATTGCTGCACTGATATCGACACCCACCATCTCAGCGCCGAACTGTGCTGCGTTTACAATATGTCGACCGAATCCGCAGCCAACATCTAGCCCGCGCTTACCAGGAAAAAACGCTGGTTGGACTGGATGGATATACTCAAGGAAGTTCTCTCTAAAATCGATCACCATCGCCGAAAATGCTGTCCACTGGTAACCGAAACTCTCGCGAGTGCGCCGAAGTTCCTCACCGGGGGGATGACTGTCAACATTTCTGGGACGCGCGTTAGGTAAAAGGTTGGCATACTTCTCACCGAAAGCTGGAAAAAGGCCGAAGGCATCTTCCACCACGCGAGGGATGCCGTCCACAATCGGGTAACTGCGACCGCAGTCGCACGACAGCAACCCCTCCGTCGTCTCATCACCATTACACAAAAGGGGTGTATGGGAAAAAGACTTCGAACAAACTGGGCAGACAAGCCATTCAAGTAAGCGTAGCTTCATATCATTCACTTAGACGGGACCGGTAAGGTCCATCTTCACTCATCGTCAATTTTGAAACATCACGATCTTTTCGCGTGGTACACCATGGCTGAGCAGTCCCTCAACCATGGCATCAGGCTGCTCTAGTGTCGCAACAATTATCAGGTCATAGTCAACGCTGTGCTGTTCACGAATGTCTTGTACNGGCATTCCNAAGAACTTGTCGGCGCCCACACCATNAANTANNGCTACGAGTTCCATGCCTAATTCGGTTAGNGACAAATACGCTAGTTCTGCCGCTTCGCCAGTACCGTAGATGGCAACGCGCCTGCGCTGACCTTCCGTAAACGGCTGTAAAACCGANCGCAGGTGTTGCCGTACCTGGCCATACAAGAACATCGAATAGTCCATGAACTCATATGTGAGTCGCGTCTTTTCAGCAATGCCAGTCGGAGTCAGCACGTACAAAATCCGATTCGGTTTGAAGTTGACGCACTTGACATAACCCTTGCGGACNAAACGCTTCACGTAAAGATTAGCCAGACCTAGGGCAATNCCNAGTTTGGTTGACAAACCACGCTGGGTAATTCGCGAATTCTCCGCAATGGCTTCGAGTGCCTCGAGGTCGCGGCGCGCCTCAGGATCCACAATGACCTCCCCACGAGCTACACCATAAACGCCCATTTAGAAGAATCGTGGGTAGCCTACGACTACATTGAGGTCTCCCTCCGCCGTAGATAATGGAAGCAGTCAACATTAGTCGGANCAATCTTTTCTCACGACAATNGAGGTCGAATNTTTCGACCACAGCNCNTAACATCCCAANAATGAAATTGAAAACCGCGATGGAAGCCCCGAAGGGGCANTAGATCACTAATANAGGGACCGCNNCGGCAGNCAGAACACTGACACAGTTAACATTGAAGTCACTCTGNNACCAAAGCTGAGTCANTGAAAAAGTNACAATTTCACACGGCGAGCCCACACTCCGTCTGCTGCCTCGCTGAACCATCCTGAAGACCAGAATTCGTCGAATNCGTANTGGTCAGACGTGANANCCCANGCCTCGNTAATCTGACCATTGTGCCAACGAGCCACCTCACAACAGTTGGCGGTTAGNGTTTTGTTTCCTCGAGTTGCAGTCATCNTGAAAAGAACGACGGTCCGTTCGTCACTCGTTAGAAAGTCCTGTTCTTCGACACTCAGTGTCCCGCCGACNAGAACTTCCATCCTAGCAAAGAGCCCAAACACGGCTTCAGGTCCTCGATAGTCACCTGAGACCTGACTCTTACCAGNAACGTGCCACACCACATTGNCCGCAANAATGCCTTTCANGGCTTCCTTGTCACCCTTGGAACGNNCCCGATATCTNCTATGAAGTAAATCTAGGTGTGGATGAGCGACCATANGTTAGTCCCTTCCAAAATTGATGCTAATAGCAACCCCACAACCCTTCTATTACGTTACCNGTGGCTCAAACGACCCTNGGCTCNGGAATAGGAATGATAAACCGACCACCAGCCTCGGCGTAGTCGCGCTGTTGTCGCCTGATTTCCTCTTCGAAGTTCCACGCGAGGACGAACGCAAAATCAGCTTCACGTTCACGGAGGGCCTCCACCGGAAGCACTGGCAGGTGCGTGCCTGGAGTATAGTGGCCAATCTTCATGGGGTTTTGATCAACCGTGAACGACACGAGTTGAGTGTCAATGCCGCAGTAGTTAAGTAGAGTGTTCCCTTTCGCCGGTGCACCATAGCCCGCAACCACCTTGCCATCAGATTTGAGCTTTTCTAGTAGACGGCGAATAGCCTGTCGATTCAAAGCTACGTCAGCTGCAAATCGTTCATAGCGGTCCATGTTTTCGAANCCTGCTTCGGTCTCCGCCGCAGCATAATCAAGAACGGCATCTGCATGATTCCCTTGAACCTCTTGTCTACCCAGATACACCCGCAACGACCCTCCATGAAGCGGTACATGCTCAACTCGCCTAATGGATAGGCCAACGCGGTCGCACAAACGCATCAACGTTGTTACAGAGAAGTAGCACAGATGCTCATGATAAATCGTGTCGTACTCCAGACGATCCAAGAGATCTCGAAGATAAGGCACTTCAATTACAATGAGTCCGTCTGGTTTGAGAACGTGTTTACACCCTTCCAGAAAATCTGGCGTGTCATCCACATGCGCTAAGACATTGTTTGCAATAACCACATGAGCTGCACCGTATGTCTCCTGCACCTCACGACCGGTAGCTTCATTGAAGAACCGCGTCAGTGTTTCGANTCCTTGTGANCGGGCCAATTCTGAGATGTTNTCAGCAGGCTCNANACCAAGNGTCCTCATTCCATATGGCTCAAAGCATTTCAGGAGGCTCCCGTCATTACTCGCTACTTCAACAACCAAGTTCCCAGGTTGTAATTTGAGNAGNTCGACAATGGTCTTGGAGTAAGNNCGATTATGCTCTGCCACNGTTTCCGAAGTTCCCGTGACNTAGATGTAATGGCTAAANAGCGTNCCCGGATCGATAAGATCTAGCAGTTGTACTAGTGAGCACNCCTCGCAACGGTAGACATCAAGNGGATAGNACTGTTCCGCTNGAAATTCATCAGTTGAACGCAAGAAAGCNTTCGCGAGTGGTGTCGGCCCCAAAGAAAGNAATNTNGTCAGTTGGGTGCCGCCNCACACTCGACACNTCTGACGCTTAGTATGNCCAGTCACGCGTGAGGACCTGAGATGCGGTNAANCTGCCTATCGCACTNCTTGACAGTGCAGNAAGAAACGGGGNGTCCATTTGAAACGCTGGAACACAGGAACGATTATAACCGGCAGANTTAGTTAGGCNCACACACNTACAAAGAACCNGATGTCGTCATGAACNATGTGAAANCAAACCAGNAGNATGACAACCAATCACGCNCTGACCGGAAAAAACAATNACCAGNAATCTTAGCCCTGGCGTGTCNNTCGCTCCATATCGGCNTCNACCATTNGGCNGATNAAATGTTCGAAATCTACCGTTGGTGACCAATTGATNTNCTGTCGAGCTTTCGAGGCATCCCCGANTAGATGGTCGACTTCCGCAGGGCGCAANAGATTTGGATCGACACGAACCCACTCTTCCCACTCAAGNCCTACGNGNCTGAACGCNANCCGCNCCAAGTCTCTGACCGAGTGACTCGTACCAGTAGCGATAACGTAATCATCCGGACGATCGCGCTGCAACATCATCCACATCGCGCGAACGTAGTCACCCGCAAAGCCCCAGTCGCGGCGTGCGTCGAGGTTGCCAAGCAACAGTGAGTCGATAAGACCATGCTTGATTCTAGCAACTCCATCGCTCACCTTGCGGGTGACGAATTCCAGACCTCGCCGTGGTGACTCATGATTAAAGAGAATCCCAGAGACGGCAAATAGATCATAACTCTCACGGTAATTTACCGTGATGTGATGTCCGAACGCCTTAGCAACACCGTACGGACTTCGAGGATAGAATGGCGTCGCCTCGGTCTGTGGCACATCGCGTACCTTCCCGAACATTTCACTAGACGAGGCTTGATAGAACCGAATTGAGGTGTCAACCTGACGAATTGCATCAAGGATTCTTGTTACCCCAAGAGCATTAAATTCACCCGTGAGCATCGGCTGGTCCCACGATGCTGGTACAAACGACATCGCCGCCAGATTATAGAATTCGTGTGGCCGTACCTCCTCAATGACACGAATCATCGACAGTTGATCAAGAAGATCGGCCGTTCGTAGCTGAACCCTGTCGAGCAGGTGTTCTATGCGCCACAAATTTGGCGTGCTGGAACGGCGAACCATTCCGACAACTTCGTAGCCCTTGTCTAGAAGCAACTCAGCTAAGTAGGAGCCGTCTTGGCCAGTGATTCCAGTAATGATCGCTCGCTTGGACATAGAAAATGGCGCTATTTGTTAGGTATCAGTATTCGTTAACAGTCGGCGCTCAACTCAGATGCCGATCAAGTCAATAACATGACGAGCTGCTGGAACAAGCGACCGGCGGTAATTTACCGTCAAGCCAACTGATTCCAGCAGTCTCAGAAGCCCTACGGTCATCGGACAGGACGCCTCCTCCAAGAGGCGACGGCACGCACGGGACTCCGCGTCATTAGAAGCCACAAGCCAGCCCCACAACAAACCTCGATGGTGTCCGCGGTCCACAAGACGCTTTAATCGATTCAAAAACTCCAAGTCCTCAGGATGCCGTACGGCGTATTCCGAGCAGTAGTCGCGCAGTACACTTGTCCGGAGAGGAATACTTTGACTGAAGGCCATCCTTGAAGAATTCTGTTCGTGCGACCTCCACGAAAAGAGCGGTTCGGCCACCACAGCGACATCCCACTGCTCAGCAATCCGCATTAGGATCGTGAAATCACCCCAGTGGATTGGGCAGCGCTCATCAAAACCACACGTCTTAACCACTTCCCGGCGGAATACGAGGGCTGGTGTCGCAAGTTCAGACCTTCCTCTGCGAACTAGACGCTCAATGAAGTCTCTGCCATTCCAAGTCCCAGTTTTCCTAATCAATCGACGACGAACGGTCACCCGTCCCTCACTATTGATCATATTCCAGTTACTACCAGCGAATGCCGCCTGCGGATTAGCTTCGAGCACTGTAACGTGGGCATCTAGGAATCTTGGATCGTAGTGGTCATCATCATGAACAAAAACAACATATTCTCCAACCGCGGCGCGGATGCCGCGATTAAAATTTGCAAACATCGGCACNCGCTCGTTAACCCTCAAGATTCTCGCGTTTGCATTGTTCGCCACGAATTCAGTCAGTACCGACTGGGCTTCAGGCCCACTCGCATTATCTAAAACAATCACTTCATAGTTCTCGTACGTCTGTTCTCGCAGAGATTGCAGAGCGGCACTCAGATACTCAACACGCCCGATTGTGGGAACACAAATTGATACTAGGGGTAAAGTCACGTCACAGTAACCGTCAGTATCGGATTGAACATAATGATTACCCGTTGCAACTCGCTCACTTGCCGTCCAGAGCCTTTAGAGTCTTTGCGACCCCCTCCTTGATACCGATGCGTGCACGCCAACCGGTTGCTGCACAGAGCCTATGTGTATCTGCCCAGAATCCGTCACCACCAGGAGGGCATTCGACCGGAGGATGTTTGATCGGACGTGGCATGTCGTAGTACTCCGCAGCCAAGTTTGCGACGTGGCCCACACTCGTTGGTTGGCCACTTCCGACATTGAAGACCCCAGAGGGCACGTCTGAAGAGACCAGCGACACCAAAGCAGAGGCTACTTCCTCAACGTAAACAAAATCCCTAAAGGCGTCCGGTGTGCGAATACTTGCCTTTTGTCCGGAGGTATAAGAGGCGCGAAGAGAGGGAATTAGTGAACCCTGCATCTGTCCAGGTCCATAGACAAAGAAAATCCGAGCCCATTGATAACTAAACGCCGCATCACGAGCGACCGTCTCCAGCACATTCAACTGCGCGTGTTTCGTTGCTGCACAGAAGCCCCGATCAATTGGAACACTTTCTTCGGACACAGCACCAGAGGCGCGACCATATTCTGCACAGGTTCCTGCAACGACCATTCGGCGTATACCCGATCGGGCCACAGCACCGATAAGCCGTAGGCCAGCATCCAGATTCGCGCGGCATCTTTCAAGCGAATAGTCCGGTAACCCCTCCCACGCCAAATGAAGACACCACTCGGGTTGAAACCTTACGGTCTCGTTGATCCAGTCACCGTCTCTCCCCAAATCGGCGGTGATCGCCTCCATCCCATGACGCCGAGGCAACTTAGCTGGCTCTCNGGAGAGGCAGAGCACTTCGTGCTCTTTTAGAAGCGGAAGTACGCGGCTCCCGATAAAACCNGTGCCGCCAGTCAACAATACGCGCATCGCAATTCAGAACTATTCGAGCGACGCTAGATCGAAATCAGGAAAGGTTCGATCACGTTCCGAGATCACGACCGGTTCTGTTGGCCAGTTCACCTCGAACGCAGGATCGTTGTAGCGGAAACCCCGTGCCGACTCTGGAGAAAACATTTCGCTCATGTAATAGTGAAGCACGGTGTCCGCGACAGTCGTCAACCAAGCGTTGGCGCAGCCAGCTGGCACATACAGGCTTCGACGGTCATCAGCTGAAATCTTTACCGAGACCCATTNCATGAAAGTCGGTGAGTTTTTCCGCAGGTCGACGACTACGTCATAAATCCCACCGGACATGCACGAAATAGTCTTAGATTCTGCATATCGGCCCACCTGGTAGTGAAAGCCGCGAAGCGTACCACGTTGAACATTCTCAGAAATATTGCCCTGAACAACGGTTGGTGCAAGACCATGTGCCGCAAACTCTTCGGTACAGAAGTGGCGACGAAAGCCGCCTCGTTGGTCAGAGAAGACCACCGGCTCAATAAGCCACACTCCCTGCAGCGCCAACTTAGTGAACTTCATGCGGCAACGACCAATTTTTCAAACGTTTGGGGCAGGACCGTTCAGGTGGCCATGCTCGCGGGCACGGCTCTCANTAGAGCAAAATGTTTGGTATCTGCTACTTGGGCGACCATCTCCAGGCTAGCACTCGGGCAAGCTCACGCCCTCTCACTTACAGTTAGGAATGAAAAATCCCCTCCCTGGTGAGGTGTTCATAAACTGAACATCATTTTTCCTTAGTGTTCAGGAGTTTGTCAAGTTAGACCGATTTTTCCNCCCAGACCGCATGGAGCTTTTCGTAATCTCTCAGATAGTCATTCGTTCACCAAATGAACATGATTTTTACTAGCGTTCTGATGTTTTTCAAGTTAGGCAGACTTTTCACTCGCGACAGAATCAAGACTTTCGTATAATTTTCGATATTTTTCGGTGCCCTTTTCAACGTCGAACAGTTCACTCGCAACCCGACGACACCGTTCGCTCATCTCTAAGCCAGAGAAAAGGGCTCGCACAGGCGGAAGCGAGGCTGCAAACGCCTCCTGGTTCGTTGCCGTAAGGACCACCCCTACGTTGTGATGCCTGACAATCGCACCAGAATCGCCGACTCCATCGTTTAGGATTACAGGAACTCCGCATGAAAGAAACTCTGCGAGTTTGGTAGCTGCTGATGCACGTTTCGACAGTGTCGGGCGTATGAAAAACAGCCCGGCATCGAACAACGACATATAGCGGGGCATTTCCGAAAAGCTTGCTCTAGTAAGCACCATAGCATCAGGAACGCCACTAGCCACAGCGTCTCGCCGTAGGGTTTTATGGTCTTCACGCGTCACAATGAGAACTCGCAGGGATTCAATCGATTTCGACAAATACGCTAGGTAACTAAGCATCTCATTCCGCATATACCAGTTACTCATTGTGCCTACACATCCGATCACAAGCTTACCTTGGAGACCGAGTGGACCAACCAATTCCGGGTCTTTTTTGATGGGTTTGAACCGTTGCAAATCGACGCAGGTCGGGATCACCACCGTTGGAACGGAATCTGGAATTTCGTATCCAAGCGTAGGCAGTGCCTGCACACCGGCCTTCGTCAAGGAGACAATGGCATCAGCCCCTTCGAAGAACCGCCGTTCCCACCACTTACCGAGTCGATAAAGAAGCCCGTGCGCGCGCCAATGCCCGGCTTCCACCTTCTCATCAACCCAGAAGCCTCGCATGTCAAACAGGAATCTCGAAGCGCCGCCACGACGAACGAACAGAGCGACCAATGCTGCTACGTAGCCACGGGCGTGCACGATTCGGATGGCCCCCTCATGGCAGACGCGCCAGGCGGTCAGCGCCCCACGGACAACGTCAAAAATCGTCGAAAAGACAGGGGGCGACTTGTGATAACGCAACGGAATCCACTTGATACCAGACGCGTGGAGCCGCTGCTCCATCGCTATCACGCGTGTATGATCCGATAAATCCTCAGGCTTCTCAAAGCTAATAAGCGTAATTCGGTAGTTGGCCGAAAGTCGCGTCAGGTAATTGACGACTTGTGACTCGCCGAGCGGTTCGAGTGTGCCATCGTACGAAACATAGAGAGCCTGAGAGGCGTTAGACAACATGGAAGGGTAACCAGACAGGAAGATTTCAGCTTGAGACGCCCATTTCAGCTGGGCTCATTGCCGTCACAGTCGCACGATATGGAGATCGGTCCGGCCCCGAAGTGCGTTACGGGTGTCAACGATTAGCGGCGAACGTCGAACGATTTCGTCGTAATCAAACGACGCGTGAGAAGTGGTGATCACCGCACAGTCAATTTCTTGATCGAAGGTGGCAGAGGGTTCGATGGCCTCCAAATGCACTTGCCCTAGCTCGAGGGACGCCACGTAGGGGTCACTGTAGGACAACTTAGCACCACGCTCCTGCAGCAACTGTGCTAAGTCAATCGCCGGCGACTCGCGAACATCACCCACATTAGCCTTGTAAGCAACACCGAATAAATGAATTGCCGATCCCTTGAGTGGTTTACCAACTGTATTTAGCGCATCACTAACTCGCTCGAGCACATAGCGAGGCATCCGGCCGTTGATATGCCCGGCCAACTCAATGAAGCGACTCTCAAAGCCGTTCTGGCGTGCTTTCCAGCTCAAGTAGAACGGATCGATCGGAATGCAATGCCCACCGAGGCCAGGGCCAGGATAGAACGGCATAAATCCGAACGGCTTCGTCTTCGCAGCATCAATAACTTCCCAAACATTGACACCTAGATCGCGACACATCAGCGCCAATTCGTTAACGAGACCAATGTTGACCGCTCGAAAAGTATTTTCCAACAGCTTAACCATCTCAGCGACACGCGTTGACGAAACAGGCACGACCGTCTTGACGATTTGCCGGTACAAGGCTGCGGCTACCTCCGTTGATGCTGAATCAACTCCACCAACGACCTTAGGAATGTTTGCGGTGCGCCACTCGGCGTTACCTGGGTCCACACGCTCTGGAGAAAATGCTAGGAAGAAATCCTGTCCCACCTTCAATCCACTACGTTCCAGCAACGGCTGGACGACCTCCTCGGTCGTTCCCGGATAGGTCGTCGACTCAAGAATAATTAGCTGGCCAGGATGTAGATGTGCACTAACAGACTCGGTTGCTGCGGCCACGAACGAGAGGTCGGGATCCTTCGTCTTGCGAAGAGGCGTCGGCACGCAGATATTGACGGTGTCAACCTCTGCAAGCTTTTGAAAATCGCTGGTCGCCACGAGACGGCCAGCGTCTACAACGGCTGCGAGTTCCTCAGTAGCTACATCTGGAATGTCAGATTCACCACGACCAATTCGCTCTACTCTCGCACCATCGACATCAAAGCCAAACGCCGAAAAACCCGCCTTCGCGAATTCCACAAGTAGCGGTAGTCCAACGTATCCGAGGCCGATAACCCCGACAGTAGCGGATCGATTGTTCAGTCGTTCCAGCAGCAAAGTAGTTGCATCACCCATCCCGATGCCACTATAGCACGCTGTTTCCCGAGGGGAGGGAGCACACTAACTCATCCCTAGACAACTTCCGAGGGCTCATCATGACGCCTGGCCCCGAGACGCCAGATGACGAGTCAGAGCGTCCTGCCAGGAAGGCATTGTGAAACCCGCCTCGGCAAGCTTCGTATTGGAAAGTGCACAAAATACTGGCCGAACAGCTGGCAACGACAGATTAGTAACAGAGATTGGTCTAAGGGATGTTGTCGATCGAAGTTGCCGCGTAATTTCCTCGGCAAGGTGCAACCACGTCGCATGACCAGTATTGACACAGTGATAAAGCCCAACTGGCGCCTGCGTATCAATAAGTGAACGGGTCGCTCGAGCGACATCGTGAACGTAACTTGGCGACACCACGCGGTCCATGAACACACTCGCTTCACGGCCACTTACCACCGCATCGATAATTTGATCGATGCTACTACGGGCGGGAACGCCACCGAACAGACTCTCAACGCGAAGAATGTAAGTACCCATAATGTCGTTCGCGAACCATTCTCCGATCAACTTCGAGGCGCCGTACACACTTCGCGGACTTGCTTCATCATGCTCGGTGTATGGCACCGTGGCAACGCCGTCAAAAACGAAATCGGTGCTGTAGTGGACGAAGATGGCACCGACGTCGGTGGCCGCACGCGCGAGGGATCGCACGCCGAAAGCATTCACCGCCAACGCCATCTCTGCATTGTTTTCGGCATCGTCAACACGGTTATACCCAGCACAGTTGATGATGATTACCGGATTATGTGCCGTGATAGCTCGAAGAAGATTACTGTGGTCAACTAGATCTAGGTCTTCATGGGTCAAAGGAATAAGTGCTTCATCACTGAACTCAGCACAGATAGCCCCACCGAGCTGGCCACCCGCCCCAGTCACGAGAACTTTTCGCTTTCCCATCGTGGGGCGTTTATGACATCCGCAGGTACTCTGCGATTGTCTCAACCACGTGCGCCTGCTGGTCTTCGGTTAACTCGGGATACATTGGAAGCGCCAGTGCAGTGCGAGCAGCGGTTTCGGACTTGGGCAATGCACCTTCTGAATAGCCGAGACTAGCGAAGCACTCCTGCCGGTGCAGTGGTACCGGATAGTAGACCGCAGTCCCGATACCACGTGACTCCAGATGTGTCTGAACCTGGTCCCTCCTCGGCATTTGGACAACGTATTGATGGTAGGTGTGCCATCGGTCCTGAGGCTCGACGGGTAGCTCAACGCCAAACGGCTTCAAACCTGCGTCGGCAAACAAGTGACGGTACCTATCCGCTGCTTCACGTCTCGCTCTACACCACCGGCTTAAGTGCGGCAGCTTCGCTCGGAGAACGGCTGCCTGGATCGCATCCAATCGAAAATTTCCACCAACGCGCTTGTGCACGTACTTGGGGTGGGCGCCGTGGACCCGAAGGGAGCGAAGATGTTCGGCTAAGGCGTCATCATTCGTAGTAATTAATCCCGCATCTCCGTAGGCCCCTAGGCTCTTACTGGGAAAGAACGAGAGGCCACCAGCCATACCGAGCGCCCCAACATACCGCTCTTTGTAGCGGGCCCCGATTGCTTGGCAGGCATCTTCAATAATTGGAACTCCATTTCTGGAAGCAGCGGTAAGTAGTGGATCAATGTCCGCACTCAAGCCGAACAGATGCACTGGTATTATGGCTTTCGTCCGAGATGTCATGGCGTCCTTAGCCGCATCCGGGTCTATATTGAAGGTGGCCAGGTCGATGTCAACAAACACCGGAGTGGCGCCTAGCCTCACGATAGAACCCGCCGCCGAGAAGAACGAGTAGGTGGTGGTAATCACCTCATCACCTGGACCAATCCCAAGCTCCATCATGATTGCAAGCAGTGCGTCGGTTCCGGAAGACATTCCAATGGTGTGCTTAGCTGAAAGNTACGCNGCCAATTCCTGTTCGAGCAGCTCAACCTCTGGCCCAAGAATAAATTGCTGACTGTCGCAGACCCTAGTGATAGCGGCCAGAACATCAGCGCGAATAGAATCGTACTGAGCCTTGAGATCAACCAGTGGCACCGTCATCNCGGTTGGCTGTCTCATCTGCCTTGCCGCTCCTTGATTGCAGCTCTCGTCTCCCGTTCGGTTTCACGCTGCCGGATGCGCTCACGCTTGTCGTGGGTTTTTTTTCCTTTGGCCAACGCGATTGCGAGTTTGACTCGGCCGTTCTTGAAGTGCATTCGAACCGGCACGAGGGTCATACCACGCTCGACTGTCTTGCCGACAAGTTTCCGAATCTCCGATTTATGCAATAGCACTTTTCGCCGGCGCGTGGGCTCGTGATCAGCGTAGCCACGGTGACTGTACGCACTAATATGAATGTTATAAACAAATACCTCTCCGGCCTCTACCCGACCATAACTGTCGCGTAGATTCACCCGACCTTCGCGAATCGCTTTAACTTCAGTGCCTGTGAGCACGATGCCCGCCTCGAAAGTATCAATAATGTGATAGTCATGAAATGCCTTGCGGTGCTCCGTGATCGGTCGTTCCCCTCGTGAACGGNCGGTCATGCGGAAGACCGTTTGCGCGTCGCCTTGACCAGCCGCGCCGCCAGTAGGACCGCCTCCACCATACTCGACGGATCGGCAACTCCCTGACGGGAAATGTCGAATGCCGTACCATGATCGACCGACGTTCGTACGATTGGTAACCCAAGCGTCACGTTAACCGTGCGACCAAAGGCCACCAGCTTGGCCGGAATCAGCCCTTGATCGTGGTAGCAGGCCACAACAACGTCGTACTCACCTTGCATCGCGTTCACAAACAAGGTATCTGCCGGAAGCGGCCCAACCACATTGATGCCGTCCTGCCGGCAAGCTTCCACCGCCGGCCGTAGAACCTGTTCGTCCTCGTGCCCTAACAGGCCTTCCTCTCCCGCATGTGGATTGAGTCCCGCTACCGCTAGCCGTGGATTCGGAAATCCGAAACGGGGCAACTCGGTCGCGGTAAGACGAATGGTCGCCTCAAGACTGTCTGTAGTGAGGAGGGCCGGGACTTCCGCGAGCGGTACATGTACAGTTGCCAACACCACACGCAACGCCTCAGAGTGGAACATCATGGCAACTCTTGGCGTACCAGTGAGATGGGCTAGCAAATCGGTATGCCCGCGCCACGGTAAGCCCGCCTTAGCAAACGCTTGCTTATTTATCGGCGCCGTCACGAGTGCGTCCGCCCGGCCAGCCTGAACATCGGTAACCGCGTGCACAATCGTCTCGTATGCAGAGCTACCGGCCTCGGCTGTTACCTTTCCGGCAGAAAATGCCCCGAGTTCCGCATCCGTTTTGGGACCGTAGAGAACAATTTCCCCGGCTGCCTGGACCCTTGGGTCTTCTGCGGCCTTGAGGGACACCTCTGGACCGATCCCAGACGGATCGCCCACGGTTATCGCAATCTTGAGCCTTTTGGACATGGATAGTCTGCCGAATCTGCCTCACAAAAGTCGAACTTACCCAGGTGTGTCAGAGCTGTAACATCAGCCAGTCCGCAACGATTTTTGGGTTAGCGTTTCGAACGGTCACCGCGTCNAGAGCTCGGTCGACCGCTGAAAACGCATTCATTACTCGATCACTACCATCATCGTAGTCAGCTGCCAATTTGGTTAAACCCGATTCAAGATCTGAATTGGCGAGGGCTTTGCGATCTGCACGACTGTTGACTAGTCCCATGTCTCGAAGTAGCGACATCATCGCCTGTAGCATGAGGGCAAACGCTTCCCTAGTAGCTGAAGGACTCTTCCTCTCGACGAACTCCTTGAAAAGCTCCTTTATAGCGGCCAAGCGGCGCTTCGAATCAGTCGTCGTTGCCGAGCTCTGTAGACTTTTTGAGGCGCACTCACGAGCGCCGGCCAAATCATCAGAATCCAACCGAAGCGCCAAGCCGAGACTGCCATCCGCTGTTGCTGCCACCACGCTCGCGTCCCCTTCGCCGTATCCGTGATCCCGAACGAGAAGCTCGGCGACCTCAGTTGCGGTTAACCGTCCAAAGCGCAACCGCGGACAACGCGAGAGCACAGTAGGAAGAAGCGCATCTGGGCGGGATGACACGAGAATGAACACCGATGCAACCGGCGGCTCCTCCAGAATCTTTAGTAACGCGCTCTGCGCTGCCGGTGTCAGCCGATCCGCCTGGTCGAAAATAACGACACGCATTCGACCTTCAAATGGTGTGTAGCTTGCCTGGCGCACAACCTCGCGCACTTGTTCAACTGAGATATTTCTTTTGTCGCTTGGCTCAACCAACCGTACCTCACCGTGAAGCCGACGCTCGATCCGCTCGCAGTTCTGGCAGACACCACAGGCATCGAACTCGGAGTGGTCATCCCCCTTTGATGACACCGGTGTCTGCACTGGCGTCTCACAGTTGATAGCTTGGGCCAGGGCCATGGCTACAGTTCGCTTCCCGACGCCTTCGGGACCAGCAAACAGCAGGGTTGGCGGAAGCGTGTCGCGTGAAACGGCGCGGGCCAAGAGTCTAATTAGAGGCCGGTGACCGGTAACCGCCCGCAGTGGCATGAAAACCTCGCACGGATCGTATCACGGCAGCTGCAGAGGAAGGACCGTGTGCAGCCCCTAAGAGCACGTCACCCGAGAACAGTGAAAAGCAGGGATCGCTGTCACTCGATCCGATACCGCTTGGAAGTAAATGGCGGGGCCGACGAGACTCGAACTCGCGACCTCCGGCGTGACAGGCCGGCGTTCTAACCAACTGAACTACGACCCCGTTAGATGTAACACACTCGATCCAACCCCGTACTATAATGCATTTTCGCCACTCTGCCTTACACGAACCCATTTTGCCATCGTATTTCTCTCGATACCTCAAACAACGAAGCTAAAATCTGAACGCCTTCTATGGGCTGGCTCCGGAGAACGCCACATTTACGCCATTAATTCGACCCGCGTCGATCGGCAAGATTTGGTGGGCGGTACAGGACTTGAACCTGTGACACCCGGCGTGTAAAGCCGGTGCTCTACCACTGAGCTAACCGCCCAAGCATACTTGTTGATACTTGTTGACTTCATCACAATCACATCATCGGGAAGCACCGACAAATGGGGCCAGGCAACAATCATCACGTTGAGACGCGCGACCAGAGAATAGCGGCAACAATCAAAAGGCCGAGGACTGCCCGGTGTTCCCGGTTTCGAATCGCCCGAGCCACACTAAACGATCGACGAGAGTCTGGCACCGAACCGGATTTATATTGATCGTACAAAATGCCGAACTGTTCACGCAGGAAGGCCTCCTCAGTCTTAATCGCCGCCGTCAGCGTCAGCCCAAGATAGCCGACAACGACGGCGGCGGCGAGCACTGTTCCCGTCGCCACGACGAATCCAATTCCGAGAATTGACGAACCAACGTAAAGTGGGTGGCACAANCGGCGATATGGCCCAGAGTTCGTGACCTCACGTTTTTTCTCAAGATGTCCAGCCGCCCAAATCCGAAGTGCTTCACCAATTACAACGATCGGCGCACCGATCGCCAACGTCACATAAGTCGGACGTGCCATCGCAATCGTCATGATACCGACGATGAAGCCGATCGGCACGCGTAGCCGCGCGACGCGTATCAAGACCGTGGTCTTCAAGGACTCCCACTCAGGCATGCTACGAAATGGCCGACAGTCGTTCATCCACGGCCTCGGCGACCGCGTCGACTGCAATGTTGCCAACACACCATCGTGTCACTCGACAGGAACGACGGTGATGACATCGACATTCAGCGAATCGTGACACCGTGTGATCTGCAGGTGCCCACGGACCATTACGGTCAGGATTAGTCGGACCGTAGATCCCCACGATCGGCGTTCCGAGGGCCGCGGCTATGTGAAGCGGGCCCGTGTCTCCGGATACCAGGAGGGTCGCTCTTTTTAAGACGGCGACCAAATCGGCAAGCGAGGTCGATCCTGTCGGAATTGCTGCNCCGTCAGAAGCTACCGCAACAGATTCAGCGAGAGGCTCCTCACCAGGTCCCCAGATCACTGCAACTGGAAGTCCGTGTTTCATACGTAGTCGCCGCGCAATCGCGCCGAACCATTCAGGAGGCCACCGCTTATTGGGCCAAGCGGCACCAGGATTAAGGACAGCGTATTGACCATTTTCCAGACCGAGACGACGCTGAACATCGGTGCAAGCGATCGTGTCGCGAACCTCGAGCGGGAACTCCCAAGGCCCACGTTCCACGCCGAGTAACGACGCCAGCGAGAGGTTCAATTCGACAACATGACGCGTCGTGCCTGGAGAGCACTCCTCATCATAGAAAAACCGAGCCGCCGGCTCACGGAGGTGCGTTCTAGGAAATCCAATCACACGGCGACCACCCGCCATCCTTGCGAGCGCAGCTGATTTCAACAACCCTTGCGAATCCAGTACGACGTCATAGTGCTCGCGACGCAGTTCAGTAACCACTCCGCCGATACTTCGCCAAGCGGATACAGAACGGGTTCGCCAAACGATGCATCGGTCTACAACTGACACAAGGTCAAGGAACTCATGGTGACGCTCATCGACGACCCAATCGATACGCGCGAAAGGAAACCCACGCCGTAGCGCGGCAGCTAACGGCAACGTGTGAACAATATCCCCGAGTGAGCCAAGTCGGACAATCAAGATCCGGTCAACATTTGCCATTAATCGATTTCGTCCACCCCTTGCTTGATGCGAGCCAACAGGTCCCGGGTTGAATGACCCTTCGGATCTCCGACGATGGCCGTACGGCCACCGTAAGCGAGAACAGTCTCACGTTCCGGCACGGTCTCAACGGTGTAGTCAGTGCCCTTGCAGTGCACGTTAGGTCGTATTGCACGGAGCACGTCGTTGACTGTTAAACCGGAAAAAATCACAACGGCATCGACGACAAGAAGAGCCGACACCAATTCTGCACGAGCCGATACTGGAAGGATCGGTCGACCAGCCCCCTTGATCTCCGTGACGGACGAATCGTCGTTGACAGCGACGACCAGTCGGTCGGCTTCGAGTTTGGCTCCTTGCAGATACCGTACGTGGCCCACGTGGAGAAGATCGAAACAGCCATTGGCTAGGGCCACCGACTCTTTGTTGCGCCGAAATCCGGCGACTAGCCTCACGAGTTCATCAAGACTGACAACCCGTCCCACATCACGCTCCACACTGCGTCACAACTCGGGGAGTTCGTGGTCCCTTATTACGGCTTCCCGAAGTTCCTCAACGGTAACTGTTGCAGTCCCACGTTTCATAACAACCAAACCGCTGGCATAGTTGGCTAGCCGCGTCGCTTCAAACATCGAGGCGCCGGCGGCCAACGCGAGCGTCAGAGCAGCAATTACCGTGTCACCGGCACCCGTAACATCGACGGTCTCATCCGAGCCGAAGATCGGTACGTGCACTGTGCGCTGCTTGCGCTCAAACAGAGCCATCCCACGGCTGCCGCGTGTGATCAGCGTGGCCGCCATTCGCAGTCGCTTTAGGACAGTTCGTCCAGCTTTCTCAAGAGCCTTCGCATCTTCCCCAATCGTGAGGCCCAACAACTGCTCAACCTCGGATTCGTTCGGCGTACACGCTGTGAAACCTTTGTAGTCTAGGAGGTGATATCGCGAATCGATCACAACTGGGACCGGGCGCCGACGCTTCGTTTTGGCGACTTGCAATTTGATCGTCTGCGCTAACGCTGGTGTAACTAGGCCCGAACCATAGTCGGAGACAATCACCGCATCACAGCCTTTGATTGCACGGTATGCGGCCTGTAGGAAAACTTTAGACGTAGACGAGTCGACTGCAGGCGGCGTTTTATCGATCCGCACGACCTGCTGCTTCGCCGAGTGCACACCGCCAGCAAGAATACGTGTCTTCGTCGGCGTCCTATAACTACTAGGGCGCACAAGACTCGATGTCTCAACTCCGTGGTGAAATCCTCCAATCAGGGATTCCGCAACGGCATCCCGCCCCAACAACCCGCACAGCCAAGACCGCCCTCCGAGCGCAGCNACGTTGTTCGCGGCATTACCGGCACCACCTGCTACGATCTCGGCTGAATCGTAGTTTAGGATCAGCACTGGCGCTTCTCTTGAAACTCGCTCAATCCGACCATAGATAAATTCATCAGCAATCACGTCGCCGATAATAGCCACGCGTTTATTCGCAAGCCCATCAATAAGCTCAAAGAAGCGCTTAGCCTGATCGTGATCACCGGGTAAAGCCTTTACGGGAAGTCGTGGGTACATATCAGCCCCTTAGGCGATCCGCCGCAGAATCCATCCAACCGCAGTTATCAACTCAGGGGCAATCAACGCTGGGTCGACTTGGGGTTTCGGCTTGGCAACCTCGGCCTCACCGTAACCCGTTCGAACGAGTACACCCAGGCCACCGAAGGACTGTGCCAATTGCACGTCGTGCCATCGATCGCCGATAACGAACGACCGCTCAAGGTCGAGATGAAAGTCTCGCTNCGCCTGCCGAACCATGCCAGCTGATGGTTTCCTGCACTCACACTTCTGACGATAGGCTTTAATTGGCGCATCCGGATGATGAGGACANTAATAGAAGCGATCGATCAGAGCATTGCCTTCGCGTACACGTGCGTCGATAAACTCGTGGGCTTCCTCGACGAAACGCTCGTCAAACATGCCGCGCGCTACACCCGATTGGTTTGTCACAATGATGACCTTGAAGCCGGCATGATTGAGGAGTCTTACCGCATCAATGCTCCACGGGTAGAACACAATACGATCAAGCCGGTCAAGATATCCAACTTCCTCGATCAACGTACCATCACGATCGAGAAAGACGGCCGGGGTCACGAGGACGCCTCTATTATTTCATTTGAGGTTAAGCATCTCGCGAGAGCGCTGAAAACGTCATCGGTCGAGATGCCAGTCATGCAGCGATGATCGATCGGACAATCGCGCAGTAAACAGGGACGACACCGGACAGGGTGCGATAACAGTTCGTGCCGTCCTACCGGTGCCGTTACTCGCTCATCCGAGGGGCCGAACACCGCAACCACTGGTTTGGCGAGTGCTGCTGCAAGATGCATCGCACCGGTATCATTAGACACGCACGCCTCGCAGTCCGCGAGTACTCCGATTAGCTCCGTAAGGTCAGTGTGACCAATCAAATTGACGATCCGTCCCGCATCGGACACACCGTGCCCGAACTTAGTTAAAAAGGATTCTATCGCACGACCAGCCGGCCGGTCGTTGGCACCGCCGACAAACACAACCGATTGGCCCAGTTCTGTCACCGATCGTCTTGCGACTTCGGCATACCGCTCAGGCAACCACTGCTTGGCGTGCCCATGAGCCGCACCCGGAGCCATTACCACAATCGACTTACCAGAGGCGACCTTGTGCCGCTCGAGAAGCCTCGTCGCACGAGCCCGCTGCGAGTCTGTCACAACGAGGTTGCCAACATCGCCCTCTATCGAAATCTTAAGTTTCCTCAACAACGTACGATAATAATTTGAGTGATGTCCTCCTTCTGGTGGTCGCGTGACGGCACGGGTCAACAATAAGCTCCTAAAATCAGCTGCGTAACCCCAACGCTCCACAATGCCGGCCCGATACGTCATCCATGCCGACCGAAATGAATTTGGGAACAAGATTGCAACGTCGTATTTCCTGCCAGCCAAAGTTGCCACATCAGAAGCGAACCCGTCCTGCCCTCCCTCAAGTGGCACGACAGCGTCGAGACCTGACAGCAGTCGAATAACCGGTACCATTCCTCGGGGCAATGCCACAGCAAGATGCTGCAAGGCGAAATGGTCCCGGAAGGCCGCCACCGATGGTAGCGCCATCACGATATCCCCGAGCCAATTCGGTGCCACGATTAACACGCGTTTCGGGTCAGTCACGATTCACCAGATGAACCACTTAGTTGACGTGCTCTTCATCCTTCCCTCTTATTGAGCCGCTGGAAACACATCNTCCGTCTCATTGAACTCGGATTCTTCGTCCCGCCACCGACGATGCATCCACAACCACAAACTGGGGTGTCGCCTTACGTACGTCTCAAGCACATCCGTACATCGCTGAGTGAAGGCACGCAGGGCCTCTGGTGTCTCGTTCTCGGGTGGTGCGACNGCCGGTTCATACACCAGNCGATACCGTCCATTATTCAAGGGTAAGGCAAACAACGGAATTACCGGCGCACCGGTGCGCGCCGCCAAAACCGCCAGCGCGGAGGTTGTCGCAACAGAACGTTTGAAAAACTTAACGTAAACTGCGTCTCGACTTTGGACGTGCTGGTCGATAAGAATGCCCACCGCACCGTTCTGTCGGAGAGTTCTGAACACTCTTCGCAATGCACCGCGACGATAGATCACCGCATTGCCAGTGGAAACACGGATGCANTCCAAAAACTGGTGCACGTGAGGATTATCAAGCGCCCTCGCCATGACCGACATCGACCCAAACTTAAGGGCATGAGCCAGTGCTTGGATCTCCCAAGAACCGAAGTGGCCAGTTAAAAACAAAATACCCTTGCCATGAGCTCGCGCTTCCTCGACGCGCTCTGCGCCTGACACTTCAATCAAGTCGAGCATCGCGTTGGGCGATAGCGTTCGGAATTTCAGGAGATCAGTGGCTAACCGACCAAAATGATGGAACGTCGAACGAGCCAAGGCTCGACATTCTGCAGGCTTTCGAGTTGGAAAGGCAGTTTGTAAGTTTGTAATCGCTAATCGGCGATGCGAATAGTCAAACAAGTAGAATGCTTGCCCGAGTGCCCAACCGGCCCACCGGGTGAAAGACCACGGCAGTACCCCGACAACCATCGCAATAACGACGAGTGCCACGTACTCACAGCGATACCGAATCGCCCTGTGGCCGCCCATTACCCACGCAGCCGCTCACGACGGGCTGACTCCACTCGCGTCAGTAGCCAAGAGCGAAACACGCTCTCTGGCATCATTTCGACAAATAGTGGCAGTGCAGCCACGGTGAATGGTAGCGGTTGGTAAGGCCGCAAACGAACGAGGTCCTTCTCTGTAGTCAGAACTAGGTCCACATGTGTGGTGTTTACCGTTCGCTCAATATCTAGAATGTCGTCTACAGAAAACGGATGGTGGTCAGAATATCGTAATTCACAAACCACCGTCGCACCCGTTGCACGCGCGTCTTCAAAAAATCGTTCCGGCTGGGCGATGCCAGCGACACACAGCACGCGCGTTTCTGAAGTGAGTGTAACTTTTGACCTACTCGAGTCGATGTCAACCGGCCCAGCTAAGCGGCGAGTAAACTCAAACACAGGAGACACGCCCAGACGGGCACCGATTGTCTCTGCTTCACTCCTCGAAGCGCCACTTATTAACAAGGCGTGCGCTCGAACCGCCACTCCCAACGGTTCACGGAGTCGACCTGACGGCAGCGTTGACTGGTCGTCCACCTCTCCCGCGTGCATCACCAAGAGGTCAACATCCCGTTCAAGTTGCACGTGCTGAAATCCATCATCGAGAACGTGGACCGTAGCTCCAAGTCNGGACTCTACGAAGTGACCGGCTAAATAGCGTTCGGACGAAACGGCGACTATCACCCTATCTAGTGCATGCGCCAGCATCATTGGTTCGTCGCCCGCTTGCTCTATGTCGGCCAGAATCGCGTCGACATCACGAACCACCGTAACTCCGTCTACGGGCTTTTGCCGACCGTAGCCCCGACTGAGAATAGCCGGTCGTTCCCCGGCATCCCGAAGTAACGTCGCTACAAAGGCCGCGACTGGCGTTTTACCACTACCTCCAACGGAGAGGCTGCCGATGCTAACCACAGGCTGTTCCAAACGTCGGCGACGTGTCGGGGTTGCCTCGTACCACCGGCGTCGCTGTCGAGCAATCACCGCATACAGTGAATCAATTAGCTGCACACGACCTCTGACAACTTATTACGTAGCGAAACGGGAGGGTCTCAACACCCGTGCGGAGCTTTCTAAGTGTGCGGGAGGTAAAAGATCTTGGATTACCTCAAGGCTCCGTTCCTTGGCACCGCGATTCGACTCGACAAGTGCTCGAGCGGTAGCGCCGAGCCCAGCTCGGCGCACGGGATCATTAAGCAATGCCTGTANTGTCTCTTCAAGCTCACCACCGGAATGCACTTGACAGGCCGCGTTTGCTGCTAGNAATGTTTCGGCAACCTCCTTGAAATTTTGCATCCAAGGTCCAAAAACTATCGGTTTACCAAAAATCGCAGGCTCTAAAATATTATGCCCCCCGACGTCGACCAAACTCCCCCCCACAAAAACGACGGTTGCAATTTGGTAGAGGCGGGCAAGCTCACCAATCGTGTCGAGGACCACAACATCGACGCGCGGCTCAGCATCAATCTGAAGATCCGAACGACGGGAAACCGAGAATCCTGCAAAGTCCACCATTCGAACAACTTCGTCGAAACGCTCAGGGTGTCGGGGTGCAATAATAAGGAAGGCATCTGAAGTGGCGAGCTTAATTTTGGCGAAAGCCCGTAAAACAGGCTCCTCTTCGCCACGCAGTGTACTCGCCGCAATGACCACGTGGCGACGATCGCTAATTCGAAAATATCGTAACACACGGTCCCTTGTCTGAAGCACTGGTCGTGCTGCTGGGGGTTCCAGTGAATCGAATTTCAAGGTTCCGGTTACGGTCACGCGCGCGGGATCCGCGCCGAGTGCGATCAGGCGTCTCGAGGATTCGTTTCCTTGCATGCAAAAACGATCGATGTGAGCCAAAACCTTTTGGAATAACGGCCTGATGGCACAGTAGCGTGGATAAGACCGCGAGGAGATCCGGCCATTCACCAGGATCGTCTTAACACCGTTGCGATGACACGCTCGCAAGAGGTTCGGCCAGATTTCTGTTTCCATCATGATAAACAGCTTGGGCTTCACCAGCCGCAATGTCCTACTCACGATGAAGTTCAGATCGAATGGAAAGTAAAAGACGCCGTCGAGTCCCTGTAGATTCTGGCGTGCTAGTCGCTGGCCAGTCATCGTCGTCGTCGACATGAACAACCGAAGTGACGGATATCTTTCGCGGAGTTCTGGCAATAGCGCACGTGCGGTCAACACCTCGCCAACTGAGACAGCGTGGATCCAAATGGATGATTCGGCATCGAGATTGAGAGACACTGGAAGGTATCCGAGCCGCTGCCAGAAACTACTAACGTACTTACGGTAGCGCAGTGCCTGATAGCCAAAATACGGCGACACTGTTACGAAGAACGCGAACGTTAGCAGACTATAAGTGAGGTACATCGGAGACGCCCTGCACGCGCCAATAGCCACACACTGGCCTGTTCACTGCAGCAACGCCATCTCTTCGACGTCAGTCGAGTATAGCTATCGGTTTGACCATTCGCAAGATCGTTAACTAAAATGGCGTTTTCGTGCCAGTGTAGACTAACCTTCAGTTTGGGATGAGATATCTTTGAGAATGAATTCATGAGTATTCGAATCGGTATTAACGGATTTGGCCGAATTGGCCGGAACATCATGCGGGCGGCAATGGGGAGGCCCGACATTGAGGTGGTCGCGGTTAACGACCTGACCAGCGCGGACATGCTGGCTTACCTGCTCAAATACGACTCGGTCATGGGGAATCTGACGGCCACAGTCGAGGCTGGCGAAGGTGAGATCTACGTAGACGGTCGATCGTTTAAGGTTGTCTCACACCGCGATCCCGCCGATTTGCCATGGGGCGACTTAGGTGCAGATATAGTCCTCGAATCGACTGGGCTCTTCGCCAATCGTGAGGGTGCCAGTAAACACTTCACGGGTGGGGCCAAGCGGGTCATTGTGACCGCGCCGGCCAAAGGGCCCGACGTGACTCTGGTCCTCGGAGTCAACGCCGAACTCTATGATCCGACTAAGCATAAGCTAATCTCGAACGCCTCCTGCACAACCAACTGCTTGGCACCAGTAGCTAAGGTGCTCCATGAGCACTTCGGACTACTGCACGGATGGATGACTACCGTACATTCCTATACTAATGACCAGCAGTTACTGGATCTCCCCCACAAGGACTACCGGCGCGCTCGCGCCGCCGGAGTTTCGATGATTCCGACAACAACGGGTGCAGCGCTCGCTGTAGGTGAGGTGTTACCAGATCTCAAGGGCCGTCTCGACGGGATATCCGTTAGGGTGCCTACGCCGAACGTCTCAATTGTCGATCTCGTCGCCAACGTGAACACAAAAACGACGAGCGGCGAAATACACAAGGCGTTTCACGAAGCCGCTAACGGTCCACTGAAGGGTATTCTTCAGGTTTCAGAAGACGAACTCGTGTCAGTCGACTTTAAGGGTAACCCGCACTCGTCAATCGTTGACGCAGCCTACACGAAGGTGATGGACGGTAACTTCATCAAGGTGCTGGCTTGGTACGACAACGAATGGGGCTATTCCAACCGGTGCGTCGATCTCGTGCGATTCATTTCCGAAAAGGGCCTCTAGATTCCTGGCCCCCAGTGAATGGCTGAGGCTACTCGTCTCCGTAAGAAAACTATCGAAGACTTCGACATCGCCGGTAGGCGGGTCTTCATCCGGGTCGATTTCAACGTTCCGATCGTGGACGGAAAGATTNCCGACGATACCCGGATCAAAGCATCGCTTCCGACCATTCGCTACGCAGTTACACNAAAAGCCACTGTCATTCTCGCCTCACATCTCGGACGCCCGAGAGGCCATCGATGTGATGACCTTACACTGCGCCCCGTCGCCGCTCGTCTGTCTGAACTCCTTCAGAGTCCCGTTAAGTTCACTGAAGCAATAATCGGAGCATCCGCGCAGAGAGTCATCGCTGATACAAAACCTGGCGACATCGTGCTGCTGGAAAACCTTAGGTTTCATCAAGGGGAAGAAGCCAACGCTCCAGAGTTTGCTAGGGCACTCGCTGACCTCGCTGACATTTACGTAAATGATGCCTTCGGTACCGCCCATCGAGCCCACGCATCAACCGAAGGGATTACACAACACTTGACTGAAGTAGGCACTGGACTCCTAATGGCTACTGAGCTCAACTATCTTGGGCGGGTGCTCAATGATCCGGACCGCCCGCTCGTAGCCTTAATCGGTGGCGCGAAGGTGTCTAGTAAGATTGACGTAATTCATAATCTGGTCGAACGCGCTGACACATTACTTATTGGTGGCGCCATGGCCTACACCTTCTTCAAGGAGCTGGGGCTTCCTATTGGCCAGTCACTAGTTGAGAATGAACTTTTGGAAACGGCACGAAACATCATAAGCAGAGTCGAAACTCGCGATATTGCCTTCGAATTGCCAGTGGATCATGTCGTGACGTCTAAGACTGATGGTTCGGGTGCATACCAAGTGCTTGGGGTCAACGACCCGGCAATCGGCGATCGACTGGGCGTCGATATTGGGCCGAAAACTGTGGAGCATTATTCAAAAATCCTCGCTGGGGCGAGTACTGTGGTGTGGAATGGGCCGATGGGCATCTTTGAAACCGACGTCTTTTCTAATGGTACAAAAGGTGTCGCCCAAGCCGTCGCGGCTGTCAGAGGCACCACCATCGTCGGTGGCGGTGACTCCATCGCAGCAATAACCAGGTTAGGCGTAAAAGATCATATTTCTCACATCTCGACCGGTGGCGGAGCCTCGTTGGAATTTCTCGGCGGGCGAACACTGCCCGGCGTTGCAGCCATACCGGATCGTCTAGCTGACAAGTCTGTATAGGTTTCCCTTCGCCGAGGTAATGATGCGCACTCCCCTCATAGCCGCAAACTGGAAGATGCACAAGACGGTTGACGAAGCGGAGGCCTTTCTCAAGGTGTTTCGTCGCCTGACTAAAGATGTGACTGGTGTCGACATCGTGATCGCACCACCGTTCACGGCGTTGACAGCTGTCGTAGCGGGCGTGCAAGGATCTTCAATTGCTGTCGCTGGACAGGATGTCTTCTGGGAAGCAGAAGGTGCGTTCACCGGCGCGATCAGTCCAACGTTACTTTTGCAAACTGGCGCTACTCACGTCATCATCGGTCATTCTGAACGGCGGCAGGTCTTTGGGGATTCTGACGAGGCGGTCAACCTAAAAATGAGATCTGCACTCGACTTCGGATTGGTACCAATCCTTTGTGTCGGAGAAACACTCGAGGAGCGTNATAACGACGAAACACTTATTGTGCTAACCCGCCAAATCTGTCAGGGCCTCGATGGTCTAGCCGGTAGGAACATCGCCCCGCTCGTTGTCGCCTATGAGCCCGTTTGGGCGATCGGNACAGGGCGCCATGCCACTGTCGAGCAAGCCGGTCAGGCACATAGCCACATTCGTACAACGCTAAGGGAAAAGTTTGGAAAAGGTGCGGCCGGGTCGTGCCGAATCGTGTACGGTGGCAGCGTCAAGGCCGGAAATGTCAGAGAGCTTGTCGCACAGCCGGAGATTGACGGTGCGTTAGTCGGCGGTGCGAGCCTCGACCCGGAAAGCTTTTTCGAGATTGTGGAAGGTGGCCGAGTTACGACAGTATAATGGGTGGCTATGTTTTATTACGCACTGTTAACCGTCTACGTGCTTGTCTGTTTTCTTCTACTCCTAGTAGTGCTCTTGCAGCAAGGCAAGGGAGGCGACATCGCGAGCGCCTTCGGAGGGGGTGGTAGCCAGACTGCATTCGGCGCGAGNGGAAGTGCGACTCTTCTCTCAAAAGCAACGACTGTCCTTGGAACGCTGTTCATCGTCGGAGCGCTCGTCTTGGCGATTATTGGTCAGCAAGGGCCTGGTTCACTCCTAAGCGGCTTCGATGATCCTCAAGGGGCGCCGCTTTTACCGGCTGCTGCTACTGCAGTGGANCCGGCGGTGGTGGAGACACCAGCAGACGTTGAAGCCGTCGAAGAAACGTCGGTCGATCCGCCTCAGCGGTAGTTAAACCCGACCACGGCCTTCGGTCTGAGATTGCGCCCAACCTTGAGGCGCGGAAGTGGCGGAACTGGCAGACGCACCAGCTTGAGGGGCTGGCGGTGGCAACATCGTAGGGGTTCGAATCCCCTCTTCCGCACCAATCTTGACCCTTTCTATAGCGGCGCGACATTCAAAAAGCATTCTGCGTCGCGCTGCTTGGCAACACAATCGGCGGTTGTGGGTCGAGAGGCCTCAAGTCACGCCCGATCAGGGCTGGATGGTCAGACGGAATCTTTGTCGCCCGAAAGACCGGATACGTGAGACCGCCTGCCTGGTGCGGGCGAGATCCGTTAGGCATCTTCACGTCACCGGAGTAGGGTGTCCAGTACTCCCAGACGATCTCGCCCTCCGAGTTTATTTCTACGAATCGGCCTTGTGCGCCCGAGGTGATCATTGTGTGCCCATTAGCCAGGCGGTGAGCCCCAGAAAGAAATGGACTAAACATCGAGGTTTTGTTTGGCGCCGTATAACTCCACGTCACAGTCTCTGGACCGAAGGCCCCCGTCTCAGGTAGGACCAACCGCCCTTTACCGTCGGTCGGTAGTGTGATTTCAAAAACTGCAGAGTAATTACCTTCGGGCCCGCTGAGACTGTTATTAAACAACAATAGATGACCTGCGCCTGGCATTCCAGGTGGAATCCATCTGGAATCGTGCTGTCCAAACAACTTTTGCTGCAACCCATCACCACGCCCGTAGACACGGGGGTTCCCCCAGCGGTAGAGGAGGTCGCCTCCCCTTCCCCAACGTCCACCCGTGGAACCAGCTGCTTCGTCCGTTGTGGTGCTGTGGTCGATAATCCAAATCTCGTTGTAATTGAGAATACTCAGAACGATCTGGTCAAGATCGGCGTTGTATGAAATAGCGTTAGTGTGCATGAAGTCTGACTGCAAAGCCTCTGGCGTGGTNTCCGNAGGCATGTAGCCGAGTACTTGGAGTTGGGCCAGCTCCTCTTCGGATATTTCGGACGGTGCTAGGTTGCCGTTGACATCAATTAGTTCAGGGTGTTCGGTCGGTTCACCATAGTTGTATAAACTTTGGTCGTAGTTCTGGATTGTGTGGTCCCACATGTGCCACTCCCAAACAATCCGTACCTCGTCAGTCGTTTGGCGTGCAAACTCCACAACCATGTCTGGCCACAGGCCCCTTTCGGGAATTAGTTCTGGACGNCGGCCTACCCGACCGGCCTCCTCAGGGCTCTTGAGCTCCCAAGCGACGGCCAACACATTGCCGTTGGGCAAGACCTCTACATCGTGGTGCAGAAGGTGATTTTGGGTCGCAAACACGAAATCGAATACCAACTCACCGTCCCACGTAAACTCCTGAATTCGGCCGCCCTGTCCACCCCCACTGAAGGTTGGCACCTCAGGCTCGCGTGCTCCGCGGATCAAGTTGCCGTTGTCTAATAGGTAGACCCAGGCAGAAGGTGCGTAGTCGCTTTCCCAGATGTGGACAACTTGACCGGCGTTGTCGATGAGATAAGTCGTGTCCGATAATAGGGGCGTGAAGTACACGTAGCCTGGCGAGGCCTGAGGTGTGTGTACCCGAATACCACGGGGTTCGCTTGCTTTCGCAACTGTGGAAACATCCGTATCTCGATCCGTATTCGACTCAGAACCCGCCTGCCCCCCACAACCGATCATATACATTACAGTTGTAACCACCACGAAGGTCCCAATCAGTGGTGTAGGACTTCTATCCTCTCGCCGTCTCATCTTGTTAAATACTTTCACTGTTCCACAACAAATGCCGGTTTGCTCGCCGGTAGTAAGGTAGAAGGCACCGGCATNATNTTCCANGTAAATCGGCTGAGTTTGTCCGAATACTCCAGGATGACGCTTCGGCGCCACCCGTGGTCAGCCCACACGTAACTCCGCACCTGACCTTGGTCATCACTTGCCACGTAAAGTTCATCCCGACCATCCTGGTCCAGGTCAAGAAGGATAGCTGCGTGCTCGAAGCCTGAGGATTCGGCGTCGATCAACTCCGTCGTCCAACCGTCTTCCCCAGGACGTAACAGCCAGAGACCGGCCTTGTAAGTCGCAGCAACTAGCTCCAGAGAGCCATCACCATCGACGTCACCAGCTGTAAGAAAGCGGCAAAGCCGATCGTCCAAAGTGGCTATCACGTTCGGCTCCACTGATTGGGTGCCGGCATCATAGCGGCGAATCTCGATCTGCCCTCCTGAGACCGCCTCAACCGACACATATAGCTCATCACGGCCATCACCATCAACATCTTCCACTAAGATCTCTTTCGCGTGACGCAAACCGAGGTCTATCACTTCCACGCGTCCTTCCCCTGCTGCCGGCGTGTATCGCACGACTTTGCCTGGCTGGGACGTGCCATCCAGCGCGTTCGGAGTCGTGGCGGTTGCGTAAATCTCAAGCAATCCGTCACCGTCCAGATCGCCGAGTTCAATCTCGTGNACCACCNTATTCGGTTCACGATCGAGTTCATCTANGGAAAANCCACCTGAGCCGTCAGGCCTTACCACCGCTACAACTCCCTGATCNTGNGTNGCCACGGCGATGGCGNCGGAACCATCGCCGTAAATATCACCCACTTCGGCGTCTCGCATTCGGCTGAATGCCCCGCCAAAATCAGCTTCCCACAACGTGTCACTAGTCCCATCAGTCTTCCAGAGCTTCACGGCAGCGTTCATTCCGCCGAGAGTTAAGATACCCTCAGCCCCGTCGCGGTCTCGGTAGACCATCGCCTTATGAAACACGTTACTGTCGGGGTCCTCAAGGACACGATGGGTCCACTCGTCCCCCTGACGCGTCAGGATTCCTAGGCGGGCAGGCAGCGGCATTGGCGAACCATCCTCGTTTTCGCTCAGAACAGCTAAGGCTAGAACGAGGGCATCGTCCTCTCCCCCGACGACTTCACCAGAAGGGAGATCCTGCTGATCACTTCCAGAACAGGCACAGAAAAAGCAGATCGCAACTACAAGAACGAGCGAGCGGATTTCTGCGGTCCCAGTCAGGTTCATAGCCGGTTCAAGGCCCAGAGCTCAAGGGATTGGATCAAGATTCAGTTCTTCACTAAAACGAGACCACCCACAACAGTCTAGCCACTGTCTCCAAACTCCACCCTCAATTAAATACCACAAACTATCCGTGCTCGCGCGCTAACGATTCTCGGTGCCAGAATCCTGCCACGTTGCTGGTTCCTTCAATAATCGTAATCGAGTTCTCACTAAGAAATTGCATGCTCTTCTCAACACGCGATCAGACAGTGAGTAATGAAGCCCCCAGGGTCTGATGTTCTCAAACTAAGAGTGGCTTTGCCTTAATAGAGTCGGGCTGCAACTCATCATTTGGGTAGGTTGCACCAAGCCGTATAATGCAAGCGTGCCTGTCACGCTCGGCTTGGATTCACTCGGGTCTTCCGGCCGATTGTCCAATCAGCGCGTAGGACTTGTCTGCAACCCGGCCTCCCTCGACCGTCATTTCCAGCACGCGGCCAAGGTAGTGGTTAACTCAGGTGCAAAGCTAACCGCTCTTTTTGGTCCACAACACGGTTTCACATCGGACCGCCAAGACAATATGGTCGAGACTCCTCACGGGCACGACGAGCACCACTTGGTTCCAGTCTATTCCCTTTATAGCGAGACCCGGACTCCAACCACCGAAATGCTCAACGGGATTGATCTGATGGTCATCGACCTTCCAGACATCGGCAC
>PAUA01000037.1 GCA_002712565.1 Gemmatimonadota bacterium | reverse complement strand
GGTGGCAGGGGGCTGGATCGTNGTNGATGCGCTNCCGGAGGATGCNCTGACNNCCTCNCCCGAGGANCTCTGGCNGNNCGTNCTGGGNCGCCAGCCGGGNCTACTNGGNCANCTNGCCGGNTACCCGGACGANCCNNNGNTGAACTGAGGNNGNNGNTCAGGCACGAACCTCCACNGGNGTNCCCAGNGGCAGGAGAGCGAGCCGCGCCACCACGTCCTCGTGGACCCGTATGCAGCCGAGCGAAACCCGGGTGCCCAGGACCGACGGATCGTTGGTGCCGTGGATCGCCACCGCGGGGTCGCCACCGTCCACCTCATCGAGGACCTCCGAGAAGCCCGACGTTCCGAGGATCCATGACCCGAAGAGGGTGTCGGGGTCCTCCTGGGCCTGGATCTCGTTCAGGAAGTAGCGGCCGGGTGGTGTCGGCGTCTCATCGGTTCCCAGGGCGATCGCCCCCTCGGCTACGAGAACCCCGTCNTCCCAGGCCCACAACCGCATCGCCGTGAGGTCGACCACTATGCGGGCATCGTGGGTGGAGAGGGTCACGTCGGACCGGTGGACCCATGCCGTGGTGCCGTTGGGGCGTACCGGTAGGTCCACCAGCAGCCAGTCGTCCTGGCTGTCCAGTACCAGGACCACCCTGTCCCCCTCGTAGGGACCCGGATTGGAGAGGGACCACCAGACCTCGGCATCCACCGGAGAGCGGTAGGTGTCCAGCCACCCGCCGACCGCCCTGGCGACCGTGAACCNGTGGTCGGGTGGCGTAGTCGTCGTGGGATTGGAGGCCTCGGTGCCCGAAGCGTCCGCCACGCCGGAGGTGGTCGTGGAGGTGTCCGGCACGGGCACCGTCGTGGAGTTGGAGGTGTCGGCGATCGACCCCGGGGTGGCCGGGGCCGACGTGGAAGATGGTTCGACCGTGCCTATACGCACCATGGCCACCCGATCGTCCGTGGCGACCGGCTCCGGTGGGCTGCAGGCCGACGAGGCCGTCAACAGGAACACCACCNTCAGCACGGGTACGTGGGCTACGCCCCTGCGTGCCACTCAGGCCACCGGCGCTGGTCTCAGCGCCACCTGGCCGGAGGGCGCCGGCGTCAGGAGCGGGGGCGAGAAGGTGGGCAGGGGGGATGGGAGCACTCCCCCGCGTTCCAGCAGGGCGACCAGGACGCAGGCCAGCGCCCTGGTGTCGTCGAGGGCCTGGTGTGGGTCGACGAGCGGAACGCCCAGCGCTTCTGCCAGACGCCCGAGGCGTCCGGGGTATCCCAGCTGGCGGGCCATCTGGAGGGTGTCCACGGCATCCAGGTCCAGCGGCCCGAGTCCGGCACGGCTCCATTCGGCACGCAGGAAGCCGACGTCGAATCCGGCGTTGTGGGCCACCGGAACGCAACCGGACAACTCCTGTGCGAGGTCGCCGGCGATGGCGCAGAACCCGGGCGCCTCAGCCAGCCACGGGCGCCTGATGCCGTGGATGTCGATGCGGCCCAGATCCGTGTCCCCGGCGTCGACGAGGGTGGTCCACTCCCCCACCACCGTTCCGTCATGGCGGATCCGGACCACGGCCACCTCGATGACATGCCCGCCAGCAGGGTCCAGACCGGTCGTCTCCACGTCGAAGCAGGCGAATGTGGGCACCTGCCGACGGTAGCCGCCGGGTGCGACCGTCGGGATCCCCCGGTCATACGATCCGGCGATGGAGAACACGCTGCTAGCGGCCATGGACGCCGCTGAGCGGGAGCAGCTCCAGCGGCGGACGCTGCGAACCCTCATGGGTGGNCTCATTCCGGCGGGAGCGGGCATGAGCGGTGCCTACAGCGCTGCGGCCATCCTCGGCGAGGAGCTCTCCGGCAGCGAGACACTGGGAGGCCTGGCGGCAGCCGGAATGACCACAGGCGCAGCGGTCGCCGCGATTCCGCTTGCCAGGCTGATGGCAGCCAGGGGTCGGCGCCCGGGTATAGCCGTCGGGTACCTCCTGGGCATGGGCGGTGCGACGGCCTGTGTGCTGGCCGCCATCAGCGGCTGGTACCTGCTCCTCGTACCCGGGATGGCCGGTATAGGAATCGGACAGGCCGCCAACATGNCGGCCCGGTTCGCCGCTGCCGACATGGCGCCGGAGGCCGGTCGCGCCATCGGAACACTCGTATGGGCCTCCACCATCGGCGCCGTGCTCGGACCGATGCTCGGCTTCGGCCCGGCCAAGTCCGCGGCCCGCTACGTGGGCCTCCCGGAGCTCTCCGGGCCCTACCTCCTCTCGGTCATCCTGTTCGCCGTAGCCGCCTTCGTGGTACTGCGGTACCTGCGACCCGATCCGCTGGTGATGTCAGGTGGTGTCGGAAAGTTCGCCGAACGGCCACGTCTGAGGTCATTCGTCCGNCCGCTGGCCACGACCTCCGCCGGTCGGCTGGCCGTCGGTTCCATGGTGGCCGGACACGTCGTCATGGTCGGCATCATGACGATGACCCCCNTGCACCTCCGGGCCGGCGGCCATGCCCTGGAGGTGGTCGGCTTCGTCATCTCACTGCACATCATCGGCATGTACGCCCTCTCGCCGCTGGTGGGCAGGGCTGCGGACCGTTTCGGCGCCAGGACGGTCATCGCTGCCGGTGGGATCCTCCTGGCGTTGGGCGCCGCCTCAGCGTCGGGAGNGGAGGCCAGCGACTCAGGTGGGGTGTACCTGGGCCTGTTCCTCATCGGCCTGGGCTGGAGCTGTGGNCTGGTGGCCGGGTCGGCGCTGCTGGTGCGTACCTTCGATGGACCCAACCGTGTCGGAATCCAGGGCCTGGCCGACCTCTGCATGACCACCTCGGGGGGACTGGCGGGCCTGGGATCGGGCTTCATGGTCGCCGTGNCCGGCTACCAGAACCTCGCCCGCATCGGCGTGGTCGTGGGACTGGCCCCGACGGTCGTGGTGGCCATCATGGTCATCTCCGGGCGCCGGCAGAGAGGCCCCCTACCTGCCTGAGGGCTCGAGCACCTTCGGCGCACCTTCGTCCACAGGGNGGCCGGGGGCTACGATCGCCGCCTCGGACACGAGGGGGAAGCATGCCGGGACCGCTCCACGGATACCGGATAGTCGACCTGTCCCAGATCGTCAGCGGGCCCATGGCCACCATGCTGCTCTCCGATCAGGGTGCCGATGTCGTGAAGGTCGAGCCGGTGGATGGCCAGGACGTCCTACGGCGACCCAACTTCTCAAGGGGAGGCTTCTCCGCCTTCTTCCTCAACAACAACCGCGGGAAGCGTTCCCTGGCCGTCGACCTGCANCGGACAGAGGGACGCCAGGTCATCCTGGAGCTCGTGGCGACTGCCGACGTGTTCGTCCAGAATTTCCGGCCCGGCGTCTGCGACAGGATGGGACTCGGTTACGAGGACCTGCGGGCGGTGAACCCGGACCTGGTCTACGTGTCGATCAGCGGNTTCGGCCCGACAGGTCCCTACGCCGACAGGCCGATCCTGGACCCGGTCATCCAGGGGCTCACCGGGATGGTCGCCTACCAGGTGAACCCCGACATCCCCTTCCCGGACCTCGTCCGCAACATCGTCTCCGACAAGAGCACGGCCCTCACGGTGGCCCAGGCGATCACCGCCGCCCTGTTGGCGCGCGAGCGGGGGGCCGGCGGCCAGCACGTGGAGGTGCCGATGCTGGATGCCACCCTCTTCTTCTTATGGTCCGATGCGATGGTCGACCTCACGATGGTCGGCGACGGTGTCACCCCCGGTCTGACCCTGGCCGAGGTGTACCGGTTGACGGAGTGCCTGGACGGCAAGCTCGTCTACTTCGCCGCATCCACGGCCCACNTCCACGGGGTGAGCCGGGCCGTGGGCCATCCGGAGTGGTGCGAGGATCCCCGCTACTGCCTGGAGGGATTCGCCGAGGACCCCCAGAACCTTCTGGACTACGGACAGATGACGGCCGAGGCCTTTGCTTCGATGTCGGTCGCGGACGCCCTCGCCGGGCTGCTCGAGGGAGACGTGCCCAGCGGTCCGATCCTGGAGAAGCCGGAGGTGCTGGTCGACCCGCAGGTCCTGCACAACGGATCGGTCGTGACCTGGGAGCATCCGGAGGCCGGCACGGTCCGTCAGGCCCGGCCCGGTGCCCGGTTCTCGGAGACGCCGGTGGAGATGCGCCTTCGGGCATCGGGCAAGGGGCAGGACACCGACGACCTCCTGCGTGGCATCGGACGGACGGACGCCGAGATCGAGGCCCTCCGCTCTGGCGACGTCGTGGCCTGACCCACTGGTTAGCGTCGTTCCATGACACTGATCCCCGAGAGCCACCGCGACCTGTTCGACCTTCCAGCCGTATGGCACGTGGCCACCATCGGGCCTTCGGGCGAGCCCCAGGTCTCTCCCGTCTGGGCCGACTTCGACGGCACCCACATCCGGTTCCCCCACCTGGAGGGCAGGCAGAAGTGGCGCAACCTCTGCGCCGACGACCGGGTAGCCATGTCTGCGACCGACCCGACCGACAACGAGCGGTACCTGGAGGTACGCGGTCGTGTCGTGGCCTTCGAGCACGAGGGGGCCCTGGCGGTGCTGGATGCACAGGCCCGCAAGTACCGTGGCGAGGACTCCTTCCCCCGGGACCACGCCGAACCGCTGGACAAGCGGATAAGCGTCGTGGTCGAACCGCTGCACTGCACGACGATGGGATGAAGAGATGAAGGACAATGAAGCGACCAACCCGATCCAGTGGTACCTGGAGGGGTTCCGCCACTACGTGGACTTCCGGGGCCGGACCGGACGGCGGGGGTACTGGTACTTCTTCCTGTTCAACTTCCTCGTCACCCTGGTGCTGGGGGCAGTTTCCGGTGCGCTGGTCAGCGCCTACGTGCTGGCGGCCTTCCTGCCCGGACTGGCTGTGTTCGTACGACGCCTGCACGACGCCGACCGCAGCGCCTGGTGGATCCTGATCGGCCTGATCCCCCTCCTCGGCAGCATCGTGCTACTGGTGTTCCTGGTAACCGAGGGCACCCGCGGTGAGAACGACCATGGGCCCGACCCACGTCTGGCGCCGATTCCTGAGGACACGCCTGCGTCTACGGTGACCGATTCCTGAGGACGCGCCTGCCGCACGACGATCGGGGCGCCCCGGTTCGGCGGATCAGAAGGCGAAGTAGATGAACGGGGCCACGCCGTCCGGGCCCAGGGCATCAAACGACAGGATGGCCAACGTGATCCCCGCTGCCTGGACCACCAGGGGAAGCCGTCCCGCCTTCTCCCAGAGACCGTCGAGACGGCCCGGTGCGACCACCTGGGTGAGGAGCCCCAGGAGGAGGAGCAGGACCACCCCTACGGACAGGCCGNGAACCGATGTCCAGGACCCGCCCAGTGCAGAGAACACCTCCAGGGCACGTTCCACGTCGACCGAGCGGAAGAACACCCAGGCTGCGCACACGAGGTGGAAGGTCACCAGGGATCGGAGTAGGCGACCCACCCTGCCGGTCTCATCGGAGGGCCACCGTTCGGCGATCCGCCGTTCGACCACCAGGCCGACTCCGTGGATCGCGCCCCAGAGGATGAACGTCCAGCCGGCCCCATGCCAGAGGCCACCCAGGAGCATGGTGGCCAGCAGGTTGCGTGCCGTCCGGGCCCTCCCCCGCCGGTTGCCGCCGAGGCCGATGTACAGGTAGTCGCGCAACCAGGAGGACAGGCTGATGTGCCATCGCCGCCAGAAGTCGCTGAGGCTGAGCGCACGGTAGGGCTGGTTGAAGTTCACCGGGAATCGGAACCCAAGGAGCAGGGCGATACCGATGGCGATGTCGCTGTAGCCGCTGAAGTCGCCGTAGATCTGGAGTGCGTATCCGTAGATGGCCAGGAGGGTCTCCAGGCCGGTGGCGCCGTCGGGGTTGGCGAAGACTCCGTCTACCAGGCTGGCCGCCAGGACATCGGCAAGGACCATCTTCTTGAACAGGCCACCAAGGATGAGGCGTATGGCGCGGGTCGTGTCGATCGGTGATCGGTCGTTGGTGGCCAGNTGCGAGAGGAAGTCCCTGGCACGCACGATCGGACCGGCCACCAGCTGCGGGAAGAAGCCCACGAAGAGGGCGAAGTCCAGGAGGCTGTCAGTCGGTTCCAGGACTCGTCGGTGCACGTCGATGGAGTAGGACATCGTCTGGAAGGTGTAGAAGCTGATCCCGACCGGGAGGATTATCCCGAGGGGTCCCGCCGACACCTCCATCCCCAGGTCGCCCAGCATCCCCACGAAGGAATCCACGAAGAAGCCCGCGTACTTGAAGAACCCCAGCATCGAGAGGTTCGTGCCGAGGCTGATCCACAGNTAGAGGCGTCGTCGACCCGGATCCGAGGAGGCGTGGATGGCTCGGCCGGCCAGGAAGTCCACGATGGTGGAGATCCATATCAGGGACAGGAACCGCCAGTCCCACCACCCGTAGAAGGCGTAGCTGGCCAGCAGCATCGTCGCCTTCCAGGCAGTCGGCCGATGCAGCAGCACCGTGTGCACCGCCAGCACGAGGGTCATGAAGACGGCGAAGGTGATCGTCGGGAACAGCATGGGCGTCGACGAGTCTGCCACCCGACGACCCGCGGCCCGGGCTGTGGCGGGGTGGCCGGTACTATTCGCCAGCCATGTCAGATGACCGGCGCCGCCCGGCGAACCGCCCCGCCCTGCCCGACGGGGACCTGCAGGAGTTGATCTCCGGCTCGGGCATCCGACGGGTCCACGTGCTGGCCTGGAGGGACCTGGAGGATCCGGAGGCGGGCGGTTCCGAGCTCCACGCCCACGAGGTGCTGAAGCGCTGGTCGACAGCCGGCCTGGAGGTTGTACTGCGCACCTCGACGGTGGCCGGGATGCCCGAACGGGTGGTCCGCGACGGCTACGAGGTGGTCAGGAGGTCGGGCAGGTACCGGGTCTTTGCCGTGGCCGCCCTGGACGAGTTGCGCCGACGACACGGGAAACGGGACGCCCTGGTGGAGGTCTGGAACGGCATGCCCTTCCTCACCCCGGTCTGGGGCCGTGGGCCACGGATGGTCATCCAGCACCATGACCACAGCGCCATGTGGCCCCTGGTCCTCTCCCCCACCCCGGCCCGGTTGGGATCCCTGCTGGAACGGCGGCTGGCTCCNCCGTTCTACCGATCCACGCCCGTCGTGACCCTCTCACGCTCCTCGGCCGAGGGCCTGGTCACCGGGCTGGGCCATCGGCNCGATCGGGTCCACGTCGTCGAGCCCGGTATCGACCGCCGCTACCAACCGGGGGGCGCTCCTGAGCAGCCCCCGCTGGTACTCAGCGTCGGACGCCTCATGCCATCCAAACGCGTCGACCTACTCATCAGGGCGTTCGCCGTAGCACTCCGATCCGTGCACGGGCTTCGCCTGGAGGTCATCGGGGAGGGCCCGGAGGAGGATTCGCTACGGCGTCTGGTGACGGATCTGGACATCGCCCCATCGGTGGCCTTCCGTGGCCGGATCACCGACGAAGCCCTCCTGGATGCCTACCGCCGGGCGACCCTCGTAGCCAGCGCCTCCATAAGCGAAGGCTGGGGCATGACGATCACCGAAGCGGCGGCATGCGGCACCCCGGCTGTGGTCTGCGACATCGCCGGACACCGCGACGCTGTCCTGGATGGCGTGTCGGGTCTGCTGGTGGCCGGGCCATCGGACCTGGCGGCCGGCCTTGTGGAGGTCACCGGGGACAAGGGCCGTCGGGCCGACCTGTCGGCCGGAGCCATTGCGTTCGCGTCACGCTTCGACTGGGACCTCACCGCCACCGAGGCCTTCCGGGTGCTTGCGTCCACGGTGTCCGGCCGATGAGGAGTGGTGCAGTAGCGCTAGGGCGGGACCGGATACAGACCCTGGTGCTGGCGGCGGTGGCGTACCTGCCCCTCCTGGCCAACGACATGGGCCGCGTGGCCGCCGACACGAAGGCCTACCTGTACCTGGATCCAGGTCGGCTCCTGGCGGGTGCTCCCTACATGTGGCAGCCCGAGGTGGCGATGGGGACNGTCACCCACCAGAACATCGGCTACCTGTGGCCGGTGGGCCCGTTCTTCTGGTTGGGNGAGGCNATCGGCCTGCCCGACTGGATCACGCAGCGGCTCTGGTTGGGTTCNGTGCTCCTGGCCGCCGGCCTCGGAATGCGCTGGTTCCTNCGAACGCTNGGCTGGCGNGGCGCNGCNCTGCTCGTCTCNTCNCTGNCCTACATGCTCAGNCCNTACCTCCTCAACTACGNGGANCGGCACTCGGTGATCCTGCTTCCGTGGGCCGGCCTGCCGTGGCTGATGGGCCTCACGGTNAGGGCGCTCCGGACGCCNGGCTGGCGNCATGCGGCGNTCTTCGGNCTCGTCACCCTGACGGTNGGNGGCGTGAACGCCAGCTCACTNCTGCTGGTCGGCATCGGNCCGGTGGCNTGGCTNGCNTGGTGCGCNNTNGAGGGNTCGGCCCCATGGAGGCGGGTCGTNGGAACNGCNGCACGGATCGGAGCNTGCNTTCGCCGCCACCGGNATCTGGTGGATGGTCGGNCTCNCCATCCAGNCCNGGTACGGGCTTCCGACNCTGCACCTCACNGAGAANTACAAGGTGGTCTCGGATGCCGCCACCGCGCCCGAGCTGTTCAGGGGCCTCGGCTACTGGTATTTCTACGGACAGGGCCGCCTCGGGGCGTGGATCGAACCAGCCACCTCCTATACGCGGTGGGCCCTACCGCTGTCCTTCGCCCTTCCGCTCCTGGCGTTGCTGGCCGCGGCGATCATCCGCTTCCGCCACCGCGGCCACGCCCTGATGCTGATCGTGCTCGGGCTCCTTGTCGGCATAGGCGCACACCCCTACGACGAACCCTCGCCGTTGGGCCGAATCTTCCGGGAGCTGACCCTGACGGATGCCGGGCTGGCCCTGCGGAGCACCCCCCGGGCGCTCCCCCTGTCCATCCTCGGCACCTCGATGCTCCTGGGAGCCGGTGCGGCTGCGATGGGTCGCTGGCGTCCCCGATGGGAGCAGCCGGTCGCAGCATTGCTGTGCGTCCTCGTGGTGGCGAACCTCTCGCCGCTCTGGCAGGGAGAGATCCTGGGCAGCCTCGTACAGAGGCCAGAGGACGTCCCGGGCTACTGGCACGAGGCCGCCGCCCACCTGGACGCCAGCGGGGACGGTACGCGGGTCCTGGAGCTGCCCGGCTCGGACTTCGCCGCATACCGCTGGGGCAACTCCGGCGACCCGGTGCTCCCGGGACTAATGGATCGCCCCTATGTGGCACGTGAGCTGATCCCACAGGGTTCCCCGGCATCGGCAGCCCTACTGGTGGCCCTGGACTCCGAGGTCCAGGAGGACAGGTTGGATCCGGACGGCCTCGCCCCACTGGCACGCCTAATGGGGGTGGGCGACATCGTGCTGCGATCGGACCTCCAGTTCGAGCGGTTCCGTACGCCCCGACCGGACGACCTCTGGGCTGACCTGCGTGACGCACCCGGTTTCGGACCTGCCGTCTCCTTCGGTACTCCCGTGGCCAACGTGGCGGGCCCGGAGAGACCCCTGCTGGACCAGCACACGCTCTCCAGGCCGGTCGGTTCGCAGCACCCGGCGCCGGCCATCGTCCTGCCCGTGCTGGATGCCCAGTCGATCCTGCGCATTGCAGATCCCACCAGGAGCATCGTGCTCTCCGGTGATGCCGATGGCCTGGTGGCCGCAGCGGGCGAGGGCCTCCTCGAGGCCGGTAGGCCCGTCCTGTTCAGCGCTTCGCTCCTGGACGACCCCGTACTGCTGGCATCGGCACTGGGGAGCAACGCCCGTCTGATCCTCACCGACACCAACCGTCTGCAGGGACGACGCTGGGGCACCATCAGGGAGACGACCGGCTACACGCAGCGATGGGACGAGGAGGTGGACCGAGGCGACCTCTCCGACCAGCGTCTCGACGTGCTGCCCGTTCGACCGGGGACACTCACGGTGGCACGCCAGACCGGCATCAGGGCCGACGCCTCCGGCTACGGCAACCCGGTGACCTTCACGGCCGGCGATCGACCCTTCCATGCCGTCGACGGTCGCCTGGACACCGCCTGGACGGTCGGCGCCTTCGATGACGTGGTCGGTGAGAACCTCACCCTGACGCTCGACGAGCCGGCGCCGATCGAGAGCCTGACTTTCGTGCAGGCACGGTCACAGGGACAGAACCGTTGGATCACTGACCTGCGGATCCACCTCGACGACCAGGCCATGGACGTGGTCCTGGATGCGACGTCACGCACCCCACCCGGACAGCTGGTGCACCTCTCCGGAGCCGACGTCCGGGTGGTGGTCCTGGAGGTGCGGGATACCGACGTGGGCCGACTGGACCACTACGCAGGGGTGACGGGCGTCGGCTTCGCCGAGGTGGGTGTCGCCGGAGTGGCAGCCGACGAGACGATCCTGCTCCCGACCGACCTCACGGACCTCCTGGGCTACGACTCCGGCGCAGAGTTGGCCATCGTGCTGACCAGGCAGCGTTCGGATCCACGGGATCCCATTCGATCCGAACCCGAACGGGGGATGGACCGGACCATGGACCTGCCATGGGCACGCACCTTCGAGCTACGCGGCGAGGCCCGCTGGTCCGCCCATGCCGACGATGCCCTCCTGGACGACCCCGGTGCGCCGAGGGTGAGGGCCACCGCCAGCCTCGCCGGCGACCTGGTCTCCCGTGGACGGGCCGCATTCGACGATGATCCCACCACTGCCTGGCAGCCACCGATCGGCCCGCAGGACGGTCAGGCGGTGACGATCATGCACCCCGTGCCACGGGCCTTCAGGGACCTGACGCTCACCTACCGGGCCGACGGGCTGCACTCGGCCCCGAGTGCGGTCACGGTCCTGGTCGACGGGGTGCCCATCGGACGTTCCACCCTTCCCGGAACACTCCGGGCTGCCGATGATCTCGTGACGGTGGACCTCGGCCTGCCGGACGCCACGGGACGCTCCCTGACGATCCGGATCGACGAGGTGGTCGAACGTCGGACCATGAACTGGTACTCGGGACTACCTGATGTCCTGTCGGTGGCCATCGTGGACATCTCCGACGGGTTCGACTTCCCGGAGCACCCCCAGCGGATCGACACGGGTTGCCGTGAGGACCTCCTGCGTCTGGACGGCCGATCCGTGCCGGTGCGTATCACCGGGTCGACCCCTGATGCGTTCGCCAGACGGCCCCTCACGGTGACGGCCTGCGGCCCAACCCTTGAGCTCTCCGAAGGCGAGCACAGGATCGTGGCGACTGCGGGAGCAGACTCGATGTACGACCTGGACCGCCTGGTGCTCACATCGGCTTCCTCCGGAATCGCACCCACCCACGCTGGGATGCCATCCCTGCGCGTCCAGAAGCTGGATCGGACCGAGATCCTCCTCCAGGTGGAGGGCGCCACGAGCCCCTACTGGCTGATCCTGGGCCAGAGCCTCAGCGCCGGCTGGCACCTCCGGGACGACGCTGGGCTGGACCACGGCCCACCACGTCTCGTGGATGGCTTCGCCAACGGTTGGCTGGTTGCTCCGGATGACGCCGCCCGTACCTCCTTCCGCCTGGTGTGGGCACCCCAGAGAACGGTCTGGATAGGCCTGTGGGCTTCTGTCATGGCGGCGCTGGCGTGCCTCCTGGTTGCCATCCGGGGTCGCCGCGATTCCGGTCCGTTGGCGCCGGGGTCACCGGTATTCGAGGATCCCCGCAGGAGTCGCCGGGTCGTACCCGACGGTCGGGCCGTTGCCCTGGGCCTGTTCGTGGCCACCTTCTCGGTGGTGAATCTGCCGTCGTGGCACATCGCCGGCCCGGTGATCGGCCTGCTCATGACGCTGGCCCTCCGCGGCTCGATCCCCCGCCGGACCATGCCGGTCCTGGCCGTCCTGGCCATGGGGTCGGCCGCCGCCCTCATCGCGATCGAGCAGATCCGCTTCCGCCACCCCCGGGACTTCGTGTGGCCACTCTTCTTCGAGGGCTACCACGTACTGGGCGTGCTGGCCATCCTGTGCCTGGCGGCCGGTGCCGTGCAGGCCCTCGTGGAGAGACGGGCGGCCTGACCCTGGGGGATCACCCCAACTCGGTGTTGGCCCCCGTCCACAACCAGGTCACGACCGACGCCCCCACGGCCACCACCGGGACCCCTACCACTCCGGCGACGGCGACGCGTCGACCGAGCCGTCGGGCCGGCCCCACCAGGGCACGCGGTGACCATCCGATGAAGGCCAGCGCGGCCAGTGGTGCCGAGTACCTGGCCATCTGGAAACCGATCCTGTCGTAGTCCGGTCGGTCGGTGAAGTAGACGAAGCTGGCGGCGTAGATGGCCATGATCAGCCCCGCTACGCCCAGGCCGAGGGTGACGCGACGCACTCCCGAGAGACGCTCCATGTCATCACCGTCCAGGACCAGCAGCGACACCGCCAGGATGGCCACGAAAACCCACGGAACTACCGAGGCCATGTCGGCCTCCCAGAATCCCAGTTGCCGGAACCAGCCCTGTACGTAGAACCGGTACTCCGTGATCCAGGTGTCCACGGTGGCCCAGAGGAAGCCGGGCATGTCGCCCAGGAGGTGGTCCATCTGGAGTTCTGGGTCGTAGTCCATCCTGCCGGTCATCGTGACCGTGACGGCCTGGTAGTTGTCGCCGGAGTTGGCGACGGTCGCCACCAGGCCGACCAGCAGCCCTGCCCCGGCTACCCAGGCGGCACGGATCCTGCCGGCCGTCCGCTGGAGGACGGCTGAGGCCAGGAATAGGCTGAGGACCAGGAAGTAGGGCGGCTTGGCCAGCGCCAGCATCCCGGTGGACAGGATCAGCGCCGGTAGCGGCACCTCCTCTCCCCCCTCCACCCGGGTCCACATCGCCACCGCCAACAGGACAGCGGCGATCGTCAGACCATCCGGTGAGACGGATGCCGCCAGCGCCAGGTTCAGTGGAATGGTTGCCGCAACGGCAATCGACCATCGGAAGGCGGCAGCGGTTCGTATGGCCCAGGCGGCCAACAGCATGTAGGCCGCCAGCGAGCCAAGGCGACCAGCCCAGAGCACGATCACACCAGGTGCGTCAAGTGCCACCGGAAGAATGGATCCGACCGCTGCGGGGAGGTAGCCGAGCGGGCTTGAGGCGGTGGTCGGGCGGGTGTCCACGAACACCGTGCGCCCATCGGGTCGATGCCCCAGCAGCGCCCTGATGGAGGTGGGCGTCCAGGGTGGGCGACCTGCCTGATGGTCGATGATGATCTCGTCGGTGGCCTCCCTGTAGGCCGCCGGTATGACCGACCCGACCCCCTCGGGCTTCAGGTCCGGCTCGAGGTTGCCCTGTGCAATGTCGACCACGCGTGCGAAGTGGGTGAACTCGTCGTAGGCCGTCCAGGCCGGTGAGAGCAGGGCGATCAGGAGCCCCAGGGGCACCCCGACCGCAAGGAGCAGGCGCTGTGGCGTCACCGGGCAAGATTAGCGAGGCCACCCCATCAGCCACCGCCCTGATGCTGCACCATGGCGCCCACCCCTCGGGGCCACTCGCCGACCCCGACCCGGCTGGAGAACCGGCACCGGGATATGTTCCCCGGATGACCGGCCCGGACGTACTGATGGTGCATGGATTCGGAACCTCGCACGCCGCCACCTGGCTGGGCAACGGCTGGGTGGACCTCCTCGGAGACGCAGGCAGGACCGTCATCGGGGTGGACCTGCTCGGCCACGGCGAGGCCCCCAAGCCGTCGGACCCGGAGGACTACCGCGACCTGGAGGACCGGATCCTGGACAGGCTTCCAGACGAGCCGGTCGACGCCATCGGATTCTCCGCCGGGGCCATGGCCATCCTCTGGCTGGCAGCGCAGCACCCGGAGAGGTTCCGACGCATCGTGGTCGCCGGCGTGGGAAGGAACCTGTTCGAGTCGGACCCGGCAAGGGGTGCCGCTGTCATCGAGGCGGTGCGGACCGGTGAGGCCAGCAACCCCGAACTCCGCTACTTCGCCGACCTGCCGGATGCCGCCGGCGCTGATCGGGCAGCTCTCACTGCCTTCCTGCAACGACCTGACCGGCGTGTCTTCTCAGCCGAGTTGCTGGCCGGCGTGAGGGTTCCGGTGCAGGTGGTCCTGGGCGACAGGGACTTCGCCGCTCCTGCGGACCTACTCGTCGAAGCGCTCCCCGATGCCACGTCCGTGACGCTGCGCGGCGTCGACCACTTCGCCACGCCACGTGACTTCGGCTTCATCGACGCGGCCCTGGGGTTCCTGGATGCGCAGCCCTTCTGAACGACGTTCGACCCACTGAACGGCAACGCCGCCGACCCACTGACCACCCGCGTCATAGATCAGGCGGCCCCAGCCCTCAGGGTGGGCCGAATCGACCGGTTGCAGCGTGTGCCACCGCCATGAACCGTGACCTGCCCGTGTGGTACGGGCCACGCACCTCGGGGCGCCACCACCCGACCGCCGACTCCACTAGGACCACCCCCGCCCGGAAGGCCGCGTTCCGCATGCCGAAGTGGGTTCCCAGGAGCAGCAGGGTGTTACGGACCATGAGGTAATCGATGGTGGCTGCCTCGGATCCGCTCTCGGGGTTCTCCACCACTGCCCCCCGCACGAGGCCCACCTGCCATCCGGCACGCGTGGCACGGATGCCCAGGTCCGCCTCCTCGCAGTAGGCGAAGTACCGCTCGTCGAACAGCCCCACCTCCTCGACGCATCCCCGGCGGAGCGCCATGAGGGTCCCGTGGGGGTAGTCGGCGGCCTCCCATCCATCCTCTCCAGCTCCCGGCTCACCGATGGGACCCAGGAAGGGCTGGATCCTNGGCACCTCGCCGTCACCCACGTCGGCGCATGCCAGGCCGGCTGAAGGGCGGGCCCGCATCTCCTCCAGGAGCCGCTGGACCGTTCCATCCAGTGGCCGGGCGTCGTGTGGTGCGAGAAGGCAGATCTCGTGGGGTCCTGCCAGCCAGCGTTCCAGTCCGACGTTGGCCCCCGGCCCGAACCCCAGGTTGGAACCCGCCTCCACGACCTCGACACCCTCGACGCCCTCCGCAAGGCCGTCACGCAGGTCCGCCAGCTCGCCGGGTTCCGAGCCGTTGTCGACCACGGTCNCCGTGAGGTCCGCCTGGGCCAGGAACCGCTCCACGGTCCGTGCACAGACGGCTCCCCTGTTGCGGTGGACGACCACGAGGTGCGCGGCCGTCGGCACTTCCTACCTCAGCGGAGTGGAGCCGAGGTGGGTGTGACCGGAGACGACAGCTGTGTGCTCCCGCTCAGGAGACGGTCCACCGCTGCGGCACAGGACCGGCCCTCGGCGATCGCCCAGACGATCAGGGACTGGCCCCGACCCATGTCCCCGCAGACGAACACGTCCTCCACCGTGGTTCGGAAGTCCTCGTCGCGCTTCACGTTGCCCCGCTGGTCCAACTCCACGCCTAGGCCCTCCAGGAGCTCGTTGCGCTCCGGGCCGGTGAATCCCATGGCGAGGAACACGAGGTCGGCGGGGAAGTCCTGTACGGACCCCTCCACGGGGTTGAAGGACATGCGCCCGTCCACGAACACCTGCTCCACGCTGTGGGTCCGCAGGGTCGTCACCCGACCGTCGCTACCGATGAACTCAGAGGTCTCAATGGCGAAGACCCTTTCGCCACCCTCCTCGTGGGCCGACGAGACCCGGTAGACCATTGGCCAGGTGGGCCAGGGGTTGCCNTCNCCNCGTTCCTCCGGGGGGCGCGGCATGATCTCGAACTGGTGGACCGTGCGNGCTCCCTGCCTGAGNGCCGTNCCNAGGCAGTCGGCGCCGGTGTCGCCTCCGCCGATGATGACCACGTCGCAGCCCTCTGCGTCGATGGGGGCCTTCAGCTCGTCGCCCTCCTGGACCCGGTTCGAGCCGGGCAGGTAGTCCATGGCCTGGTGCACGCCGGCCAGGTCCCGTCCGGGGATGGGCAGGTCCCGACTCTGGGTGGCACCGCAGGCCAGTACGACTGCGTCGTGGTCAGCTCGTAGCTGCTCCACCGGGAGGTCCACCCCCACCGTCGTGTTGGTCCGGAACTCCGTGCCCTCGGCTTCCATCTGCGCCAGGCGACGGTCCAGGTGACGCTTCTCCATCTTGAACTCAGGGATCCCGTACCGCAACAGGCCCCCGATGCGATCCGCCCGTTCGAACACCACCACGCCGTGTCCCGCCCTGGTGAGTTGCTGGGCCGTTGCGAGGCCGGCNGGCCCTGAACCGACCACGGCCACCCGGCGCCCGGTGTTCTCGGCCGAAACCAGCGGGGTGATCCACCCCTCGGCCCAGGCCCTGTCCACGATGCTCACCTCGACCTGCTTGATGGTCACCGGTGGTTCGTTGATGCCCAGTACGCAGGATCCCTCGCATGGCGCCGGACAGAGGCGGCCCGTGAACTCGGGGAAGTTGTTCGTGGCGTGGAGTCGGTCGCTGGCCTCACGCCAGTGGTCCNGGTAGACGAGGTCGTTCCAGTCGGGAATGAGGTTGCCCAGGGGACAGCCGTCGTTGCAGAACGGGATGCCGCAGTCCATGCAGCGGCTCGCCTGATGACGGAGGGTCTCGTCCGGGAACGGCTCGTAGACCTCGCGCCAGTCGCGCAGGCGTACCGGCACCGATCGCCGGTCCGGCAACTGCCTGTCGTGCTTCAGGAATCCCCGTGCGTCGCCCATGTCTGCTTCCTAGGTCCGGGAGGAGGCCATGACCGCCTCCACCTCGTCACGTCCGGAGGCCCTCGCCGCTGCCGCCGCCTCCNTCACCCGNTTGTAGTCGGTCGGCATCACCTTCACGAACCNCNNNGATTCGANTTNCCAGNNNGCCAGCAGCCTNTCGGCNACNGNNGACCCGGTCTCCAGGCGGTGNAGTTCCACCANGTCGCCCAACCANGCCANGTCATCNTCGTCGGGNGCCTCGACCAGGACCATNTCCGGGTTCACCCGNGCCGGGAAGGAGCCCTCCGGGTCGTGCACGAAGGCGATTCCGCCGGACATGCCGGCTGCGAAGTTCCGACCNGTGGGNCCNAGGATCNCGGCNCTGCCNCCCGTCATGTACTCGCACCCGTGGTCGCCGATNCCNTCNACNACNGCCGTCGCNCCCGAGTTGCGCACNCAGAAGCGTTCNCCNACCCGACCNCGGAAGAAGGCCTCGCCNGAGGTGGCNCCGTAGAGCAGGACGTTGCCGGCGATGATCTGCTCCTCGGCCACGAACGGCGAATCNGCCGGGGGCCAGATCGCTATNCGGCCNCCNGANAGCCCCTTGCCGACGTAGTCGTTGGCGTCGCCGGTCAGGCGGAGGGTGATTCCACGGGGCACGAAGGCTCCGAAGCTGTTGCCTGCCGAACCCACCAGGTCCACCTCGATGGTGCCATCGGGGAGCCCGGCCCCGCCGTGGCGACGCGTCAACTCGTACCCGAGCATGGTCCCCACCGAGCGGTCCACGTTCGTGATGGGGGTGGCGAACCTGACGTGTTCCGATCTCTCCAGGGAGGGCTCGAACACCTCGATGAGGCGTCGGTCCAGGATGTCCTCGAGTCCGTGGTCCTGGCTCTTCGTGTTCCTCCGGTCGGCATCACCCACGTCGGGAACGTGGAGGATGGGCGTCAGGTCCAGACCGCTGGCCTTCCAGTGCTCCACGGCACTCCGGACGTCCAGCGTCTCGGTCTGGCCGATGGCCTCCTCGAGACTCCTGAAGCCGAGGGCCGCCAGGATCTCGCGTACCTCCTCGGCGATGTACTCGAAGAAGTTCACGACGAACTCCGGCCGGCCGGTGAACTTCTTGCGAAGCTCCGGACTCTGCGTGGCCACCCCGACCGGGCAGGTGTCCAGATGGCAGACCCGCATCATCACGCAACCGGAGACCACCAGCGGGGCTGTGGCGAAGCCGAACTCGTCACCACCCAGCAGTGCGGCGATCACGACATCGCGGCCGGTCTTGAGCTGACCGTCCACCTGCACCACGATCCTGTCCCGCAGGTCGTTCAGGAGCAGGGTCTGCTGCGTCTCTGCCAGGCCCAGCTCCCAGGGTGCACCGGCGTGCTTGATGGAGGTGAGCGGCGAGGCGCCGGTCCCACCATCGTGTCCGGAGATCAGGACCACGTCCGCATGGGCCTTCGAGACGCCGGCAGCCACGGTTCCCACCCCCACCTCGGACACCAGCTTCACGTGGATGCGACTCACCGGGTTGGAGTTCTTGAGGTCGTAGATGAGCTGGGCCAGGTCCTCGATGGAGTAGATGTCGTGGTGGGGTGGTGGCGAGATGAGGCCCACGCCGGGGGTCGAATGACGTGTCNTGGCGATCCACGGGTACACCTTGTGGCCCGGCAGCTGCCCGCCCTCGCCGGGTTTGGCTCCCTGGGCCATCTTGATCTGGAGGTCGTCGCTGTTCACCAGGTACTCGCTGGTCACGCCGAACCGTCCCGAGGCCACCTGCTTGATGGCGGACCGACGGAGGTCTCCGTTGGCCTCGGGCGTGAACCTGTCGGGGTCCTCGCCACCCTCGCCCGTGTTGGACTTGCCGCCTATCCGGTTCATGGCAATGGCCAGGGTCTCATGGGCCTCGGCACTGATCGAGCCGTAGGACATGGCACCGGTGGAGAAACGGCTGATGATCGCCCTGATCGACTCGACCTCGTGGATCGGTACCGGCTCCCTCATGCCCTCCCGGAACTCGAACAGCCCACGCAGGGTCGCCAGGTTCCGGGACTGGTCATCGACGAGACGCGTGTACTCCTTGAAGACGTCGTATCGCCCCTCCCGTGTGGCGTGCTGCAGCTTGAAGACCGTCTCCGGGTTGAAGAGGTGGTATTCGCCGTCGCGCCTCCACCGGTACTCGCCTCCCTCCTCGAGGGTGCGGTGTGCCCGCTCCTCGGGGTTCTCCGGGAAGGCCATGGCATGGCTCGCTGCCACCTCGGCGGCCAGGACGTCCAGCCCCACNCCACCCAGTCGGCTGACGGTTCCGGTGAAGCAGGACTCCACCACGTCGTTCCCGATGCCGATGGCCTCGAATATCTGGGCACCGGTGTAGGAGGCCACCGTCGAGATGCCCATCTTGGACATGATCTTGAGAAGGCCCTGGTCGAACGCCTTCACGATGTTCCGACGTACCTTCTCGGGCGTCATGGTCGTGGACAGGCCATGGTGGCCGACCGCCGCCATGGCGTCCACCGAGGCGAAGGCCAGGTACGGACAGACGGCCGATGCCCCATACCCGAGCAGGAGGGCGACGTGGTGGACCTCGCGGGCATCCCCGCTCTCGACCAGCAGGCCGACGCGGGTGCGGGTCTTCTCCCGGATGAGGTGGTGGTGGACCGCACCGGTCGCCAGGAGTGACGGGATGTGGGCCAGGGTCGGGGTGGGGCTGCGATCGCTGATGACCAGGATGTCGACACCGTCGGCGACAGCGGCGGACGCATCGGCGCGGAGCCTCTCCAGCGCCTCGGCCAGGCCCTCGCCGCCGCGCGCCACCTCGTAGCGGGCATCCAGGACCCGGCTGGTGAAGCCACCGGGGGCTCCCTCTCCGTCCAGGCCCACGATGGCTGCCAGCTGCGCTTCGGTCAGGACCGGATGGGGAAGGTGGATCTGCCTGCANCTGCCCGGTTCGGGNTCCAGCAGGTTTCCCTCTGGGCCCACGGTGGTGCACACGGCGGTGATGAGCTCCTCGCGNANGGCATCCAACGGAGGGTTGGTGACCTGGGCGAAGAGCTGTTGGAAATAGTCGTAGATGGGCCGGTTCATGTGCGAGAGGNCCGCCACCGGGGTGTCGGTTCCCATGGATCCGATCGCCCCCTTCCCATCGCGGGCCATCGGGGCCAGGAGCACCTTGAGTGCCTCATGGGTGTATCCGAAGGCCTGCTGACGCTGTACGAGCGTGCCCTCGTCGGTGTTGACCTGGTTGCCTGGTGGCAGGTCGTCCAGGTGTACGAGGTTGGCGTCCAGCCACTCGCGGTAGGGCCGGGCCGATGCCAGACCGGCCTTGATCTCGTCGTCCCGGATGATCCGTCCCTCGCTGGTGTCGATGAGGAACATCCGGCCCGGCTGCAGGCGTCCCTTCTCGACCACCTGGCTGCTGGGGACGTCCACCACGCCGACCTCGCTGGCCATGACGACCAGGTCGTCGTCGGTAACCCAGTAGCGGCTGGGGCGCAGTCCGTTGCGGTCCAGGACCGCACCGATCACCGTGCCGTCCGTGAAGGCGATCGAAGCCGGCCCGTCCCAGGGCTCCATGAGCGATGCGTGGTACTGGTAGAAGGCCCGACGCTCCTCGGACATCTCGGCGTGGTTCTCCCACGGTTCCGGGATCATCATCAGGACGGCCTCGGAGAGCGGGTAACCGCCCAGTGTGAGGAGCTCCAGTGCCTCGTCGAAGCCGGCCGTATCGCTGGCCCCCGGCGTGCAGATCGGGAAGATCCTCTGGATGTCCCCGGGAATCAGGTCGGTTTCCATGAGGGCCTCGCGGGCACGCATCCAGTTCCTGTTTCCCTGGACCGTGTTGATCTCCCCGTTGTGCGCAACCATCCGGTACGGGTGTGCCAGCGGCCAGGAGGGGAAGGTGTTCGTGGAGAACCTGGAGTGGACCAGCACCAGTGCGGTCTCGAGGCGCCGGTCGGTGAGGTCGGTGAAGAACTCNGCCAGCTGGACGTTGGTGAGCATCCCCTTGTAGACGATCGTCCGGGCCGAGAGGGAGGGGAAGTAGACGCTCGGCGTCGTCGACGCGGTGCCTTCATCACCCGATCGGATCTCGTGCTCCACCCGCTTGCGGACCACGTACGCCAGACGATCCAGGAGGATGCCCGAAGGTCGGCCGTCGGCGCCCGGGGTGCCGGCCAGGAACAACTGCCGGAAGGTGGGCTGAGCGGCTCGTGCGGCGTCGCCGATCATCGAGTCGTCTATCGGGAGGTCTCGCCATCCGAGTATTTCCAGGCCCTCCTGGCGGATGATCTCGTCGACCATTCCGANGGCCCGGTCGGCCATGTCCGGTTCGGCGGGCAGGAAGGCGATGCCGGTCGCGTAGGACCCTGCCTCAGGCAGTTCGAACGGCAGGACCTGGCGGTAGAAGGCGTCTGGAACCTGGAGCAGGATGCCGGCTCCGTCTCCCGTGTTCTCCTCGGCCCCGAGAGCACCCCGATGCTGCATCCTGCAGAGCGCCCCGAGCCCCAACTCGACGATCCGGTGACTGGCCTCGCCCTTCAGGTGGCAGACGAAGTTGACCCCGCAGGAGTCGTGTTCGAAGCGGGGCAGGTAGAGACCCTGGGCTGGGGGTAGGTCGCTGTTGGCGCGCATGGTTGGGGTTCCGGTGGCACGCGCCGGGCGCTGCTGCTCGGGTTCGGCTGACATTTCGGTTGGGTCGTCTCCCGGGATCATGGACCCGATCGGGCCCACCGTCTGGAGATCGCCCGGAACGTCGTCGGTCGGAGCGAGTGGCTTGGATGGACGCCATACCTCTGCTGGCGTCTCACGTAGGCCGTGGAGGGACCAATATAGGGCAATGCCCGTCACCGACACCTCTTCGGCACTGGATCTGTGCCGTTTCATCGATTCCTCCCCCAGCCCCTACCACGCCGTTCAAGAGGCGGCGCTACGCCTCACGGCCGCTGGATTCACCGAGCTGGACCAGGACGGGGCGGTGCCGGCTCCGGGCCGCCACCTGATCAGGTCGGGTGGTGCCCTGATTGCCTGGGCTGACGAGGGAAGGTCGCCGGATGCGCCCCTCAGGATCGTCGGGGCCCACACGGACAGCCCCAACCTGCGGTTGAAGCCGGTGCCCGATCGGTCCGGAGCGGGATGCCGCCAGGTGGGCGTGGAGGTCTACGGCGGTGCCCTGTTGAACTCCTGGCTGGACCGGGACCTCGGGTTCTCAGGCCGACTTGTCGTACGGAACGGCGCTGGCACACGCGTGGTGCTGGTTCGCGATGATCGTCCCGTGGCCAGGATCCCCCAGTTGGCGGTCCACCTGGATCGGGGGGTGAACGACAAGGGGCTGGTCCTGAACCCACAGGTGCACCTCTCCCCCGTCCTGGGGCCCGGAACCGCGCAGGACGGGGACTTCGGAGCCCTGGTGGCGTCGGCGGCCGGGGTGGATCCCGGCGATGTCCTGGCCTTCGACGTGATGTTCCACGACCTCACGCCGTCCCGTCTCGTGGGTCTGGAGGAGGACATGGTCAGCGCCCCTCGGATCGACAACCTGCTCTCCTGCCATGCCGGGACCGAAGCCCTGGTCGCCGCCGCCGAGGGTCACGGCCCGGTTCCGGTCCTGGCGCTGTTCGACCATGAGGAGGTCGGAAGCGTCTCGTCCACCGGAGCCGCCGGCCCCCTCCTGGAACGGACCCTCCGCCANTTCGTGGGCCTTGACGGCCGGCCGACCGGCGACTCGATCGNCTTCTCCGTGGACGGCGCCCACGCCACCCATCCGAACTATCCGGAGCGGCACGATCCCGAACACCGGATCCTCCTCGACGGCGGTCCCGTCCTTAAGTTCAACGCACGGGAACGGTACGCAACCGACGCNGTCGGCGCCGGAATCGTGAGGCTGGCCGCCGAGCGGGCAGGAGTCCAGATCCAGTCCTTCGTGAGTCGTTCCGACATGGCCTGCGGCTCGACGATAGGACCGGCCACGGCAGCGGTNCTCGGCATTCGTACCGTGGACCTCGGGGTGGCCCAACTGGCGATGCACAGCGCCCGTGAGCTCTGCGGTAGCGCCGACCCGGCCCGACTCAGGGACCTGCTGGTGGTACTGCTGGGCTGAGCCGTACCGCCGGCCCTCAGGAACGGCCCCCTCTGCCGGCCCCGCGGAGCGATCGGTATGGCGCCACCAACATGAGCAGCATCGGGAATATCTCGAGCCGACCCACCAGCATCAGGACGGCCAGCACCATCCGGGCGGGTGTGGAGAAGCCATCCACGAAGGAATCGGTGGGCCCGACCTCCCCGAGGGCCGGCCCCATGTTCCCGAGGGCGCCGATGACGCCACCCACGGCGGTCACCAGGTCGGTTCCCAGGGCTGTCACCACCATCGTGCCGACCACCACCAGCATTCCGTAGACCACCATGAAGCCGGCGATGCGGGCCACGATGGCCTCTGGCACCGTCCGGGCACCCTGCCAGACCGGATACAGGGCCCTCGGCCGCCGGAAGGCCCGCAGGGTCCGGTAGGCGTCCGCCATGCCGACCCGGAGGCGCATCACCTTCACGCCGCCCGCAGTGGAGCCGGTGCAGCCGCCGAAGACCATCAGGAAGAGCAGGATCATCTGCGGCCCGGCTGCCCANCGAACGAAGTCGCCGCTGCTCTCGGCCCCGGTGGCGTTGCCGAAACCGCTGCTGGTGCCCAGTGTGACGACGTTGAACACCGCCATGCGCAGCGCCCTGCCGATTCCCATGCCGTCCATCGTCAGCATGCCGGTTACCAGCAGGGTGCCCAATCCGAGGATGGCCAGGTAGCCACGGAACTCGTGGTCCCGGAAGTGCACGACCCGCTTCAGCGAGAGGGACCGCCAGTGCAGCGTGAAGTTGGCTGCACCGAGCACCATGGCGACGACCAGGACGAGCTCCACGCCGAGACTGTCCCAATGGCCGATGGAAGCGTCCCGGGTGGAGAAGCCGCCGGTGGAGGCTGTCGTGAGGGCATGGGCAATGGCGTCGAAGGGGCCCATGCCGGCAGCCAGCAGGCCGACGGCGATCAGGGCGGTTAGGCCGGCGTACAACTTCCAGAAGCGGGTGGCGGTATCCCGGACACGGGGGGCCAGACGATCCACGCCCATGCCCGGTGCCTCGGCATCGATGAGGCCCAGGCCGCTGGCACGCAGGGATGGCAGCACCGTCACCACCAGCACGACTATTCCCATGCCGCCCGCCCACTGGGTGAGCTGCCTGTAGAGCAGCACCCCGGAGCCCTGGTCGCCGATCAGGTTGTGCCCGCCGAACACCGTGGAACCCGTACACGAGTAGCCCGAGATGGACTCGAACAGGGCGTCGGCCAGGACCACGGCCCACGGTCGCCCAGCCACGGCGAAGGTGCCGGCGAACAGGTACGGCAACGCTCCGAACGCCGACGCCACCAGCCACGTGGTCCCCACGGCCGTGAAGATCGTGGCGTGGTCCAGTACCCCGGGCCGGGTCGACCGCCAGAGCATCGTGCCGAGGACCGCCGTCACCACCGTCGCCAGCAGGAGGGCGGTCCCACTCGTCCCATCCACGTACTCGACGACGGCCGACAGCAGCATCCCCGCCGAGATGAACATGAGCGCCAGGCCGGTGACGTGAGCTGTGGTGCTCCGGACCCTGTCCCTCTGCCGAGCCGTCCGATCCCGTGGGCCGGACCTCCGGTACGTCATCGGGTCCGTCCCCTGTATGCGCGTATCCGGCGCCTCAGCCGCACCCGGTGTCGGACCACGGAGACAGTGCTGCTGGCGGCGACCATGACCGGATAGATGGAGAGGCGACCGATGACCATGGCCGGGAGGATCGCCAGGCGAACCGGAGCAGACCAGTCCGTCGGATCCAGGAGGGACCCGTCGAGGGCCCGCACGGGGCCACCCGTGGAGATGGCATGCACTGCCACGCCCAGCGCTGTGGCCAGGTCCAGGCCCATTGCGGCGACCACGGTGGCGGTGGCGAACACGACGCTGACCACCAGGAACTGGACGACCACGATCTGCGAGAGCGTCGACTCGGCCACGACACGCCCTCCCAGACGCACCCTGGACACCACNCGCGGGTGGAGTTGGCGGACCATCTCCCGCAGGGCGATCTGGAGGAGGGCACGGTGCCTCATGATCTGGAAGCCACCGCCGGTCGAACCTGTCATCGGTCCGATGGACACGAGGCCCAGGAGGAGTACGGGCGCCGCCGCCGCCCAGGTGCCGGATGGAGCCGACGGGAAGCCGGTGGTCGTGACCGCCGCCGTCACCGTGAANGCGGCCCGTCGGATGCCGTCAGGCCCGGATCCCCCGGTCCACAGCAGGAACAGGGCCGTACCCGAGACGAGGAGGCCCAGATAGACGCGCAGCTCGACGGACCGCAGGAGTCCCCGGGATCGGCCGACCACGAGACGCCAGAGGACCACCAGGCTGGTGCCGGTGACGGCCATGCCGATGATGGCCACGTACTGCACCGCAGGGGAGGCGAAGGGGTCGCCGTCCACCATGCCCCCGGTGGAGACCGTGGCCATGGCCACCATGAGGGCGTCGAAGGCACCCAGGCCAGCCAGGGTGAAGCCCACCCAGGTCCCCACCGAGACGACGCCGTGCAGGTAGACGATGTTTCGCACGGCGGTCCGCCGGTTCGGGGCCAGGGGGCGCCGTCCACCCAGCCGGGAACGGTCGGCGAACTCCCGTTCGGCTCCGAAGAACGGCAGGATGGCGACGGCCACCATGAGGGCACCGAATCCGCCGATCCACTGGCTCCCGGCCCGCAGGAAGCGTCCGGCGTGGTCGCCGGCGTCCGGCGAGAGCACCCCGAGAGCGGTCGTGGTCAGCCCAGCGGTCGCATCGGCCAGGGCGTCCACGAACGACCCTGTCGTGCCGATCAGGAGGTGCAGGGCACCCACCATCACGATCAGGATGAGCAGGCACAGGGTGACGCCGCCCAGGACGTCCGCATCGCGGATCCGCTGGGCTGATCGGACCCTCGTGAAGCCGATGCTGGAGGCAAGGCCGGCCAGACCGCCGAGCNTCACGAGCAGGACCGTGTCGTCGCCGTTGCCGAGCAGGTCGGCGATTCCCGAGGCGGTAGCCAGGACCGAGAACATCCCGGCAGCGGCGACCAGGGCCAGGGCGCCGGCGGTCACCCTGGAGGACCATCTCAAGCCTGGGACCGTCGTAGGCCGGAGTCCGGCCAGGACGGTGCGGATCATCTGGTCGACCGGGTCACTCGAAGAGCGACGAGAGGAGCGGAGCCGANTCTGGTCGGGTCACNGCTATCACGTGNTCNCGTGCCCGCAGGGTGCTGCGGCCACGGCCGATCTGNGGCTTTCCATCACGGACGATGGCNGCGATGANNACGTCCTCGTGGAGGCCCAGGTCGGCGATCANNCGNCCNTCGCAGCGNCAGCCNTCGGCCACGGCGAACTCCAGCACCTCGGCATCACCGTGCAGGGAGGTGGCCACGGCNGCGACNGTCTCNCCTTCTCCCCTNACGAAGCGCAGCACGCTGTTGGCNGTGGCNGTNCNNGGGCTGAGGGTGGCNTCCACCTCGTGNGTCTCCANNAGGTCCAGGAGNNGCAGCCTGTGGACCACGGCGATGGTCTCGGGNCCGGCNGCCTCCCNNGANCNCCNGTGGCGCNTNCCNGCNGCCTTNGCATACAGGCANGCCAGGACGTTCGCGTCGTCGGCTCCGGTGAGGGCNATNACCACGTCCTGGCTGGCNACNCCGGCCTCCTCCAGCATCGNNGCATCNGTNATGTCGCCCCNGTAGACGGTCANNGCNNNNTCCAGCNNCNCGCNNAGCTCNTCNGCCCTCTCCTNCTTCTNCTCGATGATGGCCACGTCCAGGCCNCGCTGGATNAGNGACTCCGCNAGCATCTGGNCNGTNCGGCCCCCGCCGAGCAGCAGNGCCCGNTNNGGCATGTCGTGNGCGAGNCCCATCCTGGCCGTGACGTCCCGCAGCGCCCGGCGCTTGCATATGACCGTGAGGAGGTCGCCCTCCCGCAGGATCCAGTCGCCCCGCGGGATGATCGTGACCTCCTCGTAGGCATCGTCCTCCCGGCGGGTGATCGAACCCACGATGAAGTCCCAGTCGGGCTCCAGCTCGGCACCGAGGGCCTTCAGCGACACGCCCACGAGGGGCGCGTGGCCGGGCAGGCGGGCGGTCAGAACCTCCACCTCGCCACCCGCCATCTGGTTGACCTCCATGGCGCCCGGGTACTCCATCAGTCGGAGGACGGCGTGGGCCACCTCCTCGTCCGGATCGATTACGAGATGGTCGTCCACCCCGTCGAAGAGGGCCTCCACGTCGGCATGGCGGAGGCGACGGGACTCCACGCGCACGACCGTCTTGGACACGCCGGATCCACGGGCCAGCAGGGCACTCAGGATGTTGGTCTCGTCATAGGGCGTCACGGCCACGAGCAGGTCCGCATCCTTGACGCCGGCAGCGCCGAGCGTCAGTGGGTCGGTGCCGCTCCCGAGGATCGTCATTACGTCGAGCTGTTCCTGGATCTCCCGGAACCGCACAGGGTCGGACTCGATGAGGGCCACATGGTGGCCCTGGCTGCTGAGACGTTCGGCTACGTAGGAGCCGACCTCGCCGGCTCCCACCACGATTATGCGCACCGGCCAATCCTTCCCCATGGGAGGCCTGAAGCGGTGGCAATCCCCAATGCCGGTGACCGACGTGGGTCCTCCACCCGTTCAGCTCCCCGGCCGGACAAGCCCGGCATCGGTGACGAGGAGGTCCATCGGCACGTCCCAGGGACGCGCTTCGAGTGCGTCCACCACCTGGAATGCATGGCAGATTCCGATCAGGATCGGCCCGACACCGCTGCCTTTCCGGCAGCCGCCGAAGGTCCTGTCGTAGAAGCCGGCTCCGTGGCCGACCCTGTTGCCTCGCAGGTCGGCGACAACCAGGGGCACCAGGACGACCTCCAGAGAACAGGGTTCGACCTCCCGACCGGAACCCGGTTGCGGGATGCCGTACGGACCGGAATGCAGCTCCTCGTCAGGGACCACGAAGCGAAGGGGTTCTCCTGGCGTGGCCACCGGCAGCGCCACCTCGAAACGCCCGTCGTCACGTAGTGGAGAGGGGTCCACCTCGCCCCGTATGCCCATGTAGGCACCGATGGTCCGCGTGGAGAGCATCTCGGGGAGCCCGAGGAGGCGTTCCACGATGACTGCCGAGACCCTGGACACCTCAACATCGGAGAGCCGCCGGCGGCGGACCAGCATCCCGACCCTGAGCGCCTCGACATCGCCGGACATGGAATCCACTACCTGATCGTGGCCCACGATTCGGAGGTCCGCCACCCCGGCAGGCAGGTACCAACCTTGATGGCGATGTACGGCCCGAGGTCCAAATCTCACTAGAGTCCCTCCGGTTCCGGTGCGATCCCGCCCCATGCGGCGAGTTCCGTCGAACCACTCCGCCCAGAGACAACCGGCCGGAGTGACGTTACGTCCCATCTGATCTAGGAGACATTTCCTTGGACGCCATTCCCTATCTGGCAGGCGCATCGGCCCTTCTGGGCCTGCTGCTGGCTGGATTCTTCTTCAAGAACGTGAAGGCCGCCGATCCCGGCAGCGAACGCATGGTCTTCCTGATGACCGAGATCCAGAAGGGCGCCACGGCCTTCCTCAAGAAGGAATACAGCTGGGTGTCGGTCTTCGTGGCCGCCATGACGATCCTCATCGCCGCCCTGATAGCGCCAGCTGCGGCGGTGACCTATGTGATCGGTGCGACGCTCTCGGCGCTGGCCGGCTACATCGGCATGACCGTTGCGACCATGGCCAACGCACGCACCACCCAGGCAGCCAAGGACGGACCCGGCAAGGCCCTGTCCATAGCGTTCCGTGGTGGTGCCGTCATGGGCTTCTCGGTGGCAGGCCTCGCCCTGCTGGGCCTGATGGCCGTCTACATCGTCTTCGTCCTCGTACTCGAGGTGGACGACGCCTTCGAGGTCGTCACGGCCTACGGCCTGGGCGCATCCTCCATCGCCCTCTTCTCCAGGGTGAGCGGCGGCATCTACACCAAGGCCGCCGACGTCGGCGCCGACCTGGTCGGCAAAGTGGAGGCGGGTATCCCCGAGGACGACCCACGCAACCCGGCGACCATCGCCGACAACGTTGGCGACAACGTTGGCGACGTCGCCGGCATGGGTGCCGATCTCTTCGAGAGTTACGCCGGCTCGATACTGGCGCCGATCTCGCTGGTGGCGTTTGCCCTCGGACTGGGCGCCGAACAGGCCTCGGCTGTGACCAACATCTCCCTCCTGTCGTTCCCGATGGCTATCGCCTTCGCGGGCATGTTGGCCTCGATCATCGGCTCCTTCTTCGTCAAGGGGTCCAG
>PAUA01000036.1 GCA_002712565.1 Gemmatimonadota bacterium | reverse complement strand
AGCACGGACGGGTGGCGCGGCTATATGATGGACGCGGTGCCGGAGGGATGGCAGGTGCTGGACGGAGAGCTCACCCGCGTCGGACGGGGACGGGATCTCATCACCACGGCGCAGTTCGAAAACTTCGACCTGACCCTGGAGTGGAAGGTGGAGCTCGGCGGGAACAGCGGGATCCTGTTCCGTGCAGTGGAGGGCCCTGAGCAGATCTACATGGGCGCCCCCGAAATGCAGATCCTCGACGACGACAACCACGCCGACGGTCGCTCACCTCTCACCTCGGTGGGGTCCAACTATGCAATCCATCCGGCCCCCCGCGGCTTGGCACATCCCGTCGGGGAGTGGAACTCCGTGCGCATTCTTGTGAACGGCTACCACGTGGAGCATTGGTTAAACGGCTTCCGTACCGTGGAATACGAGTTGGGCAGCGTCGATTGGCTGGAGCGGGTCGCCGCTAGCAAGTTCAGCCAATGGCCCGAATACGGGCAGGCGTCCANNGGCCACATCGGNCTCCAGGAACACGGGGACGTNGTCGCCTTCCGGAACATCAAGATCCGGCGGCTGCCGTGAGCAAGGCCCAACAGGACTACGATGTCATCGTAGTCGGCTCGGGCGCCGCCGGTGGCATGTGCGCCTATCTCCTTGCAGTGGAGGGAGTGCGGGTCCTCTTGCTCGAAGCGGGNCGGAACTACGATCCCGTCGCTGAGACGCCCATGTTCCAGCTCCCAAANGATGCGCCGCTCAGNGGGGCGGGGACGCCCGAGAAGCCTTTCGGTTTCTACGACGCGACGGTGGACGGGGGCTGGGACGTCCCAGGCGAACCGTACACATCAGCGGAGGGCACNAACTTTCGCTGGTGGAGNCCACGCATGCTGGGCGGCCGCACCAACCATTGGGGCCGCATCTCACTGCGTATGGGTCCGTACGACTACAAGCCCTTCTCGAGGGATGGTCTGGGCTTCGACTGGCCCATGTCATACGACGACATGGCCCCCTATTACGACAAAACCGAGAGGCTCGTCGGCGTGTACGGGTCCAACGAGGGGCTCGAGAACACACCCAACTCGTCCCCCGGAGTCCTTCTGGCCCCGCCCGCGCCGCGCGCCCACGAGCTTTTTGAACAACGCGCCTGTGCNGAGNTGGNCATTCCAGTGATCCCCTCCCACATCGCCGTGCTTTCCGAGGTCCAGGACCACGAGACGCTTCCNGGACTCGTACATCCGAACAACCCGCTNGCCCAGCGGGTGCTCAGCGAATCCATGCGCTCTCGGGCGGCCTGCTTCTGGGCCACGCCGTGCGGACGGGGGTGCTCCATCAAGGCGAACTTCCAGTCCACCACCGTCCTGATTCCGCCGGCCATGGCTACGGGCAACGTGGACCTCGTCACCGACGCCATGGTGCGTGAGGTGACGATCGACGCCCGGGGACGTGCCACCGGCGTGCACTATATCGACAAGCGAACCGGGCTTGACGAGCGGGCCAACGCACGCGTGGTGATCCTTGCGGCGAGCGCTCTCTCCTCCGCTCGGATCCTTCTCAACTCGAAAAGCAACTTGTTTCCAGACGGCCTCGCCAACGGAAGCGGACTCGTCGGGAAGTACATCATGGACACGGTGGGCGCCGGCGTNCAAGGNCAGATTCCGGCCTTGGAGAACATGCCGCCCCACAACGCGGACGGCGCTTCGGCCATGCATATGTATGTGCCGTGGTGGTTATACCAGGAGCAGGCCCGGGGTGNTCTGGATTTCGCNAGGGGTTATCACATCGAGTTGGGNGGAGGNCGGCGCATGCCGAGCGGCGGCACGTTCAACCGGCTGGAGCGCTTCACGGGAGGATCCTACGGACAGGCGTTCAAAGAGGACTGCCGTCGCTACTACGGATCGTTCGTCGGCTTCGCNGGCCGAGGAGAGATGATTCCCAACGAGGACTGCTACTGTGANCTCGATCCGGACACNGTGGATCAGTGGGGTATCCCGGTCCTTCGCTTCCATTGGAAGTGGTCGGACCACGAACTGAACCAAGCCCGCCACATGGAGCACACCTTCGCCGATATCATCGAATCGATGGGTGGTCGGGTACTCAGCACCATCAACGATGACGGCGCCGATGCCATCGCGCCGCCCGGCGACATCATTCACGAAGTNGGCGGCGCGTGTATGGGTGACGATCCGTCGAGTTCGGTGCTCAACTCCTTCTGCCAGTCGTGGGAGGTGGACAACCTCTTCGTGACCGACGGCGGATGCTTTCTGTCCAACGCGGACAANAACCCGACGTTGAGCATCATGGCCGTCGCATGGCGCGCGACGGACTATCTGGTGAACGAGCTCCAGCGCGGGAGNATCGGATGAGCAAGCGGAAACAGCGCGATAGCGACCACGAGCAGANAACCCTTCCAATGCTCATCCCNATGAACCGGCGGATGGCGCTGAAGGTCATGGCTGTGGCAGCGGCGACCCCCGGTCTGACTTCCTGTGCGACCGAGGCCGAAGACGGGGCCGATGGGTCCCTCTCGATCGGTACCGCCGGCCCCACCGGTACNGCGTGGGACCCGGATCTCCTGTCGCCGGTCATCCCTTGGGAGCGCATCCTCACCCAGGACGAACTGGAGACACTCGCTTCACTCTGTGACGTGATCATTCCAGCGGATGAGCGCTCCCCTTCCGCAAGTCAGTTGGGCACGCACGACTACATCGACGAGTGGGTGAGCGCTCCCTACTCGCGCATGGGCCGTGACCGGGTTCTCATCCGGGAAGGACTCGTGTGGCTCGATGAAGAGACGGGTCGCCGCTTCGGGCAAGGCACGCGCTTCCGGGATCTNAGTCCCGAGCGCAAGGACGGCATCTGCTCTGACATCGCCTACCTNCCGGACGCNGCACCTGAATTTCAGACCGGAGCCCGCTTCTTCACGCGGGTCCGTGACCTCACGGCCGGCGCCTTCTGGACCACGGAGGAGGGGATGCAAGATCTCCCCTACATCGGCAACGTACCGTTGGAGCGGTGGGATCCACCGCCTCGAGAAGTCCTCGAGTATCTAGGACTGGCCTGATCATGACCGAACCACTTTCAGATCAGGACGAGTAGGAGGCCCCAACAGGGGCGCACCTCACGACCCGTGCAGCGTGTGACCTGGGTGGTGTCCGTTGATCGAAATCAGACCTCGAGCGCACTCAAGTATCGGTAGCTGGCCTCGATAGATCGGAAGGGTCCATCCGGGCGGTCATGTTCGACCAAGAAGTGCTTCATCCCCGCGTGATCGATGTGTCGGAAGAGCCCGGGCCAGTCGATGACACCCGCACCCACGTCCACCATTTCGCCTGCGGCCGTGCGATCCTTCACGTGGACCAGTGGGACGCGCCCAGGCCACCGGTCGAAGAACGCTACAGGATCACCGCCGCCGTGAATGATCCAGAAGAGATCCAGCTCGATCTGCACCANCTCGGGATCGGACTCCTCGCAGAAAACGTCGAAGGCCACACGGCCGTCCATCTCGACAAACTCGAAGTCGTGATTGTGATAGGCATAGCGTAGGCCCGCCGCCCGGGCTCGCTCACCGGCGCTGGTCATCAACTCGGCTGTACGCCGCCAATCGTCTAGGCTGGCCCTCATCTCCAGAGGGATCGACGCCACCACGACGTACTCGTGCCCGACCTCGTTCGCGTCATCCAGAATCCTTGCCCAAGCGTCGGTCTCGAAGCTGGGAGTGATATGGGAGGCCGGGGAGCGCAGCCCGGTCCTTGCGAGCATCTCCCGGATCTCGGTGGGCGAGTGACCGAAATACTGAGATCGTACGAACTCGACCTCCTGGTAGCCAATCGCGGCCACACGCTCGAGCGTCTGCTCTACCCTGCCCTCCATCTCCGAGCGTAGCGTGTAGAGCTGAACGCCGAGCGGCGCCAGAGGCGTCGTGCCGGACCCGCTACTCGCGGCGGTCATGGAGGCCTCGGCCGAAATGGCCCCACCAGAATCCGTCTCCCCAGAACAACCCATCGCGGCCGCCCCAGCCGCCAAACCGCCCATGCGTCGCAACGCCTCTCGTCGACTGACCATCAGAGCTCCCTTCGGTGGATCAAATCAACAGGATGGTTCACGGCTCGCCCGTCCATTTCTATCCCGCAAAGTGGACGGCTAACTTAGAGTTTTCCCTCTCATGCCGCATCCNGTGGGTNACNGGCAAGCAACAAACCTTGTCNTTGCGGACACAGTGCCTCACGCCGTGATACACGCCAACCACGAACTCACGAGACNAATCNTGGGCAANTTNTTTCTCCTCTGAAGNGTGATTACCGNACCACCATCGCATCCCCGTACGAGTAGAACCGGTAACCCTCGCGGATCGCCACACCGTACGCCTCCATCGTCCTCTCGTACCCGCCGAATGCGGCCACCAGCATCAGGAGCGTCGACCGTGGCAGGTGGAAGTTCGTAATCAACCCGTCCACCANCTGAAAGTCGTAGGGCGGCCGGANGAACAGGTCCGTCGCCCCGCTCCCTTCCCCCACCACCCCNTCGCGGGCTGCACTCTCNAGCGTGCGCACCACGGTCGTGCCCACCGCCCAGATGCTCCGCCCCTCCCCTCGCGCGGCGTTGATCGCCTCCGCCGCCTCGGCGGACACNAAGTACTGCTCGCTGTGCATGTCGTGCCNGGCCGGATCATCGGCCTCCACGGGGCGAAACGTCCCCACCCCCACGTCCAGGGTGACCGCCACACGCTCCACGCCCTTCTCGTCGATCATCTCCAGCAGTTCCGGAGTGAAGTGCAGTCCNGCTGTGGGNGCAGCCACCGAGCCCGGTACNCGGGCGTACACGGTCTGGTAGCGCTCCCGGTCCAGTGGTTCGTCGTCCCGCTCGAGATAGGGAGGCAGTGGCACACGGCCATGCGCCTCCAAGGCCTCCCGTACCGAACCGTCGACAACGAGCCTCACGATCCGACCGCCACCCGGCGCGCCATCGACGATCTCGACGTCGAACCCCGGCGCGATGTTCACGAGCCGCCCGGGTTTGAGCTTGCCGCCGGGTCGCACCAGCGCCTCCCAGAGCGTGGCCTCGTCGGGATCCTTGGAAACGGCCCCCTCATGCCCAACCTCGTGGTCCGTCACATCTCCACCGGCCAACGGCCGCAACAACAGGATCTCCGAAGGCGCCCCGGTGGGCTTTCGCCCAAGCAGCCGCGCCGGGCCTACCCGGCTCTCGTTTACGACCAGGACGTCGCCGGGGTTCAGCAGGTCGACCAGATCCGAAAACACCCGATGCTCGAACGGCTTACTTCCCCATGGCACGACCAACAACCGGCTCTGGTCCCTGCGCTCGGTCGGGTACTGTGCGATGCGTCCTGGAGAGAGATCGTACTCGTAGTCGGAAACCCTCGAGCCGTCCTTCACCCGGTTAGCCGCCGATCAACACATCAGAACGCCCTAGGAGCACCAGACGCGTCCCCACGGGAACACCCAGCCTTCTCACTCGAAAAGCGACGACTGCCCACCCCCCGCTTCACCCTCGGCCGGGGGTTCGTACCCGAACCGCTTATACGCCCTCACCGTCGCCACCCGTCCACGGGACGTCCGCATGAGGAACCCCTCCTGGATCAGGAACGGCTCGTAAACCTCCTCCAGGGTACACGCGTCTTCGCTCATCGCCACGGCCAGCGTTTCGAGCCCGACAGGGCCGCCCTCGAACTTCTCGATCAGCGTGCGGAGCACGCGGCCGTCCATCTCGTCGAGGCCGTATTCGTCGACGTCGAGCATCTCGAGCGCTTCCTCGGCCACATCGGCCGTGATGATACCGTCGGCCCTCACCTGAGCAAAATCGCGTACTCGGCGGAGCAGCCTGTTGGCCACCCGGGGGGTTCCCCGAGCGCGGCGGGCCAGGATCTGCGCCCCTTCGGTCGAGCACTCCACGCCTAGAATGTACGAGCTCCGCGACACGATCACCGCCAACTCCTCGGGCGGATAGAAGTTCAGCCGCTGAATGATCCCGAAGCGGGCCCGCATGGGCGCGGTGAGGAGCCCGAACCGCGTGGTCGCACCCACGAGCGTGAATTTGTCGATGTCCATCGTCATGGTCTCGGCCCGGGGGCCATCGGCCANGCGGATCTCCACCCGGTAGTCCTCCATNGCGGGATACAGNAACTCCTCGATGATGGGTCGGAGCCGGTGGATCTCGTCGATGAAGAGCACGTCTCCCTCACGCTGGTTGGTGAGCATGCCCACGAGGTCCGCCGGCTTTTCCAGGACGGGCCCCGACGTGGACTTGAAGTTCACGCCCATCTCTCGCGCNATCAGCGATGCCAGCGTGGTCTTNCCAAGTCCCGGCGGACCGTGGAAGAGCANGTGGTCCAATGGTTCCCGGCGCTGCTTGGCCGCCTCGATGGCGATGCTTAGGGCCTCGCGAACTTTGTCCTGGCCGATGAACTCATCGAGGCGCTGNGGCCGTAACGAGGGCTCCGCCACGGCGTCTTCCTCGAGGACCTCCGGTGTGGTGATTTCACTTCTGCCCGTCATCGTCTGACTCTCATCGCTCGTCGTCTCCCAACTGGAGGNCCGCTANCTCTTCGCCAAAGCCCGGCGGACCAACTCGTCNGTGCTCTCCGGCTCGCCCTGGGTGAGCGCACCCCGAACCGCCGCGTCCGCATCCACGAACGAATACCCCAACGCAACGAGCGCCGCCACCGCCTCTTGGGCGCCGGGTCCATCTCCTGGCCCGGCGCCGGCCGNTCCGGGGGCCCCGAGAGCAAGGTCCTCGACCCTATCAGCCAGNTCCANTACGATGCGTTCGGCGGTCTTCTTCCCCACGCCGCTGACCTGCTTGAGTGCGTTCACGTCCTTCTCGGCCAACGCCTGCNCGAGGCGTCGNGCCGAATAAGTGGAGAGCATGGCNAGCGCCACCTTGGGCCCCACGCCCGANGCCCCCAGNAGCCGCGAAAAGAGTTCGCGCTCGAANGGCTCCATAAAGCCGTAGAGTNTGACCGAGTCCTCCCGGACCACCTGGAGCGTGCGGATCTCGAAGTCTGGAGCCGGTGGCTTCGGCAGGCGTTCGAGGATCGACAGCGGGATCTGGATCTCGTAGACGACGCCCCCGGCCGTCTCCACCTCGATGTGATNCAGCTCCCGGGAGACAAGCGTGCCCNTGAGGCGGCTGATCAACNGAACGTNCCCATGACGTTCATCAACGGANCGTCCNCATGACGCAGTGGCAGAGCGCGGCGGCNACGCCGTCGGCTGCNTCGGCCGGCGAGGGCGGGGCCTTGAGCCGGAGCTGCTGTTGCACCATGAAACCTACCTGATCCTTGGTAGCGTTACCGTTTCCCACCACGGCCTTCTTGATCTCCCTGGGTGAGTACTCGACGATCGGAATCTCNCCGAGCGCCCCAGCGAGCAGTATAGCCCCNCGGGCGTGTCCGAGCTTGAGGGCNCTCTGCACGTTCTTNCCTTGGAAGACGTCTTCCACGACGAGGACCGACGGCGCGTGGCGGGTGATTAGCGTGGTAATCGCTTCGTAGATGTCTCGAATCCGAACTGCCAGAACCNCGCCCGAAGACGTNCGCACCACCCCACACTCCACCAGAGAAACCGCCCCTCCGCCCTCCNTGGCAACAACCCCGTACCCAGTGATGGCCGTTCCGGGATCNATCCCGAGAATCAGCTCGGCACTCACCTACAAGTATCCTACAGCGGAGGTTGAATACAGTGACGTTCGACGGCGGGACACTACATTGCCTGGGCNAGGATCTCTTCGTCGATATCCGCATTGGACGAAACCTCCTGAACGTCGTCGATGTCGTCCANCGCATCCATGAGCTTGATGAGCTTCTCGGCGTCCCTGCCTTNGACACGGATCTCGTTCTGGGGAATCCAGACAAGCTCGGCCCGCTCGAACTCGATTCCAGCAGACCTCACGCCCGCTTGTACTTCGTGAAACGAGNTGGCGTCCGTCGTAACGATGAACTCATCCCCCGACGCCTCGACATCCTCCGCCCCCGCCTCGATTGCGGCCTCGAAGNCCACCTCCTCGGTGTAGCGCGAGGCTTCCACGTAGATCTGACCCTTCCGGTCGAACTGCCAGCCTACGGAACCCGTCGTCCCCAGGCTGCCACCGAGTTTGGTCAGGATGTGCCTCACATCGGCCACGGTCCGGTTCTGATTGTCGGTCAGCGTCTCGATGTAGAGGGCCACACCGCCGGGACCGTAGCCCTCGTAGGCGNTTTCTTCGTAGCTGACACCCTCGAGCTCACCNGTGCCCTTCTTGATGGCCCGGGTGATGTTGTCGGCAGGCATATTGCCGGCCTTGGCGTTGTCCACGGCAAGGCGGAGGCGCGGGTTGAAGTTGGGGTCGCCTCCACCATCCCGGGCCGCCACCGTGATCTCCCGGATCAGCTTGGTGAAGATCTTACCGCGCTTGGCGTCGGTCGCGGCCTTCTTGCGCTTGATGGTCGCCCACTTGCTATGTCCTGACACCGCAACTGCCTCCTTCTCTTACTTTCTCTTCGGTCCCACCTCGCGGTTCCGCTGCCGGATCGTGTGAGTCCGGATCAGCTTCATACCGTTAGTGAGCCGCCGCCGCCTCTTTCGACGCCGCGATCACTTTGGGCACCTCCANCGCCGGAACGGCCTCGTACCCCGAGAAAGCCCGGCTGTGGTGCGCCCGTCCCTGTGTGATGGCACGGAGCGACGTGGAATACTTATAGAGCTCCGCCTCGGGCACCAAGGCCTTGACCGTCGTGCGTCCCGCTGTCGGCTCCATCCCCAGCACCTTCCCACGCCGCTGATTCATGTCACTCATGATGTCGCCTACGTAGTCGTCGGGCGTGGTCACCGTAACCTCGATGATGGGCTCCAGGATCACGGGGCGGCACTTTCCAGCGACATTCTTGAACGCGGCGGAGCCGGCNAGCTTGAACGCGATGTCGCTCGAGTCCACCGCATGGTAGGAGCCATCGTAGCACTCCGCCTCGAAGTCGACACAGCGAAAACCGGCGAGGACTCCGCGGGCAGCCGCCTCTTGGATGCCCTTGTCCACGGAGGGCACGTACTTGGTCGGGATCACCCCACCTTTGATGGAACTGACGAATTCGTACCCCTTGCCAGCCGTACGTGGCTTGAGCCGAATCCAACAATCCCCGAACTGGCCGCGTCCGCCCGACTGCTTCTTGTGCCGCCCCTGTCCCNCGGCCTCTTTCGTGATCGTCTCCCGGTAGCCGATCTTTGGTTGCTCCATCATCACGGCCACCCCGTACTTCCGCTTCATACGTTCCAGCTGAACCGCCAAATGCAGCTCGCCCAACCCCCGGGCTATCGTCTGATGAAGTTCTGNGTCGAACTCGGCNAGAAACGTCGGNTCCTCTTCGTGCAACTTAGGAAGGACAACGCCTAGCTTATCTTCATCTCCACGGTTCTCACCGCGAATCGCCACTGCGATCTCTGGGTTCGGGAAGGAGATCTTCTCGAGGATCACCNCACGGGACATGTCGCAGAGGGTGTCATTGGTGTGGGCGCTCTTGAGCTTCGCGACCACCCCGAGATCTCCTGCATGGAGTTTGGCGACCTCCAGGCGGTCCTTCCCCATGGCGACAGAGAGGTGGTTCAGTTTTTCGACGCTTCCACGCTCACCGTTCTTGACCTGCTGCCCATTGCTGACCGTGCCGCTCATGACGCGGAAGTAGGACATCTCCCCAATGTGGGGCTCTAAGGCCGTCTTATAGATGAGAGCGGAGAAGGTCTCGTCGTCCGAGGCCGACAGGTGAACCTCCTCCTCCATGCCGGTGCGCTGGGCCNACTCGCCGGCGGCTTCAGNGGGGCTGGGGCAAAGATCCACAAGTCCCTTGAGNAGGGCTTGCATCCCGTACGAGTTCTCCGCGGATCCGCAGAAGAGCGGCACGATATCCCCGCTTGCCACTCCCTTGTGCATAGCTTGGATAGCCTCTTCCCGGCTTATCTTGCCTTCGTCCAGATAGCGGTCGAGAAGCGCCTCGTCGGTGGTGGCGAGCGTCTCCTGGAGCTCGGTCTCCCACTCCTCGAACTTNGCCTGAAGCTCCTCGGGTACGTCGACCTCGTCGTAGTCGCCCTTCTCGGTGCCANCCTTGAACATGTGGGCTCGCTCACTGAATAAGTTGATGATGCCCCTGAAGTCGTCACCCTCTCCAATTGGGATCTCGACGGGCACGACCTTTTCGGTGAGTTGTGCCTTGATGTCCTGGTACACACGCTCGAAAGAGGCGTGCTCCTTGTCCATCATGGACAAAAAAAAGAACCGGGGAACTCCCCGGTCTTCCGCGTATTCCCAGACGGTTTCGGTACCAACCTCCACGCCGGAGGTGGCACTCACTACAATAACCGCAGAGTCCGCCACCCGGATCGCCGCCAGCGTCTCACCGACGAAATCCATGAAGCCCGGAGTGTCGAGTAGGTTGATCTTGGNGCCAGCGTACTCGCAGAANGCCGGCGTGCACTGAAGCGAAATCCCGTGACTCGCTTCCTCCGGCGTGTACATCGTGAGCGCGTGTCCCTCGGTGACGTTTCCCTTCCGTCGTGAAGAACCAGCCGTGTAACAGAGGGCGTCGATGAGGCTGGTCTTCCCAGCGCCGCCGTGGCCCAGAACTGCAACATTCCTGATTCTATCCGTCGTATACTCTTTGGCGGACGCCATGTATACCTCCTACCCGATGTGCACGGTATCGCTTTTCTTCCAAGGGACGGTGATTGTAGGCCGAACGGCCGATCTCGTCCAGATCAGGACGGGTCAGTGTGGCGTCNCAGAAGGTCTCGTGCGACCGAGAGGCCGAAGCGGAGGCTACTGGCGGCGGCCGAGGCGCTNCTCAGTTCGTGCGGTGCTTCTTCGATACTTGGTCGAGCAGCTGCTTTTCTTGCTCCGTGAGGGACGCCATCCCCTCTGCCGAAATCTTGTCCAGCACTCGATCGACGGCGTCCAACGTCGTTTCTTCGCCAGCGTCGACGCTCTCCTGGTTCAGGCCACTCCTAGCTTCCTCCCGCTCTTCGCGGGGAACGATCGCGAACCGCCGCCCACCGCGAGCAGCCTTCTGGATACCTTGTATGGCCTGCGAGGCACGCCANTCGGTCTTCAGATAGAGAAAGCCCGCAGCGAATCCGCCAAGATGGGCGAAGTGGTTGACGCCCCCGCCCACGGCGCCGAAGGCGTTGATGAAGCTGANGACAACGAAAAATCCCACCAGCCATTTCGCCTGTATCGGGAAGATGCCCCAGACATAAATGGGAGCGTTGGGCCATGTCATGGCGAATGCCAGCAGGACGCCGTAGACCGCGGCCGAGGCACCGATGGTCGGATTCGTCAAGAAGAGAAAGCTGAGTGCTACCCCTCCGAGGCCGCACACCAGATAGTATCGAATGAATTCCCGCGACCCCCACTTCGATTCGAGATGCGTGCCGAAGAAGAACAGCCCGAGCATGTTCATGAGGAGGTGCCAAAAATCACCGTGGAGGAACATGTATGTGAGGGGNGTCCACGGGCGAATAAAGATCTTGGTCGGCTGGAAGGAGAACCAATCGAGGACAAATCCCCGGCCGATAACCGAGGTGAGCGCGAACACGATCGTATTCGCGATGAGCAGCCGCTTGACCCACGGGGTCAACTGATAGCCGAAGATCATCCCTCCGTCACGGTAGTTCCCGGTACCNCTCAAAATCCCTTCTCCACCTTANAGTACAGCGAAAAAATAGCTTCGCCGCCTTGAAATCAANCCCCCTTCCTTACGAGCAGGTTNCGAGGAACACCAGTGAGATTACTAGGGTGAAGCGCTNCTGGCACGCTCAGCCGCCATACGCACGATCCGATCGCACAACTCCGCAAAAGTCATGCCCGCCGCGCGCGCGGCCTTGGGAAGGAGGCTAGTCGAGGTCATCCCGGGTAGGGTGTTGGCCTCCAGACACCAGGCCTCGCCCCCCCCATCGACCATGAAGTCGACCCGAGAAAAATCTCTGAGTCGCAGCAGGCGGTGCACCTGGAGGGCGCGTTCCTGAAGCGTCTGGACCAAGGCGTCCGGGATCTGGGCCGGAAAAATCTCGTCGGCCATTNCCAGNTGGTACTTACACTCGTAATCGAACAACCCGTGCTCGGAAACGATCTCGCCGACTGGNAGGGCCTCGTCCCCCAGGATGCCCACGGTGAACTCACGGCCGTCGACGAAANCTTCATACATCATGTCCGAAGCCTCACCGCTCTCGGCAGCGCCGACTGCTTCCAACTGGATCCTCTCCTCCACTTGGGCAGCATTGTCGAGTAGGTACAAACGGACCGACGAGCCGCCCGCGACCGGTTTGGCGATGAGGGGCAGACCGAGCCGCTCGACCGCCTCATCGGCGGAGGGGTTCACGAGCCAATCCGGCGTCGGGACTCCGGCGTCCCAGAGGAGGCGCTTTGTGACGTCCTTGTTCATCGCGAGGCCACTGCCGAGCATACCACTTCCCGCGTACGTGATACCGCCGAGGTCGAGCAGAGCCTGAAGCGTGCCATCCTCGCCCATGCCCCCGTGCAACGCCGGAAAGACCACGTCAGCCGCCGCGCCGCGTAGNTCTTCAAGCGCGAAGCCACCACCAGGAGGACCACCCTCCTTGTAATCCACGAGCTTCGCACCGTCGGAAGCGCNGGAATGGTCTGGCGCGGCGTCCGCACTTGATGTGCCCGGCGGCAAGATCCCCACGCCCTCGGCGAGGATTTTGGCCTCGTCCTCGCGGGTCAGGGCCCCTGCGGCGGGGTCCAGCGCAGCTACGTCGTGNCCCGCTTCCCTCAGGGCGTCGGCCACCTGGCAGCCAGAGGCGAGGGAAACATCGCGTTCCTCCGACTCNCCTCCGAGTAGGACCACGACCCTCATCCGCTCACCCCCATCAACCGATCGAGCCCGTCAGGTTACGGATCAGGTCATACCGGGTGAGGATCCCATTGATCTCACCTTCGTCGCGGACGAGGACCGCCGAGTTCTTCCGAGTCAGTAGTGGTGCGGCCGCCTCGGCGGCCGTATGGCTGTCCACGACCGGGAAGGGCGTATCCATGATCGACTCGACGGGCCGGTCGAGCAGCTCCGGATCCTCGATCACGGAGGACATCAACTCGCCATCGGTCAGCGAGCCCACACAGTCGCCCTCGAGGAGCACGGGCAATTGTGAGACGTTGTGCGACGTGAGCGTTGCGAGGGCGACTCGCACCGGCGTGGTGGGCTGGACCGTGATGAGTCCCGGAAGATCACGGTCCTTTCCGNCCACNAGGTCATGGACACTGGGGTGGGCCCGCTTCATGAACTCGTTCTCCCGCATCCAATCNTCGTCGTAGACCTTGGTGAGGTAGTGCTCACCCCAGTCGGGCAGCAGGGTCACGATCACTGCACTTTCGCCGGCCTCCTTCCCAATTTCGAGTGCGGCGTGCACCTGAAGTCCGGCCGAACCTCCGGCGAAGAGACCCTCCTCCCGGGTTATGCGGCGCGTCATGGCAAACGCCTCGGCGTCGGTTACGGTCACCCAGCGATCCGTAACACTCAGGTCCAGGGCGCCCGGAATCTTGTCATTGCCGATCCCCTCGACCTTATACGGTTCGCCCCTNGTCATCTCTCCCGTATCGAAGAAGGCTTTCAGGACCGACCCCTCCGGGTCCACGCCCACGATCTGGACGTCCGGGTTCTGCTCTTTGAGGTACCGACCCACCCCGGTAATCGTCCCGCCGGTGCCGGAACCTGCGAGAAAGTGAGTGACTTTTCCGTCTGTTTGGGCCCAAATCTCGGGACCCGTAGTTTCGTAGTGTGCCTGCGGATTCGCCGGATTGTAGAACTGGTTGGCCAATACCGCTCCCGGTGTCTCACGCGCGATGGTCGCAGCCTTCANGGTGTAATGCTCAGGATGGTCAGGCGGGACCGCGGTGGGGACGATGACCACTTCCGCGCCGAAGGCGCGCAGAAGCTTCACTTTCTCCTGACTCATCTTGTCGGGCATCGTGAAGATGCACCGGTAACCTCGAAGTGCCGCGACCATGGCCAGAGCCATTCCCGTGTTGCCNCTTGTCGCTTCGACAATCNCCCCNCCCGCCTTGAGCGCTCCTTCCTGCTCGGCCGCCTCTACCACGGCCAGTCCNATGCGATCCTTCAGGGATCCGCCGGGATTCATGAACTCGCACTTCGCGTAAATGGTCCCGGGGACATCACGGGCGACACGGTTCAGCCTGATCAGAGGGGTCGCCCCCACCACTTCGGTGACGTCGTTGTATGGGCGGGGGTGGTTTTCACTCATGACCGGCCCGCGGTGAGGATCCAGAAGGCTGTTGAAGGAGTACACTGGCCGCGTTGCGGACAGCCTTCACGGACGCGGTCTCTTGGAAAAATGAACGGGCACGTTCGCCCAGACTTCGATGCGCTTGTCCCCCCGCCGGGCCGGACTGAATCTCAGCGTCCTTGCTCCGCGGACGGCTGAGGAGTCGAACGAAACGAATCCACTGGACTCCATTACCACCACGCTATCCACGNCACCCAGGTCCGTCACACGCACCTTCAGAACGGAGCTGCCCTCGATACCCTGGTCCCACAGATCCAAGGGATAATCGATCAGCACCGACGCGCTCAACGGGGATGGACTCTCGATTTCCTGATCCCCGGAACAACCCCACATGCCGGACGCCAAGAGCGCGCACATGGCCGCGGAACCAGGTCTGCACCGGCGCGGTCTCAACTGTCCTCCGNCGAACGAGATTCCTTGTGCAGTTCGAACAAGAGGTCCAGAGCCTCCTTGGGTGTCATCTCTTCCGGANCGATCGTCTGGAGTCGTTTTAGCAAAGGCGGGTCACCGGCAGCGAAAAACGTAAGCTGATCGAGCGANGGCTCCGACGCCGGACGANGTGCACCGAACCGGCCCAAACCCTCTCCCCCACCGGTGTGTGTTCCCTCCAACTCGGTCAGAAGTTCCCTCGCCCGAGCAATCACCCCACCGGGAAGCCCGGCCAAGCGCGCGACTTGGATTCCGTAGGACCGGTCGGCGCCACCGTCCTCGAGCCTGCGCAGGAAAACGATCTCGTCTCCAACTTCCCGCACGGCGACATTCATGTTTGCGACAGCGGGCAGCAGGTCCCCGAGTTGAGTCAACTCGTGATAATGGGTGGCGAAGATCGTCTTTGCTCCAACTTCTTCGTGCAGGTGCTCGGTGACCGCCCAAGCTATGGAAACTCCGTCGTACGTAGAGGTACCCCGACCGATCTCGTCGAGGAGCACAAGGCTCCACTCGGTNGCGCCATGCATGATGGAGGCGGTTTCGTTCATCTCCACCATGAAAGTCGACTGCCCTCGAGCCAGGTTATCGGAGGCGCCCACACGGGTGAAGATCCGATCACAAACCGGAAGGCGCGCCCGATCCGCAGGAACGAACGATCCGATTTGCGCCATCAGGTGGATGAGCCCCACCTGCCGGAGTAGCGTGGACTTTCCCGCCATGTTCGGTCCGGTGAGTACTACGATGCGACGGGCTTGGTCCAGCGCCATATCGTTCGGAATGAACGACTCGGAGGGCATCATCATTTCGACCACCGGGTGCCGGCCCGCGACGATTTGCAGGTCGTACCCCGTGTGGACCTCAGGCCTTACGTATCCTCGCCTTTCCGCCACGTGCGCCAACGTGGTCAACACGTCGAGCCGGGCGGCGCGGCCTCCAGCTTCTTGGATACGGCCCACCTCGGCGGCCACCTGAACCCGCACCTCGCCGAAGAGTCCAGCCTCGAGCTTATCCATGCGGTCTTCGGCGTCGAAGATCTTTTCTTCCCACTCCTTCAGTTCGGGCGTGAAATAACGCTCCGCGTTGGCCAGCGTCTGCTTGCGGACATAGTCGTCAGGAACCTTGTCGATGTTGGCCTTCGTGACCTCCAGGTAGTACCCGAACACTTTGTTGAAGCCGACCTTGAGTGAGGAAATCTTGGTGCGCTCCCTTTCCCGGTTCTGTAGCCCGGCTATGAAGTCACGGGCACCATCCCGGGTCACTCGAAGCTCGTCCAGATCGGCAGAGTACCCTTCGCGGATGATCCCTCCGTCCTGGTGCGTNGCGGGGGCGTCGGGTGAGATGGCCTTTTCGACCAACTCCCGAACATCCAGCAGCAGATCGATTTCAGTGACCAGGCTCNGCAAGAACGCACTCTCCACGCCCTCACCCGCTTTCCGGATCACCGGAAGCTCGGCAAGCGATCGGCCGAGGCCGAGAAGCTCTCTCGGTGAGACGCGCGCGGCGCCCACTTTGCCNGCCAGGCGCTCCAGGTCGGTCATTCGCCCGAGGGCATCACGAAGACGGGCACGTAGGTCTGGGGCGTCGAAAAACTCCGCGACNGCCTCCTGCCTCCGCCAGATNTCCTCCGCATCCACGAGTGGGTTGAGGATCCAGCGTCGGAGAGCGCGCGCACCCATGGCCGTCACGGTTTCGTCGAGCACCCAGGTGAGCGTGCCACCCTCCTCGCCCGCCCGGAGGGGTTCGACCAACTCCAAGTTCCGGCGTGTCATCTCGTCGAGGAGCATCGCGCTGCCTCGACGGATGATCTGAGGTCGGCGCAGGTGTCCTACTCCTCCAGGCCGGATCTCCGAAACGTAGGTCAGAAGCGCTCCTGTGGCCTGGACGAGCAAGTGGTCTTCCCGTCGGAAACCGAATGCCTCGAGACTCTGAATCCCGTACCGGCGCTTCATCTCATCGGCCGCCGANNCGTAGTCGAAGACCCAATCNTCGCGGTAAGTGCGGAGCCGGCCGGAAAGCGCATCACCCAAGGAAGCCAGGCCGTTTNCATCCCGTTCGAAGACACGGGGCAACAACAGTTCGGCCGGGTCGAGCCGGCCCANCTCAGCTCTCAAATCGGGAACTGTTACGTCTTGGACGGACAACTCGCCGGTGGACAGGTCGAGCCTAGCGAGCCCCAAACACCCATCGGCCGGCTCCGTCAGGGCGACCAAGAAATTGTTTCGCTCGGCGGTCAGGAGCGCGTCATGAAGGACGGTCCCTGGCGTTACAGTCTCCGTCACTTCGCGCCGAACGATTCCCTTGGCGTCGGCGGGATCCTCCACCTGGTCGCAGATGGCGACCTTCTGCCCCAGGGCCACCAGCCGACCCAGGTACTCATCCAGCGCCTTGGCCGGCACCCCCGCGAGGGGCACACGAGCCGCTGCTCCATTGTTTCGAGACGTGAGCGTCAATCCAAGGAGTCGGGATCCCTTTTCGGCGTCCTCGAAGAAGAATTCGTAAAAGTCGCCGACTCGGAAGAAGACGAGAGCATCCCTGTGCTGGGATTTNACCTCTCGCCACTGGCGCATCAGTGGGGTATCGTCAGCCTGTGGCATTGCGTGGAGTTACAGGGGCTCGGGCACGCTGTGACCAGCGAATGTGTTCGAATGGCCGAGACANTTTTGGAACATCACAGATAGGATACCCGCCCGCCGGAACACGATCAACCGACCGAAGGTGAAGAGGACCCTACCATGTCTCGCCAGGATAGAGCACCGCTGCGAATCATCGCCCACAACGGTGCGCCCGAGTGGGGTGGTGGGGAGATCGCGCTGACTCATCTCCTGCTCGGCNTGGCGGGCCGCGGCCATCGGGTAACGCTCCTCTGCAACCGCCGGCTGGTCGCAGAGGCGGCCCGAGAGAGAGGNGTCGAGACGCGCCTCCTGAGGTTGGGAGGTGACCTCGCGGTACACGACGCGGTTCGTCTGGCTCTGGTCCTGCGGCGGGAGCGGCCGGACGTTGTCATCGTCGGGACCTTCCGCAAGCTCTGGCTGGCGGCAGCNGCCGCCANGATGGCCCTGGTCCCCAAACTCGTGGTGCGCATCGGGCTCTCCAGCGATACCGCGAGAAACTTCAAGTATCGCTTGGTGATGAGACGCTGGGTGGACCACATCGTCTTCGTGGCGGATGTGATGCGGAAATCGTACGCCGAAACGCTCCCGGAACTAACCGATCGACTAGTAACGATTTCGAAAGGTATTCCGCCACTGGGCCCACGCCTCACCAAGNAAATGGCGAGGCGGGCCCTCGGTCTTCCGTTGGAGGTGCCCTTGCTGGGTAACGTGAGCCGGCTCGTGTCCCAAAAACAGGTGAGCCGATTGATGGAGGCCCAAGTGTTCCTACCCGAAAACGCCCGTCTGGCCATCGCAGGAGACGGTCCACTCCGNGGTGCCCTCGGGCAAAAGGCCCGCGCGCTGCGAATCCGNNACCGCGTGCACTTTCTCGGACACCAGCAGAACATCGCACCCCTGTTGGACGCGGTGGACGCTCTCGTCATCACCTCNAACCGGGAAGGCATGTCCGGTGCGATGCTCGAAGCCATGGCAAGAGGCGTCCCCGTAATCTCTACCGATGTCTCCGGCGCGCGTGAGGCCCTGGAGCCCGACGCAGAGGGCCGAGCNCCCGGATTGGTCACGGGCTTCGCACCCCCTGAGATCGCCTCAGCTCTCAACTCCGTNTTGTACGACCGAAGTNTCCTGGACGAGATGGGGCGCACCGCGGAACGGTGTTATCGGGAGCGTTTTTCGTACGAGCGCATGCTCGACGGATGGGAGGGGTTGTTTTACGAAACTCCGAGGGCGCCACTGAGTTGANGCGGGGTCGTCCCCCTCACGCTCANCCCTCNCCGGACATCCAGAAGTACCAGACGATCCACGCGATCGCCAGCGCGGCGCCCACGTTTACCAGGAGGACGTCGATGGGCATCACCCTGACCCCGACGGTCCGGTCAACTCCTCCGTATGGCGAGGCTCCCGGGGTTTAAAACTCCTTAGGCGGTTGGCGTTGGTCACGACAGTGACCGAACTGAACGCCATGGCCGCCCCTGCGTAGACGGGCTNCAAGAGGATGCCGAACACGGGATAGAACACACCCGCCGCCACCGGAATTCCGAGCACGTTGTAAATGAAAGCGCCGACCAGATTCTGCCGGATATTGGCGAACGTAGCCTCTGAGATTTCCATGAGATCGACCACACCCCCCAAGGATCCGCCCATGAGCGTGACATCGGCGGCCTCCATCGCCACATCCGTCCCNGTTCCGATGGCGATCCCGATATCCGCCTGGGCAAGCGCCGGTGCATCGTTGATGCCGTCACCCACCATGGCCACCCGCGCACCCCTCTTCTGCAGCTCCGCGATTCGCTGCGCCTTCTGGTCCGGTAGCACACGGGCCCACACCGTATCGACACCAACCTCGCGTGCTACGGCCCGGGCGGTCGCTTCGTGGTCGCCAGTCAAGATCACGATGCGTTTACCCAGAGCCTGGAGCCGGCGAATCACATCAACCGAATCCGCCTTCACAGGATCGAAAATCCCAAGTGCGCCGAGAGGCCTCCCGTCGGCCGCGGCCAGAATTGGTGTGCGCCCTTCCGCCGCCAGATCGGTAGCCTTTCTCTCTANGTCCTGCGTGTCTACACCGGCTTCCGCCAGGAAAGAGGCNGTACCCACGAGCACGGTCTTCCCACCGACCNCCGCCCGCACGCCGCGCCCCGGAACGGCCACGAAATCCGTAGCCCGTTCGAAGCGGACTCCGCGGGCCGCGGCGCCATCGACAACGGCCATCCCGAGCGGGTGCTCCGATCCCGCTTCGACCGCCGCGGTCAACCTCAGAAGGTCCTTGTCGCTCACACCTCCCAATGGAACCACATCANTGAGGGTCGCCGCACCCTGCGTGACCGTCCCGGTCTTGTCGAGCACAACGGTGTCCACGTTACGGGCCCTCTGCAACGCCTCCCCGTTCCGGATGAGGACGCCGTACTCCGCCGCCTTCCCCACGGCGACCATGATCGAGATCGGCGTGGCCAGACCCAGTGCGCAAGGGCAGGCGATGACNAGGACGGCGACGGCGACAACCACCGCGTAACTCANCGACGGACCGAACGTGTACCAGACGGCGAACGAAACCACCGAAATGATCATGACAGAGGGCACAAAGTAGCTAGCCACCACGTCCACTACCTTCTGGATCGGCGGCTTGGCCCCCTGTGCNCTCCGTACCATCTGAACGATCCGAGACAAGACCATCTCACTTCCNACTCGCTCGGCCACGAATTGGATGACACCAGATGCGTTGATCGTGCCACCGACGACCTCGTCCCCCGGAGCCTTCTCGACGGGGATGCTCTCCCCGGTGACCATCGATTCGTCGACAGCGCTCCGNCCATCGTGAACACGGCCGTCAACCGGAATTTTCTCGCCGGGGCGCACCACCACAATGTCACCCACCCGCACCGTGGCGGCCGGAATCTCCACCTCGGCGTTCCCGCGAATGACCCTGGCGACCAGGGGGCGAAGGTCCATGAGGCGCCGAACCGCTTGAGAGGTCTGGCCTCTCGCGCGGGCCTCGAGCGCCTGGCCGAGCACCACGAGAGTGATCACAACCGCCGTTGCCTCGTAGAACGGGTGAGCCGTCCCCTCAGGAAAGAGCCCGGGAAAAGCAACCGCAAAAGTCGAGTACAGCCAGGCNGCCCCNGTCCCGAACGCAACCAGCGTGTCCATGTTGGCGTCGTGCCGCCGGAAGGCCGACCATCCCCCCGTAAAGAACCGGCCACCNACATGCACCATGATCGGGACAGTCAAGAAGCCGCTGAGCGTCCACAGGGCCCGCATCACACTGGGACTCAGGTCCTGAAGGCCGGAGATGAACTGAGCATGCCCTATGAGCACGACGGGCACACCCAGCAAGGCTCCGATCTTGAAGCGGCGGAAAAGCGAGCTTGCTTCNGCTTCCCGTTCCTCGTCGCGACGCCGGAGGGTCTCTTCGATGCCCTCTGCCTCGGCGACCGAGTCGACCCCGTAACCGGCCGCCACCACGGCTTCCCGAATGGCATCCCTTTCCAAGGCTCCGGGAGTATACTGTACACGCGCGGCTTCCGTTGCGAGGCTGACGTCCACGTGAGCAACGCCGGAAACGCCGGCCACCGCATTTTCCACACGCCGGACGCACGCGGCGCAGGTCATGCCGGTAATCGGAATCTCCTGCGTGAGGAGCGTGGTTGCCGAACCGGCTTCTGCCGCGGAGGGAGCCGGACCGACCTCAGGGGAAGATGAATCCATACTTCTTCAACAGCCTTCTAAAACGCGCCCGTGACTCTTCCGTAGAAATATAGCGCGATCAACACCCCCACGACCGCCACCCAACGGAGCACTTTTACAGCCGCCATCGATTGGCGGTCCACAGCACTGACCGCCGTCGACGACGCACCCGTCGCCCCTCGGCGAATCGCCCCCAATTCCGTGACGTTCCGAAGGNGNGCACTGAGCTTCGCCTCGAGNTCCAGGGGATTGCTCGGTTTCGTGATGAAGTGATTGCCACCGAGTCTGTAGCTCTTGGCAACGTCGTCGTCGCGGTCGGACGATGTAAGAATCGCCACGGGGATCGAACGGATCCTATCATCCCGTTTGATCTCCTCAAGAGCTTCGGAGCCCGTGCAAGCTCTCCGCATCTCCACGGGGACTCCAGCGGCCTTCTTNAGANCTCGTTCGATGACAATAGCGTAGTNGTCGTCCTCAGCGAGAACGACGTGCCACCCCGTCTTCTCCACCCTTTGGGGCGCTCTCACGGCACGGGCTCCTCATCGGGCACATCAGCCGCAATGGTGGCTTCGTGCCCCCGTCTCCTCACTTGATCCATCAATTCGGCGGCTCCGGCCCGATCGGAAAACGCCCCGATTCTCACNCGCACGAGCGGACTCTCGGGGACACGNACGATTCTCGCGCGGAAGCCGGAGGCGTTCACCGCCACCAACAGATCTCGCGCGCGCTCCTCGCTCTCGAATGCCCCTACCTGAACAGCATAGCGGAGCGACGCCGTTTCGGCGCCGGAAGGGGAGTCCGCCTCGGGTTTCTGAACGGCGGCAGCGGCAGCATCGGCACCGGTAGCGGAATCGGCACTGCGAGGGGCTAGAGCCTCCGCCTCTCGGNCCGCGGCCTCNGCCTCCTCAACCTCTACCAAGTGATCGGAGAGCCATTCCTCTGCCTGGCGGCGCCTCGGACTCCTCGGATAATCCGTAACCAAAGTCCGGAAGTAACCTGCTGCGCGCGGAAGATCCCCGGCGCCGGCTGAGATCAAGCCGAGGCGCAGCATCGCCTCATCAGAGTAAGAACCACCCGGATACTCCAAAGCCAAACGCTGGAAGTCGAGGCCAGCCATGTTAGGATCCACAGTGAGGATGGCCCTCAACCACAGGCCGTGCTGCCGGTCGCGTCGGTTCGATCCAGCCCGTTCATTCAGCCACCAAGAATCGAGCACGGTCCGAGCTTCATCAGCACGGCCAGCCAAGGCCAGTGAATCCACCGTAGCCAGGCTCTCCTGAGCGCCTACCGGAACCGCGACGCCCACTGCCAGGATCACGGCAGATAAGAGACCTACGCCGCGACGTCTTCGCGGCTCATCAATGTGAGAAGCCATTCTTCCAGGTGGTGCTCGTCGGAAAGGGAACTCGCCTTCAGCAAACGATCGACCCGAAGCAGGCCCAATACCGCCGACCTGATCTCATCCGCACTCCATCCCCCAGCCTGCACGCTGATCTGCCGGGACAGCCACCGCTGGTGAGGGGGAAGTACCTCCTCGACGGCCCGGGGGCCACCCTCCACTACCAAGCCGATTCTCAACAGGTGGGTCGACAACCCGACGGTCAGACCGACACCGCTCTCGCCCTGGTTCAAGAGTACTCGAACGCCCGTTACGGCCTCCCGAAAACGCCTGAGGCCCACGAGATCGAACCACCTCCAGCGATCCTGTTTCGGCAAGACGATCCCGGCCGCCCGAACATGCTCTAGGGTAATACGACCTTCTTCTCCCGCAACCGTATTGAGCTTTTCGATCTCCTGCGAGAGGATACCCAGGTCGGTCCCAATTGCTTGGCCCAAGGCCCTCGCGGCGTCAGGCTCCATGACAGTCCCGAAGCGGACGGTGACCTCCTCCATCAACCACCCGGGCACGTCCTCCGGCGCGATCATTGCAAATTCGACCGATTGAGCCCGCTTGATCAAGGTCTGATAGAACTTCGCCTTCGAANGTTCGGGAATCCGCGCCGAAAGAATCAGCGCGAGATCCGANGGGGGATTTTCGACAAGGCCGAGGATCAGGTCCCGGGATCGTGCCGCACCGGCAAACGCTTCGGTGCCCCTCACCACGACCACCCTCCGCTCGGCCATCATCGGAGGCGTGGCCAGTATTCGGGCGAGATCATCGACGNTCACGTCGGAGGCTTGCACCACGTCCAGGTTGAAGTCACGAGTGCCTTGATCCAGATGGACCTCTACCAGGGCTTGAACCGCCTCCCTCTTGCGATGCTCATCCCCNCCATAAAGGAAAAAAACCCCGCCCCGGGATCCTTGCGTGAGGACCTTCGGGAGAGGGTTATTCATAGGGGGCGATTTGTTGGATGTGTCCGTCCGTTCAATTCCGTCCGTTCAGTCAAGACCCGTTCTTCGGAGTACCCGTTCGCCACGATCCTGCTGACCACGATTCCGCTCACTCATCGGAGAATACTCGAAGAGGAGATCCTCCGCGTCAGACCATAACCCTCCCGGGAACAGACCGGAAGAGACTGGCGTGAGCCCTGGCACATCAGGGCCGACGAGCGGCTCGAGCATCGGCGGACCCGATACGATGATGGCCGGAAGGTCGACTTCGGGAACACCACCGCCGATCATTGGCGACCATGCGACTGCGGTGAGCAGGATCGCCATACCCAGCACGGTTGCCGCCGGAATGGCGGAAGCTTTGCCAGGCCGGGCCGCCGATCCGCCTTCGTCTAGGTGAAACAAGCGGTGTTGGAGTCGCGGACGGAAACTCTCGGCGAGTTCAGGCCTGGGCATCACATGGAGCAGCGCCACACTCCGGGTCACAACCTCCTGGTATCGAGCACACTTTCCGCATGCCGCCAGGTGGGCCTCGGCTTCCTTCCGTACCGGGGCTTCCTGCGGGGCGTCATAAAACTCGGAAAACCGGCTTAGAAATTCCGAGCAATCCATAGCTTGATACGGACTCCTGATCCAAGATTCGCGAACGGCATACGTAGTCGAGCTTAATTATTACGTGCACCGGTCGGCGGTGTTCCCTACTTGGATCAGGACGACGAGGAACGAGGTCCCGGTGAGTCAGTCGAGCGAGGGGGCGATCACTCGGGCGAAGTTGTTGCGCGCCCGGTTCAGGCGGCTCTTCACCGTGCCCAGATTACATCCCGTGATTTCCGCGATCTCCTCATAGGTCTTGCCCTCAAGTTCGCGCAGCACAAAAACGATGCGATGATGTTCTGGCAGCTGCGTCACTGCCTTCTCCACCAAGTCCTTGAGGTGCCGCTTGCGGAAGAGATCGTCGGGCCTGTAGGTGGAGTCCTCCCATTCGAGCGGCCTGTGATCGGCCTCCCAGTTCTTCCGGATGGTCTGGAAAAGCACCAACGGGTTCCTCGAGCGATTGCGCAGCTCGTTCTTGGCCAGATTCCCGGCAATCGTGTAAATCCACGTCGAAAACTTCTTGGTCTGGTCGAAACGGTGCATATGGCGGTACACCCTGACGAACGTCTCCTGCACCAGATCCTGCGCCCGCTCACGGTCGCCGACCGTACGATAGACAAAGTTCAAGAGGCGTCCATCGTACCGTTTCACCAACTCCCCAAACGCACGCTCGTCACCGCCGAGGAAGGCCCGGACGACATCACTGTCGCCGAGTTGCCCGAGCATCTTGCGATGCTCTTTTGCCGCACCACCTGGCAGGACCTGGATTTCGGCTGTGTTCTTCACGTTGCGGCTCCCCCTACTGCGTCCCGTTATGGCGTAGCGCCACCCGACTACTTTGTGCTATGCGTAGCCCTTGGGTTTTGAGCATTGCACGTTCCGTGCCACTTCGGTTAAATGCAAAGTAACCCAATTTCAGACATCCCACGCCCCTCATCGTCCCACCTAGAGGACGCTTGATCTTAGCGGGGGACACACGCCGGCGCACATCCGCAGGCCCAGTCGGTCCGTTCCCACTGTGATCGCCTCGCACAAATCGATCCACGAAGAGGATGGCGGCCATGCTCTTGGCGTCCACGATCCGTCCGTCCCAGACCATATCGAGCGCCTCAGAAAAGGAGACTCTCACCACTTCTATGAATTCGTCCCGGGTCTCTGGAGAGTTCGCCAGGCTCAAGATTCGTCGCGATGAAGAGCCTGATCACCTCGTCCGTAAAACCGGGTGTGGTATATATAAACGTGTGAGGGCTGTCATTTGTGACGCCCGCATCCCGGTTTCTTCTTCCAGCTCCCTGTGCGCGCATTCCTCCCAACTCTCCTCGGGACCTGCGGGTATGCCGGCCGGGACTTCATCGAGATAGCCGTCGGACGCGTATCGGTACTGCCGCACCAGCAGCACATCGGGGTCAGGATCCAACAAATCGCCCAGGAGGGGCAACACGGCAGACGCGCCGACATGCCGAATCATCTCGAGTTGGCCTTCGCTCCCGTCTGGGAACCGAACCGTGTCCACGCTCAGCCGAACTACCCGCCCCTCGTACACGACCTCGCTGTCGATCCGTCCAGGCACGTGCGTACTCAGACCGCCTCCTCGACCGTCACGGTTCCCCATCCGAGTCCCTCCAGCGGGCCCTGGACCTCATCGGCGTCCCCACCGACTACCACCGTCATCTCGTCGGGGCGGATACAGCTGCGTGCGGCCTCACAGGCTTCTTCGAGCGTCACACTGCGAATACGATCTCGATAGTCCGCATAATAGTCGTCCGGGAGATCGTAGACGAGAAGCTCCGCAATCCGGGCCGCGATCTGGCCGGTTGTTTCCAACTCGAGCGGGAATACGCCCGCGAGGTAGTCCCGAGCGGCATCAACCTCCTCTGCGGTCGGCCCATCCGCGATCAGAGTGGTGATCTCGGAGACCGCCTCGCGTACGGCGTCGGCCGTGACGTCGGTACCCACCGCAGTGGAAACGCACCATGGACCTTCTCCCCTGCGGACCAGGAATCGAGAGCGAACGCCATACGTGAACCCGTGCTCCTCCCTCAGGTTGAGGTTGAGCCGGCTCGTGAACGCACCTCCCAGAACCGTATTAACAACCCTCAGCGGGAAGTACAGTGGCGTGGATCGGGCCTGGCCAACGTGACCGATACGGATTTCGGATTGCACAGCATCCGCGCGATGTACTACCACGATCCCCCGCTCGTGAGTCCTGGCCTCGGCGTCGATCCTGGGCCGGAGGCCGGTCCCGCCCGTCCACTCGCCAAAATGAGTCTCCACCAACGAGCGCACCTGTCCGGGATCGACGTCGCCCACCACAACCAGGCCAGACCCCTTGGGACGGTATTGGGCCACCACAAATCCTGCGGCCGCGGCAGGGTTGAACGGACCCACCGACTCCACGCTCCCTCCAAGTGGACGCCCGTACGGAACCCCGTCTCTGTAGGTCAGACGGCGTGACGCGGTCGTGGCAATCCCGACGGGGTCCATCTCTCTCTGGTGTATCGCCGCCAGACGTTGCCCCCGGATGCGTTCGACCTCGTCATCAGGGAAGGCGGGTTGAAGAACTACTTCCGCGAGGAGGCCGATCGCATCATCCAGCCGGTCNGCCATGCACGACAGGGAAACGGTGGTCGAGTCCCACCCCGTGCCGATGGAGAGCCCGGCCCCGATCGTCTCCAAGGCCTCGGCCAACTCCACCCCGCTCCGTTTGGCGGTGCCCCCCTCCAGGCAGTCCCCCGTCAGAACCGCTGTTCCGGCCCTGCTGTCGTCTAGTAGAGCCTCTCCGGCGTCCAGGACCAACATGGCCGTTACGATGGGTAGGCGCCCGACCTGCACCGAACGGATTCGGAGACCGTTGTCCAATACGTCAGCATGGACTGGCGGAAAGTCGAAACTTCGGATGAGCCCAGTAGACGGTGCAACAGATCGGGATGATCCGCTCATGCCACACCAGGAGTCGCCGATTTCACCGTCGCGGGAACGTACGTCAGGACAGCCCGATTTTCCGCTCCCAAAAACCCGCCCACAAATGCGGAAACATCCGCGGGCGTCACGGCGCGCAGTCGCTCCAGCTCACCGTTCAACCGGGCTGGATCATCGAAGAACTGGTCGAACATCGACACCAGGTCGGCGCGTTGCCCTACTTGTTCGACTTGCCTTACGAGGGCGGTCTCAGTGAGCGCCACAGCCCGTTCGATCTCCTGGTCCGTAACTGACGAGAGTCCTTCCATCTCGGCGGCCAAGGCAGCCTCGATCTCACATGGATCTCCATCGGGGAAGCCGGTCGCCCATACGAGCAACATCCCGGCTCCTGAAGTGAGTGGGAGAACAAAACTGGTGACATCCTTGGCCACACGCCTTTCACGCACCAGCGAACGGTACAAGCGTGACGCGCGCCCGGTCCCAAGCACGGAACCGGCGATGTCCGCCGCATAGAAACCGGCATCGGTGAAGGGGGGGACGCGGTAAGCCATGAGAACACGGGGAAGAGGCACCTCGGCCTCGACGCGTTCGCGAACCGTCGCCCCGATGGTGGGGTCGAGGTTCAGATCCCCCGGAATGGCCGGGATCTCTTCACCTTGCGCAATTTCTCCGAAGTGACGCTCGATGAGGTCCAGAGCCTCATCTCGACCGAAGTCTCCACACACGGTCAGAACCGCATTGTTGGGTACGTAGTACGTCTGAAAAAACTCCGCGACATCTTCGAGGGTGGCAGCCTCGATGTCCTCCATTGATCCGATTACGGTATGGTGGTAAGGGTGAGACTCTGGAAATACCATCGCCTGAATCCACTCGTCCCAGTCGCCGTAGGGCTGGTTGTCGTAGCGCTGCCGCTTTTCGTTCATCACAACATCACGCTGATTATCGAGCTTGTCCTGAGTCATCGCCGGAAGCATCCNCCCCATTCGATCGGACTCGAGCCACAGGGCGAGCTCCAAGTGGTGTGAGGGGACAGTCTCGAAGTAGTTGGTCCGGTCGAACCAGGTAGTCGCGTTGAGCGATCCGCCTGCCCTCTCGATCAACTCGAAATGCCTGTTCTTGGGCACGTGTTCGGAGCCCTGGAACATCATGTGCTCGAACAGGTGAGCGAATCCGGTTTTGCCCTCGCGTTCGTTCCGGGATCCCACGCCATACCAGAGGTTGACGGCGACAACGGGGGTGGTGGCATCATGGGAGAGGTTTACCCGGAGGCCGTTGTCGAGCGTAAACCGTTCGATCGGGATGGACAGCATGAGGCTCCCCACTGAGGGGACGCGCCGTTCATACGGCGCGATGGCGGGTCTAACAATAGCGGAGTCGGTGGGTGGCGCTACTCCCACACCTCATTTCAACCCTCGGTGGGCCCCGTTTCAGCGCCGTGAGCGGATTGTCAGGCGTTACTACGCCCCATACTTGTCGAGCCGGACCGCATGCGCGAGGGCCAGGGTCATCAACTCCTTGCCTGGTACGACCCCGAGATCTCCTCCCCGGCAAGACGACTCCCCGAACACCTCAGCCGAAGGCCTCGTCCAGTTCGACGCGACGAGCGTAGGCACATGGTGCCACGAGTGCTCACCGTAGAGCGCAGGCGTCGAGTGATCCCCAGTAACGACAAGCACGTCGGCACCAAGGTCCGTGACTCGGGGAAGCAAGGCATCCACCTCTTCGATGGCCGCAACNTTCCCCTCGAAATCGCCATCGTGAGCCCGAGAGTCCGTGTCCTTGAAGTGGATGAAGTAGAAGTCGTAGGCGCCAAAGTGCCGCTCGAGCATCTCCACGCTGCCTTCGTTCGAGTCGGGCACCCCGTCGATGGTCATGCCAACCAAGCTCGCCACGCCGCGATACATGGGGTACTTCGCCACCGCTACCGCCCGTAGGCCGTACCGCGTCTCGAAGGAGGGGTACGGTGTAAACGCAGCGAACCCACGCGCCAGGAACGAGTTCACCCGAGGTTCGTCCGCGAGGATGTCCCGGACCTGGTCGACGATGCTCTGAACCGTACTCGCCATCCGCTCGGACGCCGGATCTGCCCCTATGGCAGTAGCCGGAATGGNTGGCAGGCCTGTCCGCTGTGGATCGGTGTCGGCGACGTCGGCACCCAGACCCTCACCCCGAAGCACCAGGACCGCACGGTGCTCCTTTTCATGTATGAGCGTCACGTCCACCCCCTCGGGTGCGCGAAGACCGTTCCGGACCGTTTCGATCACGCGCCGCCCGTCCTCGTCCGAAGGACGTCCCGCGCGGCGGTCCGTCACCACCCCGTCACCGTCGACAGTGGCCAGGTTGATACGGGCCGCCACGNCTCCCGGCCAAAGCTCGAACCCGACGCCCAGTGCGCTGAGTACGCCCCTCCCGANCATGGACTCGATTGGGTCGTACCCGAAGAGCGCGAGGTGTCCGGGCCCACTTCCCGGCGTGATCCCGTGCCCCACCGGAGCCAGCATCCCCAAGGAACTCCGAGCAGCGAGTGCGTCGAGGTGGGGAGTCGCGGCAGATTCCAACTCGGTTCGGCCCGTGTCTGGATGTGGCAGTCCGCCCAGGCCATCCATGACGAGCATGATGATCGTTCCGCCACCGTCGCCGTGGAACGCGAGGTCATGGGGGAGCGAGATGTCCGACATGATTCATCCTGAGAAGTGTGTTGAAGAACCCTTGCCGATCACCCTTCTAGAAAAACATAGCGGGACCGTGGAGCCGTTACGATGTTTCGGGGTTAATTTCCCCAGTTCTAGCCTTTGCAGAAGAAGTACGACATCCGCCGACACCGGGAGGATCTGTAGGTGAAGTACCACCCCTTCGCAATGGAACGATGGCAATCCACGTACGAACACCGCGTTCGCTTCAACCTCTCTGAGAGCGGGGTACACCCGCTTTCGGTCACGGAGCTGCTCTCCCTGGCGGATCTTGATCCGGATACTCTCGACGTCCGTCTCGGATACGGACAGTCCAACGGCAGCGATGACCTCCGAAAGCTGATCGCCGATCTCTATACCGGGGCGACCGAAGCATCGGTGCTGGTGACCACGGGGGGCGCCGAAGCCAACTTCACAGCGTTCTGGGAACTCATGGAGCCCGGCACATCGGTCGCGGTCATGCTTCCCAACTACATGCAGATTCCAGGATTGCTCGAAAGCTTCGGGGCACACATCCACCCTTTCCACTTGGTGGAAGAGAACGGCTGGCAGCCGAACCTGAACGAGTTGGAGAAGGGCCTCAGGGACGGGGCGCGTTTCATTCTCATCACCAACCCGAACAACCCTACGGGAGCCGTGCTCGATGACACTTCGGTGTCCGGGATCGTCGAACTCGCCGATCGCCACGGGGCGTGGATTCTCGCCGATGAGGTCTATCGAGGCGCCGAACTCAGCGGTCCCGAGACTCCCTCGTTTTGGGGCCTCCACGATCGGGTCCTTGTCACCAACTCCTTATCCAAAGCCTACGGATTACCCGGGCTTCGGATCGGCTGGGTGGTTGGGCCCGCAGAGATGATGGAAACCCTTTGGGGCCGCACGGATTACACGTCGATCACCCCCGCGAGCCTTTCCGACGTGCTCGCCCGCGTAGCCCTGGAACCCGTTACCAGGCTGAAGATTCTGGCACGAACGCGTGAGATTCTGACCAACAACATCGCCCTCTTGTCGAGTTGGATGGATGCCCAAAAAGACCGGTTCAGGTACCGGCCTCCCGACGCAGGTGCGATCTGCTATACGCGCTATCACACATCAATCAATTCCGCCGAATTCGCAGAGATCCTTCGGACAGAGATGGACCTTCTGGTGGTTCCGGGAGATCACTTCGGGATGGATCATTATTTGAGGCTCGGATTTGGCCTGCCGGCGACTGAACTGGAGGAGGCCCTGGAACGTATGGCCACCACATTCGATACCGTCGAGGAACGAGCCCGGCCGGCCAACTAGGATCTTTCCGACTTCCGGTCGTTCTGATTCAGGACAGCGGCTCGATGCACTCGGGCACGTCGTTCGCCGGGCGATTGACGAGGGTCGACACGGGATACGCCCCTAACTCCCTCTCGTACGGTTTGAGCAAGCTCAGGGCGTCCGCGACCGGCGTTTCTGTGTCGAGCCAGGCCTCCCGATCGGAGGCATGCACGATGGCAGGCATTCGATGGTGTAGGTGCTGGATCTGGTCGTTGGCATTCACCGTGATGATGGCCATTGAGAAGACCGGCTCGGTCCCTTGGAGATGCCAGCACTCCCAGACACCGGCGAAACCCATTGGCTCACGGTCCGGGGAGTGAATCCAATACGGAACCTTACCCTCGCCTTCGGTAGCCCATTCGTAAAATCCGTCGGCGGGGACCAAACAACGCCGGGCGACGGCCGCCTCCTTGAAGGAGGGCTTGTCAAGCAGGCTCTCGGCTCTGGCGTTGATCGTTCGCGAACCCATCGAAGGATCGTCAGCCCAGGCGGGCACTAAGCCCCAACGTAACAAACCCAGCCTCGTGCCGCGCCGGTCCGACGCGACGACCGGCACATCCTGCGAGGGAGCGATGTTGTACCTAGCCCGGTAGTCGAACGCGAGCGGAGGAACGTCGAAGACCTCGACGAGATGGTCTTCAGGTGTCGACAGGCTATAGCGACCGCACATGACCAACCTCGGCGTCTACCAACAGCCTTCAATCCTCGGTTGATGCATCCGTCAGCTGTTTTTCCAGCAGCTCGTATGCAATCGGCATGAAATCCGCCTCGGTCACCAGCCCCACAAGCTTTTCGCCTTTCAGCACAGGCAAACAGGACACGGCGTTCTTCCGCATCATGTCGATAGCCTCGAGTGTGGACGTCTCGGGGGTGACACACACTGGATCTCGCTCCATGATCGTCTTTACGGGCGTGGTCCCCTTGTCCCCTTCGTTCCCCATGTCGGACGCCATACGCAGGATGGACCGGTACGATACGAGCCCGACCAGCCGATTCTGTTCATCTTCCACCGGCACGTGCCGGATTTGGTTTCGCTCCATCAGGAACGCCACCATCTCGAGCAGTTCATCTTCCTGCACGGTGAAGAGTTGAGTGGTCATGTAGTCCTCCACCTTCACATACTTTCGGGTCCAACCGCCCGCTTCTTCCAGCATAGCCAACTCCCATTCGTGGCAGGGCTTTCGCTCCGACTGCCGATTGGCGATCGCAGCTGTAAGCGCCGTCATACGTTCGGATCGGCTGCCCCGATCCTCCATCTCGGAAAGCGAGCGCATCATCCAATCGGAACCGGTTCCACGACTCTGCACGCGGTCGTGAATCACACCGAGGTACTTGTCGATTTCGGATCGATCGACGTATGCCTCTAGTCCCGCCCGAGCGAGCGGGAGCAGAGTCTCGAGAATGAGTTCCGGCGCGGTCACGCTCTGTCCATCAACCCAGCGAAATCCGGCGTCGAGCCCTTGGCGCGAAGCCGTGAGGAAGTTGTACTTCGCGTCGTCGAAGCTCAGCCTCTCCGTGATATCGCCGTATTCGTGTTTGGTGCCGAGGACCAGGCCGATCCAGAACGCCGCATTCGCAACTTCGTCCAGCACGGTCGGGCCGGAAGGCAGCACCCGGCACTCGATACGCAGATGGGGTTTTCCCTCTGAAATTCCATAACAGGGCCGGTTCCATCGATAGACCGTGCCATTGTGCAACTGGAGTGCCTGCAGGCGAGGGATGTCCCCGGCCGCCAATTGCTCGAAAGGATCTTCTACGGTCTCCTGAGCCAACAAAACCCTGAATTGGGCGATATCCTCTTGGAAAAGTTCGGCCACACTCTCCTTCACCCAACGGTCGCCGAATCGCACACGGGTGCTGAACTCACGTAGATGGACCGACGTGCTCCTCGTATCAATGGACTGACGAAAGAGTGCGATCCGAGTCTCGGCCCAGAGGCGTTTTCCGAAGAGGACGGGTGAGTTCACGGCGGCTGCCAGAACCGGGCCAGTCATGGCCTGGGCCGCGTTGTACATCGGTGCAAACTCCGTCGAGTCGACCTGAAGATGGACCTGGCAGCTGCAGTTGCACGCCTCCAGCATCACCGAATCGTGTTCGATCTGGAGTTCGTCACGCCCCTGGATTTGGAGCCTGTAGGCCCTCCCACGCATCCTCGTCAGCGACTCGTTCAGAGCATAGTAGCGCGGCATCGGACTGATGTTGTCGAGTGTGAGGTCGGATTTGCCGAGTGTCGGGAGGATGCCCGTCAGAACCACGTCCGCACCCTCCTCGCTCGCGGCCTCGCGTGCCATGTCCAGGAGTTCCTCAATGCTCTCTTGGAGCGTGCTCAGGCAAGCGCCACCGAGGATCATGGGCTCGACGTTCATCTCCAGGTTGAAACGCGCCAACTCCGTGGTGAACGCTTCTCCATCGAGCCGCTCGAGGACCTCCATTGCGACCGGGGCTGGGCGCCAAGCTCGGTTGACCAAGAACATTTCCTGCTCGCAACCGAAGCGCCGCACACCTGATTCGATCAGACCGTTCTCCAGCATCTTTTCGAGGGCCTGAAGGTCTTTGAGAAGTGCCTTCGAAAAGGCGCGGGCCGAGCCTTTCCCTATCTCCGAAGTGACCGTGCGACTCGTCATTCGATGAAGATCACGATCTCCTCCAACGACTTCCTGCGGAGCTCCGGCACAGTCGTGTCGGACGCAGGATAGCCCACCACCAGGATCAAGAACGGTCGCTCATTCTCGGGCCGTCCGAGTATCTCGTTGAGAAAGCCCATCGGGGAGGGCGTGTGCGTCAGTGAAACGAGGCCGGCCTCGTGAATGGCGGTGACCAGTATCCCCGTGGCGATGCCCACAGACTCCGACACGTAGTAGTTCTTACTCTTTTCGCCATTTTCCTCGACCGCGTAACTCTCTGCGAAAACGACGATCAAGTAGGGAGCCCCTTCAAGAAACGGCTTCTTTTTATCGGTTCCGAGAGGCGCCAAGGCCTCCAACCAATCGTCGGGCGCGCGTCCCTCGTAGAACGCCTTTTCCTCCTCCTCGGCAGCCACCCGGATCGCTCGCTTGATCTCCGGATCGGACACGGCCACGAAGCGCCATGGTTGCCGATGAGCTCCGTTGGGCGCGGTTCCAGCAGCGAGGATGCACGTTTCGATGATGTCTCGTGGAATCGGACGGTCGGAAAAATCACGTACCGTGCGCCGGTCCTGGGCCTGCTTCAGGAACGCACGCGCGCGCTCCCGCATTTCATCCACGGGCAACTCGACGTAGCTGGACAACGGGACTTGTGGAATTGGAATGTTCAGTTCGAGGTGTCTCCAAAAAGGTACGGGGACGTCTCCTCCAGGGTCCTAGCCCCCAATCTTCCACCCCTACGAACGTTTCGCCATATGCAGCGCGCCGCACCGGCACGGGCCTAATGGAGGGGAAATCTTTCGCTTTGGCACGACTCTTGAGCTATACCGAAGCGAGACGGTATCGAATCGGCGGCGCCTTCCATCCGAAACGAGGAGGAGGTCATGAGCAGGCGCGACAGCAATACGCGGGGCCGAGGCCTCCCGGCGAGTACGCCCGCTGTCGAGTCCGTGTCCCATGTCGCCGCACACGTCCAAGAAGAAACCAAGCCGCACGTATTGATCGACTTCACAGACTCGCATGCAGTTTATTTTGAAGGACTTACACTCCTTATTACCGCACAACGCCTCGCACATTCCGAGGATCGACAGGTGTGGCTGATGGGGCTACCAGATCACGCTTGGTCCGTGCTTAAGGCGATGGGCCTAGACGTTCTCTTTCTTCGTGTCAGTTCTCCTGGGGGACCGTCCAACTAGCAGTACGGCGGCTTCCCCCTCCACTCCCCTCACCCTTCGGGGTGGGGGGCATTTTACCCCGATTGATGGACCTAAGTGCCGCGCTGAGGGNCGTTTACACGGTCCCGGAAAGGCTCTATGGCGCGGGTACGATCTGGCGCCGACTTTCGGGGTTCCATCGGGGACGGTCGGGCCGCATGGCAAGCTCGTATCCAAGATAGAAAATCAATTGGCTGATTCTCACCGCCTTGTCCGCATCGATGCGATCCACCTCGTCGTCACGCCCGTGGTAGTCCGCGTGTGTGCCGTTGAAGAAGAAGAGGACCGGCACACCCTTCAGGGCGAAGTTGTAGTGGTCGGAGCGGAAGTAGAAGCGCTCTTCGGGCCAGATGTCGTCGATCGCGGTCATCCCGAGTTCCGGATGCGCTTCNCTGGTGAGCCTGAGCATCGCTCCAAGGTCGGAGTGTTCCATTCCGATCGCTGCGATGGTGTCCGGCCAGTTGCGCCCCACCATGTCGATATTGAGGTCGGCCACCATGCGGTCGGTGGGCACGGGCGGGTTTTCCGTGAAATGGGCGCTGCCCCACAGACCCTTTTCNTCACCGCTCACCAACAGGAAGATCATCGAGCGCTTCGGCTTGGTGGCCAGCGACGCATACGCCTCTGCGATCTCGAGGACGGCCGTCGTACCGGACCCGTCATCATCGGCACCGTTGAAGATGCTGTCACCTTCGGCGTTGGGTGTACCGATTCCGACGTGATCCATATGGGCACTGAAGACCACGTACTCTTCCTTGAGGAGCGGGTCGCTGCCTTCCAAGATACCGGCCACATTCGGCGCCGACACGCTTTGGCGAAACTGATCAGGCCCGACCGTCTCGATCACGTACCGCTGGACATAGGATCTGTCATCGCCCGCGGGGACCAGGCCCATCCGTTCGAATTCGCTGGCAATCCACGAGGCCGTCATCTCGAGGCCGGGGCTCGGTGTATCCCGCCCGCCCATGCTGTCGTGAGCAATCACACCGAGCTTTCGCAGATAGTCCTCCGGCGTGATGGACGCGGCTGCGGCCGAGACACCCTCACCCAGAGGCTCGGGATCGACACCGGNTTGCTCCTGAGCNCAGGCGGANCCCGAGACTGCCCCTATGCAGACGAGCTTGGCCACAAGATACCGTAGTTTCATCAGACTCTCTTAGGACTCATCAAAGACGTCGTCTGCGCCGGCTCAATCAGACCGGCAGCGGGTTCACGGCCATAATCTACCCATCGAAACGGACTGCGCCAGCGGCCACCGCGGCTCTTGCAGACTTCAGCGGGGGCCTAACGTACGGTCCAACAAATCCTCCAACTCGCGCTCGGNGAGCGCCCTCGATAGGACCGCCACACCGGCGAGCCCAACCGAACATTATGGGTCTCACCTCTTCTTCGCGCGCCGCCCCTCGTACATAATTGTGGGATGGACCTCCTAACCAGNCCAGAAGCGTGGATCGCCCTGGCCACGCTCACGACACTCGAGATCGTTCTCGGGATCGACAACATCGTTTTCATCTCGGTCCTGGCCGACCGGCTTCCAGCTGACGAGCGTCCGAAGGCTCGTCAGTTAGGGCTCTTGCTGGCGATGCTCACGCGGATCCTGTTGCTTTTCTCCATCTCACTGATCATGCGGCTCACGGAGCCGCTGTTTGAGGTTTTCGAGCATAGCGTGTCAGGGAAAGATCTGATCCTGATCGTCGGTGGTCTCTTTCTCCTGACCAAATCGACGCGCGAAATCCACAGCAAGATGGAAGGGGGTGGTGACGAAGAGAGGAGCGGCGGCAAAGCGGTGACGTTCGGTGGTGTACTCATCCAGATCGCGATCCTGGACATGGTCTTTTCGCTCGACTCGGTGATTACCGCCGTCGGGATGGCCGACGACTTGGTTGTCATGGTCACGGCCGTGACCCTNGCCGTGGGTGTCATGATGATTTCGGCAGGCCCAGTCGGGAGCTTCGTATCCAAGCACCCCACCGTGAAAATGCTCGCCCTGAGTTTCCTGCTTCTCATTGGAATGAGNCTCATCGCCGACGGAGCAGGTTTTCACATCCCCAAGGGGTATATCTACGCTGCGATGGCATTCTCGGTCTTCGTGGAGGTCTTGAATCTCAGAGCTGACCGATCCCAGCGAGCCCGTTCGAGCGGGGAGGGCGCGGGGGTCACCTAAAAGTAAAGAGCGCCGCCCTCTGCGAAGGCGGCGCCAAGGTGACCTCGAACTCTTGAACTCTCAGTCTTCAGGACATTCGATGGATGGAAGCGTCTGTAGTCCGTCGGCCGGGAGAGATTCTGCGGCTATTTTCCTGAGAACCTCCGCCACGTGCAGGTTTCCCTCGCGTTCCACCCTGCATGCGGCCCGAAGTAGTTGCCGGATTCTCTGCTCCACGCTCATCCTCCGCCTCCTTCCTCACCGGACCCGTCAAACTCGGTCCTCGCCCCTCGAACTGCCACCTACGTAATACGCCCGCTATGGAGAAGTGTTTCNGGCGGAGCCACCCTGCAGGGGGCGGTAGGCTTCAGGGACGGTACCCGGGCCCCCGTACGATCATGCCTGGTTTGGCACCCGTGTGCTCGCCTTCACGAACGACGGCCACTCCGTTTACGAAAACGTCTCGGATCCCGGCCGAGACCTGGTGGGGCTCTTCGTACGTGGCCCGGTCGATGACGGTCTCGGGGTCGAAGATGACGATATCGGCATAAAAACCCTCACGGAGCACCCCGCGATCGTGAATCGACAAACGGGTTGCGACCGCCGAGGACATCTTCCGGACGGCGTCTTCGAGGGGCACGACACCCTGCTCACGGACGTACCGGCCGAGGATTCGAGCGTAGGTGCCGTACGACCTCGGGTGTATCAGAGCGGTAGTAGTCTGGGGATCCACCCCCCCCGCATCGGTACCAAATTTCATCCACGGCTGCTTGATCTGAAGCCGGACGTTTTCTTCACTCATCATGAAAAAGACTGATCCGATCCGTTGGCGCTCGTCGAGGACCAGATCCATCGCAGTCTCGATCCAGTCCTTGCCGAGTTCTCGAGCGACGTCGTCGAGATAGCGGCCGGAATACGCCCGCCGGTTCTCCGCGTTGTCAAAACCGAGCAGGAGCACACCGCTCGGAGTCGCCAGTGCACAGAGATTCTCCCAATCCTCAGTCTGATTCTCGATCTCGGCCCGAATCCGGGCCCGTGCTTCGACGTCCCCAAGGTTGAGGTAGAGCCTACCGCGGGCGGACGCCGACGGCGGAAAACACGATGTGAGGCCGGTGCTCCCGGCCGCGTAAGGGTACATGTTGGCCTGAACGTCGACGCCTCCGGCCCTCGCCGAATCGATCTTCTCGATCGCTTGGGCCGTCTTGGGCCAATTCTCCCGGCCACCGGCCTTGAGATGGAAGATCTCCACGGGCACACCACCAAGGGTCCCGATCTCGATAGCCTCGTCGATCGCCTCGAGAAGGTTGTTGGCCTCGGAACGGATGTGCGAGATGTAAACACCCCCGTAGGGGGCCATGGCGGCCACGACTTCTCCCAGTTCCTCGGTGGAGGCGAAGTTCCCCGGGGCGTAGATCAGCGCTGTGGCCACTCCGAAAGCGCCGTCCTCCATGGCTCTGCGCACCACCGCTTTCATCGTGTCCAGCTCGGCCCGGCTGGCCTCGTCCATTCGCGACCCGAGGGCATAGGCCCGGAGCGTCCCACCCCCGAGGAAAGAGCCCTGATTTACTGAGGTGCCCCGAGCCTCCATCGCCCGAAGCCACTGGTCGAACCCTCGCTCTCCGGAAAAAAGCCGGGCTTGGCGGTCCGCGGTCGACTCATCGTCCCCCGCAGGACCGAGGTAGGCCGGATTGACCGGAGCCGTGGTCGTCCCCTCCCCCATGATCTCCGTCGTGATACCCTGAGTGACCTTGCTGATGACCCGGCTGTCCCCCGACAGCAGAGCGAAGCGGGACTGGCTCTGAATGTCGATGAATCCGGGTGATACCACGTGCCCGACGGCGTCTACCCGCTGCATCGCCGTCGATCCCCTCAGCAAGCCACCCGGTGTGATCCGAGCGATCCTGCCATCGCTCACAGCAACATCGCCGTAGAACCACGCGCTCCCCGTACCGTCCACAATCCGCCCATTCTCGATGATCAGATCGTGGTCGAATCCCGGCTCCGGCTCGATGGGAGCGGGCGGCTCGATCGNCGGCTCGATGGGAGCGGGCGGCTCGATCGCCGGCTCGGGTGGGGCAACGGGCGGAGGCGTGGTCCCTGCACACGCGCTCANCAGGGATANACCAAGAAGCGTCACAAACGGTCGTGCTCGACGCATGTCACCTCCGTCGGGCGGGTGGTCCCCTCCAGGAAGCCTTTTCGGGTGACCATCCATGGAACCCCCAAAATCGGGGAGGGCCGTAGCTACACCATGATAAGAACGAAGTAGGAGCTAGTACATCGTGGCAGTATCCAGCATGTTCAGCAGTGGCTCTCCCGCAAGGTACCGGCGAAGGTTCTCGCAGAAGATATCTGTGATCCTCTCGTTCTCGTGGTCGCTGGTTCCGGCAGAGTGCGAGCAGACGAGCACGTTGGGTATCGTCCAGAACGGGGAGTCGAGGGAAAGCGGCTCCCCCTGGAACACATCGAGCGCCGCACCTCCGACATGACCCGATTCGAGGGCATCGACCAGAGCGGATTCGTCGATTAGTGCGCCCCTTGCCACGTTGACGACAATCGCTCCCGAAGCCAGGAGCGCGAGCTCGGTCACCCCGATCATTCTTTCCGTCTCCGGTGTGTGGGGAGCCGACAATACGACGTGCTCGGCGCCCCTGAGGGCCGCGTGGAGCTCATTGAACGGGTAAAGATCCTCCACGTGAAGAGAGGCAGGATCGACTCCCGCCACGGTCCGTTTCACGCCGATGGTTCGCATGCCGAAAGACGATGCCAAGCGAGCCACCGCCCGCCCGATCGACCCCACCCCCACCACGACAAGACTCCGCCCCGTGAGATCCGTGGAGGCGAAGCGCCGCCACCGAAGTTCCCGCTGATCAGTGAGCATCTGCGGGACCTTCCTCCGAAACATGAGGATGGACATCAGGGTGTACTCGGCCAGAGGGATCGCGTGGACCCCACTGGCGGTCGTGAAGACCGTTTCGGGCATTCGTTCCGCGTACCGATGTTTGGCCACGAGTTGGCCGATCCCAGCGCTCGTTGCCTGGACCCAACTCAGCGACGGTGCACGCTCGGGCAGGTCCTCCATGTGAGTTCGGTCGAAATCGAACAGGACTTCCGCCTCGGNGAGTAGAGACGTCCAACGCCTCTCGTCCTCCGCGGGACGCTCAAACGTTTCACCCACATGGTCCGCCACATAACGGGGCGCCGGGAGTAGGTGGGGCTCGTACACGACCTCGAGGCGTGGACTTACCGCGCGGATTCGATCCACGTGGTGNGGCTCCAGATAACTGGCGATCACGATCCGCACCGGTTGCGAAGATCGGGTCACAGGGACGCCGGGCGTCAGACCCGCCGCAACACCAGCGTGGCGTTCGACCCCCCGAATGCGAACGAATTCGAGAGGGCGNCCTCAAGGTCCGGGGCATCCCGGCCAACATGGGCGACACAGTCGAGGTCACACGCCGGATCCGGGACGGTCAGGTTGGCCGTCGGCGGAATCCGGCGCTCGTGGAGCGCCATCGCTGCAATCGCGCACTCGAGCGCGCCGGATGCTCCCACGAGGTGCCCGTGCATCGACTTGGTCGAACTGACGGCCACACGCTGTGCGGTCGCCCCGAAAACCCGTTTGATCGCCTCGATCTCGACCGGATCTCCGGCCGGCGTTCCCGTTGCGTGCGCATTGATNTAACCGACGGCATCCGCCGGGACCCCAGCATCTTCCAGAGCATTCCGCATGGCGCGCTCCTGACCCTCCACCGACGGCTCAGTCAGCTTGTNCGCATCGCTNGAGGCNCCGAATCCGATGATCTCCGCGAGCAATTCGGCCCCCCGTGCCGCGGCTCTTTCCTCGCTCTCGAGAATGAGCGTGGCAGCGCCCTCCCCCAGCACGAGCCCCGTGCGCTCGAGGTCGAAGGGGCGACAGGAGGCCCCCGCACCGTCGGTGTGCTCCTTGGCGATCACACCGACGGCCTGCCATGCAGCGACGGATCCGTCGTTGAGCATCGCCTCCGCTCCTCCAGCGATGACCACGTCGGAGTGCCCGTCTCGGATGGAACGGAACGCTTCACCGATCGCGACCGAAGAGGAGGCACAGGCGATCGAATACGTCTGCGCCGGTCCGCGAATCCCGAAGCGCATGCATACCTGGGAAGCCGGGCCACTGGCCATGATCAGCGGAACCGTCGTCGGCCTCACCCGCCTGCTGTGCCGCTCGAAGTAGGTCCTATAGGATCGCTGAAGGATCTCGGCTCCTCCGAGACCGCACCCCATGTACACNCCTGCCTCTTCGGGTCCACGTCCGTCGGCCATGAGACCGGANTCCTCGAGAGCGTTTCGGGTAGCGACCACGGCCATTTGTGCCGCCCGCGCCATGAAAAGCAGGTCGGCCTTGTTGATTCGGTCGCCCGGTTCAAAGTCGATGGAGGCAAGCAGCACATCGGTCCCGAGCTCGGGAACACCGGATTGTACCAAGCGGATGGCGGACTCTCCGAGGCAGATCCTCTCGAAGATTTTCGCCGGGTCCTCCCCATGGGGGGACACCAACCCGAGCCCCGTCACGAAGACGCGGCGGCCACTCACGGGCGGCTCAGGCTCCCTTGGCTTGGACGAGCTCGTCCACCAGAGCCGCAGCCTCCGCAAGCGTCTGGAAAGTCGCGCGCTCCTCGGGAACCTCGATTCCAAACTCGTCTTCGACGTCGAACAAGAGCTCGACGACCGTCAGGGAGTCGAGACCGAGTTCGGTCAGTGTCGCCTCCGGACTGATCGCGTCTGAACTGACGTCGTATTTTTCGCTCAACACCTGGGCCAAGAACTCATAAGGGCTCACACGCTCGTACCTCCTGAAGACATATCCGGCTTCTGAAGACATAACTTCATGAGGCCAACACCTTGCGCAATACCAGCGTCGCGTTGCTGCCACCAAACGCAAACGAGTTCGTAAGGGCGTACTCCAACCCTGGCGCCTCTCGGCCTACCAACGGCACACAGTCGAGGTCGCACTCCGGATCGGGATCGGTGAGGTTGGCGGTGGGAGCGATCCGACCGGTCTGGAGCGTACGAACCGTCAAGGCAGTCTCCAGCGCACTCGCGGCCCCGATCAGGTGGCCGTGAACCGACTTTGTGGAGCTTACCGCCAGCTTGTCGGAATGCGAGCCGAAAGTGGTCCTGATGGCCTGCGCCTCGACTCGATCTCCCAGGCGTGTACCCGTGGCATGCGCATTAACGTACCCGATGCTCTCGCCCGCAACGGACGCGTCCTCCAGTGCCAGGCGCATCGCACGAGTCTGACCGTCCGAAGAAGGCTCGGTCAGGTTGTACGCATCGCTGGAGACACCGAAGCCCACGATCTCGGCCAGCAGCTCGACTCCTCTGGCCCGAGCCACATCCTCGCTCTCAAGCACCAGAACCACGGAGCCCTCGCCGAGAACCAAGCCCGTCCGCTGGGCGTCGAACGGTCGGCTGGACGCTTCGGCGCCGGTCGCATGCTCACTCGCNAGGACGCTCAGCTCTCTCCAACCGGCCAATGCCCCGGTGTTGAGTTGGGCTTCGGCTCCACCGGCCAAGGCCGTATCGATGTACCCATGCCGGATGGCACGAAAGGCCTCTCCGATCGCCACCGCCGAGGAAACACATGCGATGGAATAGGTCATTGTCGGGCCGGTAATCCCATACTGCATGGAGATGTGGGACGCCGGGCCACTCGCCATGATCATCGGTGTGCTCGCGGCTCTCAGCCTCTTGGGGGGATCGGCCAGATAACGTTCATAGTGGGCTTGGANCTCGTCGGAACCGCCAAGTCCACAGCCCATGTAGATGCCTGCCTCTGTCGGTCCGGCACCGGATACCAGCAGGCCTGATCGCTCTAAGGCGTGACGCGCCGCAACAACTGCCATCTTGGTCGCCCGTGCCATGAAGCGTCCCGACACCTTGGGAATCAGAGGGTCCGGCTCGAAGTCGACCGGCGACAGAAGCATGTCGCAGGTCGACCCATTGGCCTCGATCGGCACCTTCCGGACCGAGGACTCCCCCGCGAAAACCCGATCGAAAACCTCGTCCAGGTTGTCCCCGTGGGGGGATACCACGCCGACCCCTGTGATAAACGTGCGGCGCNGGGGCACGCGGCTCAGAGTCCCTTGGCCTCGATCAACTCATCGGCTAGAGCTGCTGCCTCACCCAAAGTNGAGAAATTAACCTGCTTGGTGGAGAACTTGATACCGAACTCGTCCTCTAACTCCCTCACCATTTCCATCGTGGAGAGGGAGTCCAGACCCAGGCCCGCAGGCGAGGCGTCGGGCACCAACTCGTCGGCGTTCACGCCAAACTCATCTACCAGTAGTTTGACGAGAAAATCAAACGACTTCACCGGCGCCTCCAACCTGATTTTGAGCATCTATCATTGGGGTGACAAAAAAGAACATACCATTCGCCAGCGATTCTCGNCCATCCCCGACCTACAGCCAGCCCNCCCGNCGATACCATGCCCCGGTGATTCGTGTTCCCTCAGCGAAGGAAATGCGGGGTTTCCAGCCAAGCGCGGCTTGGGCCTCCGCCGAGTCGCATACCCAGTGTGCCGCCAATAACTCGTTCAGTTTGTCGCGCGTCAACATGACCGCACGTCCCATGACAGTTCCGTAGAATTCGCTACCCAGAGCCGCCCCNTACATGAGGAAGCGGGGCACGGGAACGCGCAACCAGGCGCGCTTACCGAGTGCGTTTTCGATGTGGGCAATCAATCCGCCGAGGGTCTCCAGGCCTCCGTCCTCGACGAAGTACGTGGCGCCGCTCGGTACGTCAGCGTCGAGCGCCTTGATACACGCCGCGGCACAATCCGCGACGTAGATGGCGCTAACGGCGGAGTTCGGCGAACCCGTCAAGGGGAGGACCCCCAACTGAACGGACTTGAAGAAAGGAAGGACTTCCCGATCTCGGGGACCGTAGATNATGGGTGGCCTGATGATCGTGATGGGAAGCGAGTCGGCCTCCGCCCGCGCGGCTTGTTCTGCGGCCAGTTTGCTCCGCCCATAGTGGGTGACGGGATTGGGAGGCGCATCAGCCGGGAGAGGACGTCCGTCTTCACTAGGCCCCATCACCGCCAGCGACGAAACCAACACGAGGCGCTGGATACCCTGAGCATTTTGTTTCGCAGCATCGAGCAGGTTGCCTGTCCCTTGGCCGTTCGTCCGGTGAAAATCGGNCGGACGCCGGGCCTTCACCAAGCCAGCCGCGTGGATAATTCCATCCACACCTTCCACGGCCGCGAGTAAGCTGTCCTTGTCNCTCAGAGCCCCGGCCACAAGTGTCACATGCTCGAGACCTTCTAGAAATCGGGTGTCACTCGTCGGCCGAACCAGCGCACGAACATCGGCACCTTGCTGATCGAGCTGTTCGGCAATGTGCGAGCCAAGGAATCCCGAGGCCCCGGTCAGCAAAATCCGCACAGAGACGACGCTTCAGATCACCGCGAGCGCCTTACCGGCGCTTCGGAGGGCTTCGAGGCCCNGATCGAGATGCTCGCGTTCGTGGGTAGCCATGTAGCTGGTGCGCAGCAGAGAGTGCCGGGGCCGCACACCCGGAGAGATAAACGGATTGGTGTACACCGAATAATCCTCCAACAGCATCCTCCAGAACTCNAGCGTCCGCTCATTATCACGAACGAAGATCGCGATTACGGCACTCTCCGAGTCACTCAACTCGAAGCCCATCCCAGCCAACTCACCCTTCATGTAGGTGTAGTTCTCCCTCAACTTTTCAAGCCGCCAGGTCTCTTCCTGCATGACGTCGAACGCGGCCATCGCGGCGGCGGTACAGGATGGTGCACCACTGGCCGCAAACATGAATGAAGGTGCAAAGTGTCTTATGTAGTCCAGTACCTTCCGCTCCCCGACGAGATACCCGCCGACGCTGGCCAGCGACTTGCTGAAGGTGCCCCCGACGAGGTCGACGTCCTCCTCCAATCCGAAGTGGTGTGCCGTCCCGCGCCCTCCCGGTCCGATCACCCCGAGAGCGTGCGCGTCGTCCAGAAAGAATCTCGCGCCATACTTNTGGACCACCGGGATCAACTCGTCGAGCTTCGCGATATCACCCTCGGCGCTGAAGACGCCATCCGTCATCACGAGCGCGGATTCATTGTCTGCGAGCTTGGAGAGCGCGCGCTCCAGGGAAACCGCCGAGTTGTGTCTGAACCGGACCATACGCCCGCCCGCGGCCTGGCCCAGGCGTACTCCATCGTAGATCGACGCATGCACGCTTCGGTCGACCACCGCGACGCTGTTTTCCGCACCGAGCAGGGCGGANCCCAAGGCGAGGTTCACCTGGTACCCAGTGGTGAAGACGAGGGCCGACTCTCGCCCATAGAAGTCGGCGATTTTTTCCTCGAATTCACCATGCAGCCGGATCGAGCCATTCACGAAGGGAGACCCCGTCATGCTCGTTCCGAAACTGCTGATAGCGGCGGCGGCCGCCTCCTGAACCTTCGGGTGCGTCGTCAGCCCCAAGTAGTTGTTGGAACCGAACATCGTCACCCGTTTGCCGTCGATTACCCCCTCGGGCCCGTCGTGGTAGTCGAAGGGCTTGAAGTAGGGGTAGATCCCTTCTCTTCTGGCGTCGTCGGCCGCATGGAACTCATAGGCCTTACTCAGCACATCGAATGCGCGCTCAGCCACCTGGGACTTGAGTTCAGACACCTTGAATCCGGCTGTGGATGGAATAACCCAATAAGAAACGATTTAGGCGCGTCATGTGTGACGGGAAAGCTGTTGAAGTCAAAGGAATCTCGCCAGCAGCACTGCTGAGACCGCGGCGCCCGCCGCGAGCCACTTCCAGTTCTCGTGTAGGAAGTTGATCACGTGGGTGTCCCAAGCCGCCCATGTATTACCGCGAAGGTGTGCCACGTAGGCGACCTCCGGGTCACCGTGCCCGTGCTCGTCCAGCGAAAGAATTCTCATGCCTTCCGTCACGCCGTACTCTCGCACCCTCCCGGTCAGGAAGAGGGGACCCGCCGTGGTGAGGACCCGAAGGTGTCGCGGCCACACCCTACCCCACTTTCGGTAGGCGCGTGGAAGGGAAGCAACGGCATGGTGGAACAGTGGGTGCCCTTTTACGGAGAGCATGAACTGGTTCGACACGCCAAACGGCGTCGTCCGCGGAAGCACCACCTCGGTCTCGAGAAGAGAGTCGATGGCGCGGAGGCAATGCAGGTCCAGATCCGCATAAACCCCTCCGAATTCTCTCAGGATCACATACCGGGCGGCGTCGACTCGCTGAATGGCCTCGGGATAACTCTCATACAAGGGGACGAGCTCGGGCGCCCGCTCCCGAACGAGTGCGGCCAGGTCCTCGTCCGTCCAGAAGCGGTACTCCCAGTCGGGGTGAACATCCTGCCAACTGCGCTGAGCATCGAGGAACCGGGCGGGAACGTCCTGGTCCTTCCAGGTCTGATGAATGACGCGCGGAATCATGACCCCGGAATCATGGCGAGCGACTTCTCGTAAATGCGCCAACGCTTGTAGGGCTCCAGGTTCATCGCCTCAAGGGGTGCAACAAGCGACTCGTTGTCCTCTAGAATCCACGACGCTTCAGCCCCTTCGGCCCCGATTTTCTCCGCACGCCGAGCCACCTCGAAGGCAAAAAGCGGGAAAAACCCCCGGTTCCGGTATTCTGGCCTGAGGCCCAATAGCACGATCCGCCCGCTCAGGACTTTGGGGAGCCCCAACAGGAGACGGGCGATATTCCAAGGCCAAAGCCGTCCCGACGGTATCTGCCGAAGCACTCGGTTCATGTCACGTGCGATCATGATGAACCCCACCGTCTTTCCTTCGAGTTCCGCTATGAATGCGAAATCAGGATGCAGCACAGACTTGAGGTCCTTGGCCAGGTGCCAGAATTCCTCCCATGACGGGGGGACGAAACCCCAGTTCCCGCCCCACGCGTCACAGTAGAGGTCGAAGGCATCTCTCGCCGTCTCTTTCAGGTCGGCTAAATCCCACGCCCGAAACACGAGGTGGCTCCTCTCGAGCGTTCGCTCCGCAAGCCGACGTACCCGATCCGGAACCGCGAACTGGTCGTCGGCAGGCAAATAGTATCCGAGGAGATCTCGGGCGGGAGCATAACCCGCCCGCCCGATCAAAGAGTCGTAATAGGTCGGATTCCAGGGCGTCATGATCACCGGCGGGTGGTCAAACCCGTCGACGAGCACACCGCACTCATGGTTCATCGACGGACTTACGGGACCACGCGCTGAGGTCATCCCCCGGCCTCCGAGCCACTCCTCGGCCCGATCGAAGAGCCCGTTCGCGGCCTCCTGATCGTCACGACAATCGAAAAAGCCGAAGAACCCGACTCGATCCTCGTGGTGGTCGTTGTGCGATCGGTTCTCGATCGCGGCCACCCTCCCGACAACCCGGCCATTACGCTGGGCGATGAAGAGTGCCCGCTCCGCCTGCTGATAGAACGGGTTTCCACCCTGATCCAGGCCATCCCGCACGAGGGCCCGAAGGGGCGGGATCCAGCCGGAAGAAACAGGTTGGTCGTGCACGCTCCAGGCGGCGTCCACAAAACGCGATGTACCCCGCCGCCCCTCTACCTGGGTGATCTCAAGAGAAGAGGTCACTTAAAGCCGCCGCCCAGTTGACGCACCGTGGTGAAATAATGCATGTCCGATTCGCTCCTGAAGAATCGGATGAGCGAATCGACCAGCCAGTTCGACAGGACGCTGCGAGCCTTGGATCTGAACGCCACGAGCACGGTGTAGATCCATCGAAACAGAGGTCTCAAGAAGGGCAGAATGATCAGACAGTAGTCGGAGGCACTTCGAGACAAACCAGACCGGGGTGATTCGAAAAATGTGAGAGTGTCGCCGTGCCCGTCTAGGCCGTGCGACGAGAAGAAGGCCTCGATATCCTGGTCACTCGTCTGTTTTCCAACCCTCTCGCCGATCGCGTCGAGAATGGTCCCGGTCATCGTATCGCCTCCGTCCCGATTCGCCAGGGTCGGTGATATGGAGCCCTCATCAGCGCAGAGGAATCGTGCCAACTGCACTCCGAAGTCGGCCTCCTCAATATTCATGACGAGAAGCTTACCGCTCCGGTCACTGAAATAGCGAATCACGTGTTCGTGATATGAATTCCGGATCCGGATCCAGCGCATCACCGCTCGCTCACGGTTGTCGAGGACCCACCAGTTGATGATCCGGGCGACAAACCCGAGCGGAACGTACTTGGTGAGGGCCCATCGAACGCCCGTCCGGGATCGCTCGACCGCTTTGTGTCGACTGAGCACCCAGTGCTTCAGTGGTCTCGTGTTGAGGACGAAAAGAGCCTCGGGATAGAGATCGTCCAGATTTCTGATCGCGGCACATTCGCCATCGGTGAACGCCTCGAATCGGTCCAGTTGATACCGATTCCTGGTGATCGACCAGTCGGTCCACCCCGGTTTGTGTGCCGAACGATACGAGAGTTGATCGCCCAAGATCCGGTGCAGCGTGGTCGTGCCGGTCTTACTGAAGCCCACGCAGAAAACTTTAGGGCGCCCCTGGTCACCCTCGTCAGACATACCTCGCCCTCACGATCGTATAGGAAGTCCCTCGCACAAGCTCCTCTGGTTCATTGGGGTGCTGAAGGCCGTCAGATCGGCCCCCTGAAGGCGGTCAGCTTGGAATCTCAGAGACAGCCCTTACTGAAGCAACGCCCGAATCCTAGTCGTTCACGCCGTCGGCCAGTGCTATACTCAACCGGGCAAGGCATTTCAGTACCACCAAGAGGTCCGGCGATCGGATGACTGCACCGGAAAAAGAGACACGAGCGACGCCCACGGGCGTCCTCCGCCACTACTGGCATGTGGTTGACGGCAAGGTGTGGCACCTGGCTCTGCCGATCTTCTTGATCCTTATCGCTGCTGCGTTCGAATTGGTCTCCTTCTCACTGCTCCTCCCGCTCACCGATGCGGTTATTGATAATTCCTTCGATTTCCTGGAGACGTCGAGATGGTTCGGATGGATCACCGCGCTCGTCCCAGCCGGTCTAGATGAGTCGGCACGACCCGCCTATCTGGTGATCTGTATCGTCGCCCTGATCATTCTTGGGCGTATAGGTAAGCAAGGAGTCCAGTACGCGGCCCGGCGCTTCGTGATGGTGCGCAACGAGCGGTACCGGGTCAAGGTCAGCCAGGATACGTTCGGCCGGGTCCTGACGTTCGGGCGCCAGTATTTCGACCGCCAGGCGATCGGCAGAATCGACGCGGAGATCGGTTGGTCCAGCTCCGTGCTCGGGCTTCTGGTCGCGGCTCAGGAACTCTTCCGTTTCGTTGTCTCATTGCTGGTAAAGGCCGGCGTGATGATGGCGATCTCGATCCCACTTTCCGTCGCCTTCCTCGTGACACTGCCATTGGTGCAGGGTTTGGTGGCGGCGATCAACCGGGCGGTGAAACGCATCTCGGAGGAAGGGATCGAGGTAGACCGACAGATACGCACACAGATCCTGGACATCCTGGGGGCGATCCCTCTCGTTAAGGCATATTCACAGGAACGGGCCGCTACCGAGATGTACGAGACAGTCCTCCGGCAAGGGGAAAGTGTGGCGGTGCGGCGCGATAGGGCGATCGCCATTCGTTATCCCATCGAGGAAATCACGATCCTCGTCGCGATGCTCCTTGTGCAGGGCGTGTTCATTCTCGTGAGTGGGGATTTTCAGCCGGCCGAACTGGCGATTTTTGCTGCTTTTCTCCTCCCACTTCAGCAGGCCCTTCGTGACTACAAAATGATCAGCCAGTTCAGCCTTCGCGTTTCCGAGGAACTTCCTCGTTTGGAGGCCGTGGCGGGGCTTTTCTCCGACGAGGGCAAGTTTATCGTGCCCTCCGGTGAGAAGACCTTCCGAGGGATCGCGCACGAAATCGAGGTCTCCCACCTCGATTTCAGCTACGCACAAGCGAGCGAGGTGCTCCACGACCTGAGTGCAACCATCCCCGCCGGCAAAGTCACCGCGGTCGTCGGCTCGAGTGGAGCGGGTAAGACGACGTTTGTCGATCTCCTCGCGCGTTTCTACGACTGCGCACCAGGCACCATCTTTTTGGACGGTACCGATATCCGAGAGTACTCGCTCTCGTCGCTGCATTCCGGCATGGCGATCGTCAGCCAGGACGTCTGGTTGTTGAACCAATCCTTACGTGACAATCTGACGTTCGGGCTCGAGAGGAAGGTGCCGGACGAAGAACTGGCCCGGGCGCTCTCCGATGTCCAACTGGACGACCTCCTCGATGAGAGTTCGGGCGGCCTCGACACGGAGGTGGGTGACAGGGGAGTTCGCCTATCCGGGGGACAGCGACAGCGCATCGCGCTCGCACGAGCGCTCTTGCGAGATCCGGACATCGTGATTCTCGACGAAGCGACCTCCGCCCTCGACAGCTTGATCGAGCAGAACGTGGCCGACGCGATCAAGCGGCGGCTGGCGGGGCACACCCTCATCGTTATCGCGCATAGACTGTCGACCATACGAGACGCCGACCTCATCCTCGTATTCGAGAGCGGTCGCATCGTCGAGCGAGGCACTTGGAGTGAGTTGATCGAACGGCGTGGAGCTTTTCACTCACTCTGTCACGCTCAGTCGGAGAAGGACGCAACCGTCGGAGCTTGACCGTCTCCCGGTCGAAACGAAGCGCCTTAGCCCCTCAAGTGACGTTCGATTTACTCAAGTAGTCGTCGATCTGGGCCTGGACTCCGAGCAGTTGGACGGCCTCACGCGTGAACCAAGAGCGATAGGGCCGGTGGGCCATCTTCTTCGGGTCACCGTCCGGTACGTCAGTCCGGGAAATGCTGCCGCGATGCATCCGCCACACGTTCTTGAAGGGTAGGTCGTACGCACGGGGTAACGCACCCGTCTCCCGAATGGACAGAAGAGAGAGGAAGATATCCTCCCCGTTCCACTTGGGTGAACCTCGCGTGATGAGCTCCGCCGCGGATGGTTCCGCTGCGAGGAATACGTCCGCGTAAGAGCGGTGCATCATGAGGCAGCGAGTCAGGACGACCGGTGTCTCCCCCCGCTCGTATCCTTCGTACGAGTATTCGTAGGCCGGGCTGATACGACGTCCAAAGATCCCGTGAAGCGTGTCTGGCGCGTCGTCGAAAGACGCTTTCAGCGCGGCGATCGAGCGCCCGGGCACCACCAGGTCGTCATCGAGGATCAACACCGCGTCGTTTCTCGCCTCCCTCGCCGCGACAAAACGTAGAGCGAGCCCGTAACGATCGTTGAGATCCCAGTCGTGACGGTGGATGATTTCGCAGCGCCGGCTCTTGAACGAAAAACACGTCCTCTCACGGCCGTGAGAAACGTGGACTTCATCGATGAGAGAATGCCGAGCGAGCAACGGCAAGATCACACGGCGTAACCACAACGGCCGATTCCAGTTCAGGATGACTACGCTGACGTTCGCCGCACTGATTCCAGGTCCTGACACTCCAATCATTCTTGTCGCTCGAATTCGGAGGCGTCGGGGTAATACGCGTCCAGGAACTCCCGCACGCGGTCGCACACCCAGGCATCGGGATCCGGTCCCTGGTCATCGTTGAGACAATAGAACTTGGGCTGCATCTCCACTAATGCGTCCAAAGCCAGAGCCTGCTCTTCCCGGGTGTTGTCGATCCGGTGAAAACGGTGGTATTGAAGCAGCGCGCGAGCCTTCACGGCCTCGGCGTGGCGCCTCTGCGGCCCTAGCATCCACATCCGGTAGAGTCGATCCATGCGCAGGTCCGATCCGGCACGGAAGCGGCTACTACGAGTCCGATGTAACGCTTCTGGATTGGCCTTCAACATGGCCTCCCAAAACGGTTTATAGACGAATCTCGGACAGTGCTCCAAGTGTACGGTGCTGAAGAACTTCCACCGTTTTCGATAGACCCGAAAGGGAAGCCAAATCCCGAAGTAGGTCCCGAACACCCTCTGTTTGCCCGCGGCCGTCAAGAAATCCTCCCGGACAGTGGGAGCCCCGAAGAGAAAGTCGTCGTTGAGGTAGAGGAAATGGTCCGAGAGACCGGGGACCGCATGAACGAAGCTCTCGATGGCCGTAGAGTTGAACGTCGGCAGGTAGGGGCCGAAGCCGCTCAGTTCGTCGTGGTGGACGACGTTGATCCTCGGATTGTTCAGGTCCAGCCACGCCGGGACCTGCGGGCGACGCGTGATGATGTGGACGTTCTTGATCCACCCCGCAAACATGGCCACCGACCGGAGGCTGTACCGCAACAGATCGTACAGGTCTCGCGTCCGCTCCGGGTTGAGGTCGCCCGAGAGGGAAGCGTATCGGCGCATGTCCGTCTGCAGGTCGGGATCGTCTCCGTCGACCCAGGCGTACACGAGATCGACGGCAGGCCCATCGGCGGGCACACCCCGTTGTGAGGTCATCTCGCGTGTACGGAGCCGGTGCGGTTAGACATCAAGATCATCATAGCTAACCAAGTTGCTATTTTTCCGGGGTAACTCCAATATGCGCTCCTTCGACCTAACTCCGGTTGGCCGTCCAGCCATGATCATCTCTCACCGCCATAGCTTCATATTCCTCAAGCCTCGGAAGGTGGCCGGCACGAGTGTAGAAGTTGCACTCGCGCAGCATTGCGGAGACGACGACATCGTCACGCCGATTACCGCCTTCGACCCTCTCTGGGACGAAGAGGAGTACGACCACCCGGGAACAAAGCAGCGGGGGTACCTCCGTCACTCGACCCTGCCCGCGGTCCGGAAGCGCCTCGGCCAACCTCTGTGGGACACCTATTTCAAGTTCGCGATCGTTCGTAACCCGTGGGATCTGGTGGTGTCCCAGTACTACTGGGCGACCCGCGACGTGGATTGGCAGCCCTTTCGGNCGACCGTTGGAGGGANCCTGAGNCGCTTCTGGAAGTANCCCCTCCGAGTNCGGAGAAATGTGTTCGCCCTTGGNGCCAATGTGGCCCGAATCTTCTGGAANCTGGAGGACGTCACGTTCGACTTCTTCGTGGCTTACATGTTGAACTATTATCCGCCAAACGGGCGGTTCTATTTCGATCGTTCGGGTTCTGTGGGACTCGACTTCCTGATCCGCTACGAAAACCTTCAGAGCGACTACGCATCGGTCTGTGAACGGATCGGACTGCCTCACTCGGAACTCCCGTCCCTGAAAACAAAAAGCCGNCCGGAGCGGAATCACTACACGACCTACTACGATGATCGGACGCGCGAACTCGTCGCGAAGAAGTATCGCCAGCACATCGAGCACTTCGGATATCACTTTGAAGAACCTTGATGCCCTCCCTTCTTTGATGAGCGCCTGAGCNGGTCTTCGGAACGGCTTTGCTTCCGACTCTGTTNGTGGNGGGCATGCTCAGCATCGCCGGATACGGTCTGTTTTGCCGCTTGGAGGGTCGGCAACCCGCCCGCGAGATCCTGTATGAGCTCACGTTAGGACGGCACGAGCTNCGGGACCTCGANGCCACTGCTGCCGCGNCAGAGCGTTCGGATCTCATCGTTGGACTCACGACGATTCCGAGCCGGTTGCCGTTCCTGTTGCCGACACTCAAGAGCTTGCTGCTTCAGACCTTGCCCCCAAGAAAGATCCTGCTTCATCTGCCCAAGCACAGTCGCCGCGAACAGGTCGAGTACTCGGTCCCGGAAGAACTCCAAAAGCTCGAGGTCATACAGATCGTGGAGTGCCCCGACTGGGGACCGGCGACCAAGATCCTCCCCGCACTGATCGACAGTGATCCGAACCAGCGCATCGTCGCCGTGGACGACGACCGCATCTACCGACCTACGCTGCTCAAGGATCTCCTCGCGGCCTCCGTTCGACATCCAGACGCCGCGGTCGGATGTTACGGCCTGATCGTTCCGCTCGACCGTGTCGATCGTCGAAGGGGGCTCATTGGCCGTACCGTCGNCGGCCTGAGATTCGGNCGTGGTGTGTCACTTCGCGGCTCGCGCCTGCGGCACCCGTTGGCGGTAGATATTCTTCATGGTTACGGAGGGGTGATGGTTCGCCCACGTCTTTTCGATCTCGATCGTCTGGCGGATCTCCAGGGCGCCCCCGATGCCGCTTGGCTGGAAGACGACACCTGGTTCGCGGCTCACTGCCGGGTGCCGAAACTGATCGTTCCGGGCAAACCCGGGAGCTTTCCCCGATACTTCGGAAGACGCATCTATCGGGCCAGTCGTCTGGGGNCTCACAATCGAGGTGGGGCCGACCCCGAGAGCCGAAACACGACGGTGCTGATGCGCATGTTCAGCGATCGATGGATGCCGTGATGGCGATCGCTGTCCATACATCCGAGCCAAGGTTCCTGTTCTTCTGGAATCACAAGGTCGCGTCCCGCTCCCTCCTCGACGCTCTCGAGGCAAGCTTTCCGGCGCTCCGCGTATATCCGCAACCGTCCTTTCGCCCGCCGGCCCAAGACGAAGACTGGCCNCGCTTTCTGCTGGTCCGCGACCCCTGGGCCCGCACGGCCTCGTGCTTTCGCAACAAGTGCCGCGATGCGACCGAGGCCCTGGAGCGAAATGGCGGCCTGGAGCCGTGCCAGCGCCACCTGCTCCGTGAACTAGGGGCGTGGCCTTGCCGACCGAGCACGGGGGCACGGCGCCTGGCCGAGCTCGATTTCGCGGAGTTCCTGGACTTGCTGCCAGGCGTCCGCGACGGGAACAGTCACTTCCGCCTGCAAATCGATGTACTGCAGGACGCGAGCCCGATCACGTCTAGGGTTCCTTGGACGGGACGGGCGATGCGAACCCTCCTTCGCCTCGGCCGGACGCACTACCTGACGCCACGGTTGTTAAAGACTGGACCGACCGCATCAGCCGACCGGGCCGCCTTGGCCGAAGGACGGAAACAGTCCGTGCGGTGGCTCCGTCTGGAAGATCTCCCGGAAGCATGGGAGGAAGTCGAGCATACCTTGGGTCGAACGATTCCACTTCCCTGGCACGCGCGGACGNCCGGAGGAGACGACTGGCAGGCGCTCTACGACGCGACCCTTCGGGAACGGGTGGCCGAACTCTATCGGCCGGACCTAGAGATGTTCGGATACGGTCCGTCCAACTGACCAGACGCGTATACAGCCAGCGCAGCGATCGGGGAGATTTGCCGAACATTGCCGGATTTCATCATGCTCTCCACCAGGTCGGGACTCATCAGNTCGCGAATCGAGTTGCGTCGATCCATGACCATGTCCACGAAACCGGGCGATCGGAACCAGTTGGCGTAATCCGCATAAGGAGGCCCGCCGCCANGCTTCTTCATCCAGTACAACAGCCCTGGATCGACCGCCATCGGTCGACCGGTACCCGNCTCAGGAAATGAAAGCANCTCAGGGCAAAGGTTNTTGATCGCGTGGCGGTGCCAGCGCGAGCCNAGCTTCTGTGCGCGCGGCAACGACTTGGCGACGGTGACCCACCTCACGTCGGTCATGGGGGCAACCACTTCACCAAACTGGCGGTAGAGCTTTAGGCCGTTGCCGATGAAATTCCTGACACGCTGGTGATAGTAGAAGTGGTCGAGACTCGACTGAAAGTCATTGCCCCGGCTAGCCGCCACCAAACGATCGATCCTGCGGCGTGAACCTCGCCCGGCCAGGTCATCACGAACCGGCTGGCTCAGGCCCTCGANCTGNTCCGGGTNGAACGGNTTCTTGGCTTTCACNCTCCAAAACCTCTTCAACAGCGGCTTTCTCGGGAGGGCTGTTGTAGCATGGGAGACGAGCCCGCGATCGAAGTAGTAGGATCGCATGGACTCACCATTGGCCCCCACCACGATGTTGCAGTCGGTGTCGAGTCCTGCCTTCAGCGGGTATAAAAACGTATGCCAGTGCCTGGCGGCCTTGGTCCCGCCGGTTACCTCGACGATCCGCTCCGCGTGATCCACATAGTCCTGCGCGCTGAGTTCGACCGCTATCACCTCCAGGGACAGTCTCTTTCCGATTTGCTCCACCACGTCTCGGTCGAAGTTGCCCCTTGGACCACAAACCAGGAGCCGGGGCCTGATCCCGAGATGCAGCAGGGCCGCCAGCAAGAGTCGAGAGTCNAAACCGCCGGAGGCTGAAAGAACGATCNCCCCAGGATTGGTGATGNTCTCCTTCAGTATGGAAACGGTGAGCGCCGCGAGATCGCCGTGAGCCTCTTCGATGATCGGGGCCGANCAAGGATGGGATTNGGTGAGCGTATCGTCGTCGAGGGTGTGATCGACGGTCAAGAGATCGCCTACTGCCGTGTAGTTCCAATCCATGATCGTTCCCGAGAAGCTCCTTTCGCGCGCAGGGTGAGGGTTCGACACCGATCGCCACGTGTCAACCCACAAGTGCACCCCGCTTGCGACTTGCCACATTCGGAACGAGAATTCCCTGTCCACTTGATCTCAACCGACCCGTAGGCAGCGCGTATCGTGAATATCTCGTCCAGACGACTTTTTTTCTGGATACCGGGCGCCATCCTATTCGTCGCCCAGTTGGTGGTCCAGCCCCTTGCCGCGAGGGAAATCGGGCCACAGACCAATACTGCTTCTCGGGTAATCCCAGGGCCGGGCCCCCAAGCGACTACGGACACACACACACCCGACCCCAGGATCTCTGAGGCGCACCTCCTCTACCGTGATGACCAGGTCATAGAATCGCTTCAACTCTTCGAGGACGTCGTCGACGAGTATCCGGAGAACTACGAAGGGTTATGGGGCGCGGCGCGCTCGGCGATCGCTTACGGGCTCCTATCCCGCGGGAAGCAGATACAAGGTCAGTGGTACAAGACCGGTGAGTCCTACGCTCGTCGGGCCACCGAAGTCGAACCAGAGATTCTGGACGGGCTGTATTGGCTGTTGACGGCCAAGGGTCTCCTAGCACTCCAGGCAGGGGCCAAAGAAGCATCGGAACTCGGCCAGGAGGTATACGACCTGGCCCACCAGGTCTTGGCGAAGGATTCCCTACACGCCGGTGCCCACCACGCCCTTGGTCTTCTGAACTACAGGGTGCAGAAGCTTTCCTTCATTGAGCGTTTTGTGGCGAGGACGTTCCTCGGGGCAGGCGTCATGAACTTGACCACTTGGGAGGACGCCGAGCGCTACCTCAAGCGCGCCGTGGAGTTGAGGCCCGATTATATCCTGTTCCATCTGGACCTCGGGAGCATGTATCTGAACCGCAAGCGGATGGAAGAAGCCCGAGTCCAATTTGAGCGGGCGCTGGAGCTACCGCTCTTCGAACCGCCCGACACGCGGTTCCAGGAGACCGCGGAGATTCGTCTCGCGGAGACGTTCAACTAGTTACGCCGGTTACGGCAAGCCGAGCGCGCTCCGGACCGCTGGAGCAAATCGCAGCATTCCATCGTCGACCACATCGTTGCGCCCGTGGTTCCGGAGCTCGAACTGCTCACGGGTCTGACGCCGTAGGTAGTTGTCGTTCTGGCGGGTCTGGAATTCCTCGAAGGACTTGCTGAAGTAGTGGTTGATTCGGAGCGTCTCCACCTGGTCGGGTGACACGAGTGTCCCACGCTTGTGGAGGCTGTGCGACCACCGATGGGCGCCCCTGCGGAAGTGGTTGCCGGACAGCTTTTCGCCGTTCCCCATCTCCTTTTGGCTCGACCGTGTCGCTTCGCGCTTCAGATAGCTCTCGATGACAAGCCCTGATGGTCGCCGCTCGTGCCCACTGTCGCCAAAGTTGAAACGTGGCATACAAATGCCGCGAGTCCGGCTGCGGTCGAACGCCCGGACCGGACCGATCACGTCGTCGCCCACCAGTGGGTAGAGAAACTCGTCACCGTCGATCTTCAGCGCCCAACACACACGGCTGCGGAAGTGGCGCGCGAAGTGCCGATGCGCCAGCGAGCTCTTGTTGTGGCGAAACCAGGCTCTCTTCCGGTCCAAGCGTGTCCCTTCGTATTGGGACCACGGAATGCGGGTCACGACCCCCGCGTCCTCGTAGGGCTCGAGGATGCCGGCCTGACCCTGCCCAATGTCCATGTCGTACAGAAAGAAGTGTTCGACCCCGACCAAGAGGTGGTACTCGAGCCACTCTCGGAGATAGAGCTCCTCACCCTGGATTCTCGTCACGAACGTCAGAAACCAGTCACGTCCGCTCATCTCTTCCCTTCATCCGGCGCCCCAACGGTACATCACCACACGGCCAAACTATAGCCTTCTAGGGAATGTCCGGCAGCCCCTCGTCAGTTTCCAGGATCTGTACCCCGAACGCATTGAGCGACATAGAGACGAGCCGATAGGTGCTCACGGTCATCAGCGCCGAGATGGTCTCGCGAGTGTCGAAGTCGGCGGTGATGGCATCCCAAGTCTCGTTCGAAACCGCTGCGTCGCGATAGAGCTCATCCGCCAAAATCAGCAGCGTTACCGAGAACGGGCTCCAGCCATCGGCACCGGGTCCCTGGGCGATGAGCCGTGGTTCCAGCCCGTGATCTCTCGCGCGACCCACACTGCCGACGTGCTTCGCCCATTCGTATTCGGCCTGGCAGTTCCAGCCGATGCGAAGGATGAGCAACTCGCGGTCGTGGTCGGTCAGAGGCGATGCGCCCAGCACGAAGTTGTACGTTCCACCTTGGACCGCGGACAGACGGGGGTGACGGCCGAACGTCCGGGTGACCCTGATCCCTCTGCCTTCGAGTGGCGCGATCCGTGGATTGACGAGCGGCGGCTCCCGTTCCGGCACCGCCACACGGTAGGCAACATCCGTCGGCAACCGGTCGGTCGTCCAATCGTTGGGCTGTACCCCCAGGGAATTCAACATCATGGCGAGCAGCGTGGACTGGTTGACGTTCGCCACCACTTCCATCATCTGGAGCAGGTTGTAGCGGACGCCCAGCGTCGTCCAGGTCTGGTCGGACACATAAGAGTTCCGATANAGCTCGTCGGCCAGACGGAGGTGCGTGGCATCGAAGTCGTNCCANCCATCGGCGTCGGGTCCNACAGCGANNCGACGCANCTCNGCATCCGTGAGNCCNGCCGCACGGCCGTTCGATGCGAACACCGACCATTGGTACTGGTTGTGCGTCAGCCACGCCGTCCGAAGCAGAAGAAGCGACCGATGACGTGGCTCCAACGCTGATTCCTGCTCGAGGAACCTGTCAAACCGCATGACAGCCTCGGCGAGCTCTGGCACGTGCATCAGTGTCGAGAGGGCGTTCCCCACGCGTCCGTCCGGCGCATACTCTCGGACCAGCGCACGGTGCCGATCGGTCCATTCGGACTCGGGGAGCGGGGCGATGCGGGGTGTGGTCAGGCGAACCGGCTCGCGGCTGCCCGGAGCATCCGGACGCGACTGAGCAATAACCTGCCCAACGGGCGAAACCAGCATGCTGAGAAAGAGGCACGCACAGAAGCGCTTCATGGTAACCTCCGGGTGTTCGCTATTTGGAAAAGCACGACGCCAGAGCCCTTTGACGAGTCAGTGATACAGTGAGGGGCAGGACCAGCCCGGTCAACTGGATGCCAACGAGGCGGGGAGTAGTACGCATAGCCCGTGACACCAGCGAGCGCTAGATCCTTACTGTAACCGCCAACGTCTGACATGTAGGCTTGTGTGTGACTCTCTCGTAGGGTAGCATCGGCTTGCCGCCGTCCCAGCCCGCCTCTACCCCAACCGAAAGACAGGTCATGCCAAAGCCCCCCCTAGCGTTGATCGTAAAGTGGCGGGACCTCGCTCAAGAGGGTCAGTTCTATACCGACATCGCCAAGATTTTCCCCGACTATACAGCCAGTCAGGTCCGGCATTATTGTCTCGGGCACTCCGGCGCCAAGGCTCCGGGTCCCATCCAAGAACGAAGGCGCTGGTCCGATAACCCCTGGCTCCAGGGGGGAAAGTCGCCGCACGCTCTCTTGGAGGAAACACAGGTCCGGGAGGTCTTGGACGACTGGGACGATGAACGGGGCTACTGGCGCAACGCGGCCGGACACTGGGCCACGCTTCTGAAGGTCTCACCGAGTACGATTCTAGCGGTCCGGCGCGGCGACACCTGGAAACACCTCAAGCACTCGAACGCCGGACGCAAGAAGGAAAACTAGGCGCGTTAGAACCGTTCGGGGACCAAGCGGGAGTGGATTGCCAGGCACAGAGCCGGTCGGCACTTTGGACCCTCCTCGATCCCACGAGGCTCCCTCACGGAGAATTGAAGAATGCAGAGATCGCCTAGAATTCTGCCGATCGGCGTGATCCTGGTTGCCGCGCCCTTCCTTGGTTCGTGCGCGGGGGCTGAGGATAGTGAGGCAACGCGCACGCGCGTTGCCAGCGGTGACGTCCCGACGTTTACGGTCGACCCGTCGTGGCCTCTCGAGATGCCCGACAAGTGGATCATGGGTGCCGTGACCGCGGTCTTCGTGGACGCGCAGGATCACGTTTGGGTCACCCATCTCCCCGAGACGCTCACGCCCGAGGAGATCTCGGCCGTCCAGGATCCGCCGCTCGGCACGTGCTGTGTGCCGGCTCCCGTCGTGATCGAGTTCGACGCCCAGGGCAACGTGGTCCAGGGGTGGGGTGACCCTGCTACACAGGACATCTCTGAGTTCCCGAGAAACGCGCACGGACTGTTCATCGACCACAACGACTTCGTGTGGATCGGGACGTTTCGACATCACCGCGTCATGAAGTTCACGCGTAGCGGAGAGCTGGTGATGCAGATAGGGGAGTACGAGGTGACCGGGGGCAGCAATGACGAGAGTCTTCTCGGGGGGCCGTCGGGGATCTGGGTGGATCCGTCGACGAACGAGGTTTTCATCTCCGACGGATACAGCAATCGCCGCGTGATCGTGTTCGATGGCGAAACGGGGGCCTACTTACGTCACTGGGGTGCATACGGGGAACGGCCCGACGACACGTACCGGTCCAACCGCGATCCGGCCGGCCCCGCCCCGCGGCAGTTTTCCACACCTCACGGCCTCATTGGCTCAAACGACAGACTCATCTATGTGGCCGATCGCCGCGGCAATCGTATCCAGGTCTTCCAGCAGAGCGGCGAGTTCGTGACGGAAAAGATCATCGCTCCGGAAACCCGCTCATCGGGCTCCGCTTTTGTGGTTGGGCTGTCGCCCGATGCGGACCAGGAGTGGCTCTACCTCGCGGACGGTACGAACCACAAAGTGTGGGTCCTCCGCCGATCCGATCTGGAAGTCGTTGGCGAGTTCGGGCGTGGCGGTCGCCAGGTCGGCCAGTTCCTGCGGCCACACGGCATGAGCGTGGATTCGCAGGGCAACATCTACGTGGGTGAGGCTTCCACGGGGCGGCGCGTGCAGAAGTTCACGGTCACAGGCGGCTGACCCGCTGGTCGACCACCGGTCGATGAAGCGCCGGCTAAAAGAAATGGGAGTGTAAGCGATTGACGGCCTCGTGGACGTCGGCCTGGTTGATCACGAGACCGATATTTACCTTGATCGCCCCCTGACTGATCACTCGAACATGTACCCCCGCTTCAGCCAGCGTACTCAACACTTGCGCCGCAATGCCATGAGTGTGTGCGATCCCTTGGCCGACGACACAAATCAGCGCATGGCCAGGCTCGACCGTCACATCACCCAACTGGTTAAGCTCGTCGCAGAACGCCGGTAGATGGTCAGCGCGATCCGCGGTCATTGTGATCGAGACCTCGGACGTAGCGACAAGGTCGACGTCGACCTCATGGGCCTCGGCGATGCCAAACACCTTTGCGAGGAACCCGTGCTGTTGCAGCATCGGTGGGGACACGAGGTTGATCAGGTGAATGTCGTCCTTGTGCACGACGGCCCTGACGGGGGCGCCGGACTCCTCATAGGCCGCCAAAACGACCGTCCCGGTGTTGTCGGCGTTGTTAGTGTTCAGGACCCGCACAGGGATGGACTTCTCCATCGCCGGCAGGATCGTCGCCGGGTGGAGCACTTTGCCACCGTAGTAGGCGAGCTCACTTGCTTCGCCGAAGCTCATGGTCGGGATCTGCCGTGCAGACTCCACCAATCGCGGATCGGCAGTCATCACCCCATCGACGTCGGTCCAGATCTGAATCTCAGAGGCATCGAGCGCGTTGCCGAACAGAGCCGCCGAGAAGTCGGAGCCGTTTCGGCCTAGCGTGGTGATGTTCCCGTCGGGGTCACGGCCGAGGAAGCCGGTCAGAATCGGGACGCCCTCGATCTTACTCATGTTCTCGGCGATCCGACCATCGTCGGCAAGAGGTCGCGCGCGGCCGAAGTTGCCGTCAGTGCGTAAGTCGACCTCGAACGCATCGACCGCCTGGGCCTCCATCCCTTGCTGGTTGAAGTAGGCTGCAACGAGCCGCACCGAGCACCGTTCGCCAAAACTCAGCAGGAGATCCCGAACCCTGGGACTGGCCTCCGACACGAGCGTCATCCCTCGCACGAGGTCGGCCATCTCGCCGAGCTGTTCGTCGAGGAGGTCGACCGGCAAGTCGAGACCGTCCAGAAGTCGGCGGTGGAAGTCCTCGATCTTGGAGACGTCGGCGTCACCACCGGGGGCGGTTCGCGCGATCTCAGCGAGGGAATTCGTCACGCCCGCATGCGCCGAAACCACGAGCACAGGATCCAGGTCAATGCGGTCGCGGACGATACGGAAGACGTTCTGGATGGATTGCGCGGTCCCTAGCGAGGTCCCACCGAACTTCATGATGATCATCGTTGTCGACCTGGGATGGTTTTGATGCTAGTCGGTGGCCTGCGGGGCCCTGGGTAGAAGGACCTCAGGATGAATCCGCCAGCTACGATATCGAAAAGGGTAGCTAGGCTGAAGGTCCAAGAGACGGCCACCGCCGAACGATGGGGGTGGCGTCTCTCAGGTCGTGTTACAGCAGGCTCTCAATCACGCCGAGAGTCATTCGCTTCCTCGGCCTCCATCCTCTCCTGATAACGCGCACCGCTTAAAACGGCCGAGAGTGCGTAATTGCCCTCCTGACAAGCGTACTCGTACATCTGGTCGGGCATTGTCGTCATCGGGATCTGTCCTCCCCACGGCTCCGCGTAGGTCGACGGATCGTCGACCATGAACTCGTAGAGGACAGCATTCTCTCGCATCCGGCTGAACCGCTCGGTTACCTTCATTTCTGCCGAGGAGTACGGCTGCAGCGGATGGATGTTGGTGGTCTCGACCACGAGCACATCGCCCTCCCAATGGCCCCACGAGTCTCCCATCCAAGGACGAATGTGTGGGGGCAGCTTCGGGCCATCACCTATCCGGATGATCCGCGCGTCGTGGACCATCTCCGTCATGATCAACACATGATCGGGCGTCTGTACGATGATGTAGTTGCTGTTGTAAAGCCCGGTCGGGAGCATGGGCGGTCCGGCGGGGGAGCCGTATGAAGTGAGGCAGCGTTCTGCGAGTGGTCTCAGTTCCGGATGGTCGTACTGGCCGAATTGCCCCCTGGCCTCCCGGCTCTCCGCTCTGCGCGCTCGAGCCTCGGGCGTACGTGGGGGAATGCGGCCATTAGACGGAACGGTGATGAGCGAAGTCCTGGGTTCTCCGTAGACGACCGCCACCCCGTTACCCCTCTGGAAATAGACGTCGTTGTACGAGTCCGCGACAGAAATGGTGTTCTTGGGTTCTGGTGGCGGACGATTCGGGTCGCTCGCCTGGGCTGCACTCGCCTCACGGTCCGCATACCCTCGTTCGATCTCGGCGACCTCTTCGGGCGTATAGACCGGGCCCTGGTCCCCTCGACGTTGGGTCGGAGTCATCGACTGGTTGGTCCAGATCCCCTGAAGATCCGGGCGGCCGTCGGGTGTTCTGGGGACTTCCCACTCGGTCTCGGAGGCTCTGTCCTGCGCCGCCGCGGTCGATACGACGCCGAGCGCTACGGTTACGCAGAGAAACACCATCGCCATACGCTTGCTCATTTCACTCTCCAATCCAACTGGATTCACGACACTGCCCGTCACTCAAGATAATGTGAAGGACAGGATCGAAGCGGTCAATTATTGGGGCGAGGTGAGAATCGGGCACACCCGGAAAGTAGGCTGCGGCCACTACTAGCAGGTGGCGTAAGGACTGTCGTCGCTAGCACAGTAAATTGCGACAGATACCGGAAATGCCACCCCAGCGAGAAGAACGCTCAGTCCAGAAGTATTCTCGCAACCTGCCTAGTATAATTGGACACGCAGAACAGTGCTGGATAGCTAGGCGTGGCTGGATGCCACGGAGGAGGGACTAGGGACTAGTTGCCGCCTTCTAGGCCGGGGGGACAGAAATCACTACTCGAAGTCACCAAGGTCGATATTCTCTTCGATCTGGCGTGAACGTTCTGTCTTCTCCTCTTCCGCCAAAATACCATCGACGAATTCAACAAAATC
>PAUA01000035.1 GCA_002712565.1 Gemmatimonadota bacterium | reverse complement strand
TCGGCGAGGTTGCGCATGCCGAATCCGACGGTCGCACCGTCGAAGCANGCGGTGGAGAAAGGCAGCCGCAGNGTGTCTCCGCAGATGGGAGTNACGGAAGGGCCNAGCTTGCTTCGGCCTTGGACGAGCATCGGTAACGCNAAATCNGTCGCGACCACGGACCCTCGAAAACCGACCTGCTTCGCCAGCTCCAAACTCAGATCGAAAGTTCCAGCACACGCNTCCAGGTACCTCCCTGTGTCTCGCTCCTGCCACTGGAGCATCCGGATCGCACGCCGCCGCCANCCCCGGTCGATGTTCAGGCTGAGNACATGATTCAAGAGGTCATAGCGCGGCGCGATCTCCGAAAACAGGGTGCGGACTTGGTCCTCTCTTTCCGCCCCACGGGAGGGTTTGGCTTCCGGAATTGTCGCCATTCACTCGACCTCTTGGCTATTCTTGCGACCTCAAAGTGTGACACAGTTGGAATGCGGTTGAAGAAGTATAGCGCGGGCGGAGCCACTCCACTTNGATTTCGATACGCAGACCGACAAGGACCNGGCGGCGCTGGCAGCGGCCGGGAACGAGGGCGCNTTCGCTGAGCTGCTCAAGCGTTATGAGCGACCCATCTTCTCTTTGATCTACCGCATGGTCCGCGACCGGGCTCTAGCCGAGGACTTGGCACAAGAGGCGTTCATCCNTGCTTTCAACGCCCTCTCGTCCTACGACCCGCGCTACAAGTTCAGTAGCTCGGTCTTCAAGATCGCCAACAACCACACCATCGACTACTTGAGGNGTCGCAAACTCGACACTGTGTCNATTGACGGCTCTCCNCACGCACGGCCCAGGNAAAAGAGCAGACGCGGCTAGTGATGGAGGATACGTTCTTCACCTCACCCNATTCCGAAGGGCTCNTCAAACGGGGCGANACNTACGAATCGCTGGACTACGACGACATCGAGTATCAGATTACCGNTGATGTCGACGCCGCTTTCGGGGGCGTCCGCGTCNCTTGGATCAATTGAGTGTGGGGTCGAACTTTCGGTACACCACACGATAGGAGGCAATAGGGATGATCGGTACGCTCCTGACCTTNTTAGCCGTCGGTCTCGCGTCCATGATCGTGGCCGGGANCGTACTCTGGGTCGTCGGAATAGTGTTCTCCATCACCATCGGCCTTGCGAGCTTCCTGATGTTCAAGGTGGCACCCTATCTTCTGTTGGGGTGGGTGGTCCTGAAGCTGATCGAAAGACGTAAGGGTGTGAATCTCTCGGCGGCGGACCGCCGTTACCTAGAAGGGGAATAGGAAGGCCTGGCCGCACTTCTTAGCGGCCTCCGGTTGGCNGCCTAGCTGGACCCTGCCGAGGCCACCATCTCCGTCACACGATCCGCGATTTCCTGAAGCGCCTTCCCGGCGGCTGAGTCCGGCACGGACAGGACCGTCGGTGCGCCTTCATCCCCGGCCGACCGGACGGCGGGATCCAACGGCACACGCCCCAGAAAGGGGATTTCCATTTCCTCTGCGAGGCGCTCNCCGCCTCCACTTCCGAAGACCTCGATCTCTTCATCACAGTGTGGGCACGAAAACGCCGACATGTTCTCCACGATCCCCAGAACCGACGTGTTCACCCGCTCGAACATCTTGATGCCTCGGCGTACGTCTCCAGTGGCCACCTCCTGCGGCGTGGTCACCATCACGACTCCATCGATGTCGACGATCTGCACCAGTGACAGCTGCGCATCACCTGTGCCGGGGGGCATGTCGACGACCATCACATCGAGATCCCCCCAGGTGACCTGCTCCAGAAANTGTCTGAGGATCCCAGAGATGAGCGGACCACGCATGATCGCGGGCTGCTCCTTCTCAAGAAGGAATCCGATGCTCATCAAGCGAACACCGTGCGCCTCCATGGGCTCGATCATCTCCTGCCCTTTGGTGCCCGACACCCCAGGCCGGCCCTCGGCGCCGAACATCAGCGGGATATTCGGTCCGTAGATGTCAGCGTCCAGAAGGCCCACCCTCTGCCCGNCAGCGGCGAAAGCGGCGGCCAAGTTCGTCGCCACCATGGATTTCCCCACACCGCCCTTCCCCGAACTCACCGCCANGACACGCGTATTCTCGCCCAGGATGCCGGCCTTCGGAGTCGGGGCGGGCACCACGCCAGGACCTCGCCCGGCGCCTCGCGCGGGGACGGAGGAAGCAGGCGGTCCCGAAGACNCCGGGCCTGTCCCTGCCGCGGACTGAGGGAGCGTGACGTTTATCTTCACGGCACCTATGCCGTCGAGTGCCTCTACGGCGCCCCGAGCCTCCCGCACGAGTCCCCCGGGATCGTCCGCTTGAATGCCGAAGGAAAAGTGCACGTCCCCGGTCTCGCTNACTTCCAGCCCCTGAATATGGCCGCTCTCCACCACATCACGCCCAGTCTCAGGGTGGCGAACGCCCCCCAAGGCGTCGAGCACACGCCGACGTAGATCTGCGCCACTCATTTCGACTCTCCGTAATGTTGTTGAAGAAGCAAGAAATGGGCGCCCGAGAAGTGGCGCCGTCAGCCAGGGGCCCTAAAGCGCTTGAACCTCTGTGATGCTTGGAATACCACTTTTGAGGCGTTGTTCGATCCCCTCCTTCAGCGTCATCATGGAGATGGGGCATTCTTCACAAGCACCAAGGAGGCGAAGCTCAACCACGCCGCCCTCCTCGTTGAAGCGTACGAACTCGACATCCCCGCCATCCGCTTTGAGCGCGGGACGTATCGACTCCAGAATCTCTTCGATCTGCGTCTCGACGGTATTTGGCATGAGCATGCTTGGGTGATGCAGCGCTTCGGGTGCGTGAAAAATCTTGGGGAATTTTCGTGCACGAGTCAACGGAACGACAATATATGGAATATGTTCTAGAAATGTACCCAGAACTCGCGGTCGGGGGGCGACAAGCGTCGACGCTCGAAACGCTTGTTTTCGATTCTCTGTGCCCCGACGCCAGAATCCGGGGTCCAGTTGAAAAGGAGTCACAAGGTACTGAGCGCGTGATACACGCCGTCTCCAGGGGGCGCAAACACGACGCGCCGAAGGACGAGGCCGTCGAGAGCCTCTCGGTGGTGAGATCCCGGAAACACTTCAGACACCTCTGCCGCCCCGATGCGGCCGCGCCCCTCGAGCACCGTCCAGGCGTACTCCTCTTCTTCAGTCCGCGTTCCCATCAGTGAACAGCAGCCATCGCTGCCTTGCGCAACCGCAAGCAGCTCCTGGCGCTCCAATACGGCCTGGATCGGTCCATGAAGGCTATGAAGCACACCCGTGAAGATGAAGAGGACGTCCACAGGCCGGTCTTCTTCCAGAAAACGCATCAGGAGCTTCGCCACGATCTCGTCGGCGCATGAGAAATCCATGACGGTCACGTCCGAAAGGTCGATCAATGAGAGAGCCGTTCGTGAACTGACGGCGACTTGCTCCTCGATGGCGAGGCGAACCGTGCGGCCTGTCGGCCGTGTCACCAAGTGGGAATAAAGGGATTCGGCGGATTTACGTAAGACGTGGCTCACGTCGATCGAGATGGGCTCGACCAGTGGCTCAGTCCTCATGGTCGACCTGTTCCGGCAAAACGATGTTGATCTGACAACCCGGAAAATCCGAGAGTCCCTCCTCCAACGGCGGCGCAATGAACCACTGTGGCACGTCAGCGATGCGCGCGGTCCCGCTACGTATGGAGATCAGGCCATCCCAACGGCGAACCTGCTTCCGAATCTGCTGGATGCCCTGCCCCCGCCCCGAGTCCGGGAAGCGCGTAAGGCCATGAATGAACGCCGCCTCGAGCGCGGTCGCATCCCCCCAGCGATCGCCAAACCGTGCGGAGTGCTGGTCGGAAAGAGACCCTCGGAATCCCCTTCCCAGATCGGCAACCGAGATGATGACCACGTGCCGGCCCAAGCGCTTCGACCAGTTGTAGGACTGGGCGGCGACCCAACCCGGCGCATCCGCGTGCTCGAGAATGTTCTGGCAGACCTCGCTGAGAATGACGCTGAATTGCACGACCGAGGTCGGCGGATAACCCAGGGTATTGGACAGGATTGCGCCGGCCCGCTTCTGGACCCGATCCACCACATCATGGACGTCGCTGTTCGTGGTGATGGGGGTGATTTGCAGCAGGACGTCGGACGGCCCCGAAGAACGCCGCGGGAAGGCTGTCCCAGCCTGGAAGATACCCTCGGCCGCCTGGAAGAAACCCATGCGGCCCAGGTAGCTCTTTACGTCACCCGCCGTCCCGAGCTCGAGCACCGGCGCCTCACCACTCCGGTCTCGTGCGACGGAGCCGGCCGCGAGGAGGCCGACCATACCGTTGGGATCGACCCAGCGCAGGTGTCGTCCATCGAAGAGCACCTTCTCGCCTCCCGCCTCCGAGATCTCGGCGAAAAGCGCGTCGCTCGTCTGGAAATCCAATGATGCCGGGAGGTCGATAACCCTCATCAGTCGTCGCCGAGTTGCAGTACTGCTAGGAACGCCTCTTGGGGAATTTCCACCGACCCGACCTGCTTCATTCTCTTCTTCCCGGCTTTCTGCTTCTCGAGCAGCTTCCGTTTTCGCGAGATGTCGCCCCCATAGCACTTCGCGGTCACATTCTTGCGGAGTGCCTTGACGTTGCTGCGTGCCACGATCTGTGTTCCGATCGCGGCCTGGAGCGCAACCTCGAACTGCTGACGTGGGATGAGTTTCTTGAGGCGGCGAACCAAGTTGCGACCATACTCCATCGCCTTGTCTTCGTGGATGATGACGGAAAAAGCGTCTACAGGGTCACCGTTCACAAGGATATCCAACTTGACCAGATCCCCGGGCCGAAACTCTATAAACTCGTAGTCCAGGGCCGCGTACCCGCGTGTGCCGCCCTTCAATCTGTCGTAGAAGTCGAGCACGATCTCGGCAAGAGGTAACTCAAACTGGATCTCGACGCGTTGCGGATCGAGATATTGCATTCCCCCGAAAACACCCCGCCGGTCATGGCAAAGTTTCTGTACCGTGCCGATGTACTCCGCGGGACACACGATACGGGCCTTCACAATCGGCTCCGCAATATCCACGATGCGGCCGCGCTCCGGGAGCATCGTCGGATTCTCCAGAATGGCCTCGGTTCCGTCGGTCAGGGTTACGTGGTACTCCACGTTGGGGACGGTCGTAATGAGCTCCACGCCGAACTCGCGGTCCAGCCGGTCCTGGACGATCTCCATGTGCAGGAGGCCCAGAAATCCGCAACGGAAGCCGAAGCCCAGAGCAACCGACGTCTCTGCCACAAAGTTGAGGCTCGCGTCGTTGAGTTTGAGGCGGTCGAGCGCGTCTCGGAGACCTTCGTAGTCGTCGCCGTCCGTCGGATACAGCCCGGCGAACACCATGGAGTGTACATCCTTGTAGCCCTTCAGTAGCTCGGTCGCCTTGTTGTCCGCATCCAGAATCGTATCGCCCACGCGCGTGTGTGAGACGTCCTTGATCGCGGCGATCACGTAGCCGACCTCACCAGGTCCGAGTTCGGGCTGCGGGATTCGCCCTAGACGCATCACGCCCACCTCCGTGANCTCATGGCTCTGATCGACGGCNCCGAACGTGATCGACATACCGGGCCTCAGCACACCGTCCACCACACGTATGTTGGGGACCGCCCCTTGATACTGATCGTACGACGAGTCAAAGATGAGAGCCCTGAGCGGTGCCTTCGGATCCCCGCTCGGAGGCGGTACGTCGCGGACCACGGCCTGTAAAACGGGCTCGACCCCGATGCCTTCCTTAGCGCTCACCAGGAGGATCGCATGCGGATCGGTCCCGAGGAGGTCGGCGAGTTCCTCCCGCCTACGGTCAGGCTCCGCCCCCGGAAGATCGATCTTGTTGATCACGGGAATGACCTCGAGGTCGGCCTCNAGCGCGAGGAAGAGGTTCGAGAGCGTCTGGGCTTGCACTCCCTGCGTGGCGTCTACGACGAGAATCGCACCCTCACATGCCGCCAATGAACGGGAGACCTCGTACGTGAAGTCGACGTGCCCTGGGGTGTCGATCAGGTTCAGAACATACGCTTCGCCGTCCTCTCCGTTGTACATCATCCGGACAGCGTGGAGCTTGATCGTGATGCCACGCTCCCGCTCCAACTCATTAGAGTCCAGAACCTGCTCACGCATGTCCCGCTCGTCGAGGGTGCCAGTCGCCTCAAGCAGTCGATCAGCCAAGGTGGATTTGCCGTGATCGATATGCGCGACGATACAGAAATTGCGTATGTGCTCAAGGTTCACGTAGGAGGCGAATCCGTGTCGAGGGTGGTCTTGGCGAGAACAGCTACCAAGATAGTCCGGCGGAATCCGCGGAAGAAGGAGGCCNGCACGTGTCCCGGTGCTGGCCGGAGAAATGTGGCCTCGTAGCTACTCGGACGCGGACCCGGACCCCATTGCCTTTCTCCGGTGACGCAGTAGTGTCTTCAGTCCAAGGAACGACGCAGGGCGTCCGCAAACAACGGCCGTTCGCCCCCCTTTCCGATCACCCTCCCAGGTATTACGTGCCCTCACGACCGGATCTGTTGGACCCCCACACGTTGTCACAGCTGGGCGGCGTCGAGTTGATCGCCCGGCAAGTNGTGGAGGGGTTCATCATGGGACTCCACCGCTCGCCACATCGCGGGTTTTCAGCCGAGTTCGCGGAGCTTCGCGCCTATCAACCGGGCGACGATCTGCGCCATATCGATTGGCGCATGTTCGGTCGATCTGATCGGTACTACGTGAAGCAGTTCGAGGAGGAGACCAACCTGAGAGCGTATGTNCTGGTTGATGTCAGCACATCCATGGGGTGGACGTCTAGCCTGGGTATTCTTCCTACTAAGCTNTGGTACGCCAAGCACTTGGCCGCCTCTATCTCACTTATTCTATTACGTCAGGGCGACTCGGTAGGTATGGCCGCCTTCCACGACGAAGTCGTGGCTCGAGTGGCCCCGAAGGGGGGGGCACGCTCCTGGCACGAGCTCCTCCGCAGGCTGGCGCCGCTCGAAGCTCAGGGGAGGACATCAGCCCACACGGCTCTCCGCGACATCGCCGTTCGGCTACGTCGCCGAGGGCTCGTCGTGTTGCTGTCCGATCTCCTGGTGGACCCTGAAACCACACGGACGGCCCTTCGCTTCCTGAGGCATCAGGGACACGAAGTCCTCGTTTTCCACCTGATCGACCCGGGTGAGCGAGAACTTCCGGCCGCGGGAGACACACGCCTTTACGACCCTGAGACCGAGGAGGAACTGAACGTAAACATCGCCGATGTGCGTGCGGCGTACCGGGAGTCTGTGAAAGATGCGCTCGACGAATGGGACCGCGGCCTGCGTCCCCATGGGATCGACTACGTCGTGGTCGGGACCGAGACGCCACTGTCGAGGGCCCTGCGCTTCTACCTCCGGAAGCGGGAGCATCTCGGCTGATGGGGTTCCTTTCGCCGATCTTTCTCTTGGCGGGACTCGCGGTGGCGGTCCCGCTGATCCTCCATCTCTTCCATAGGCATGACGCCAAGAGGATGGTGTTCCCGGCGCTCCAATATCTCCTCCGTACGGAAAAGGAGCACGCGCGGACCATCCGCTTTCGCCAGCTCCTCCTGCTCCTTCTCCGCATCACAGCCGTCCTACTCCTAGTGGGTGCGGGCGCTCGCCCCTTCGTTCGTGGGGGTGGCGGAGTTCACGACCCGACGGCCACAATTCTGATCCTCGACAATTCGATGAGCTCCGGATTGATCAGAGGTGGCGCTCGCGTCCTGGATCTTCTGAACGCCGTGGCGCTCCGAAGCATCGAACGTGCAAGTGATGAAGANCGGATCTGGCTGATCCGCGCCGGAGAGCCTGGAGGGCCAGCGATCACCGGTTCCCGAGCCGACCTGCGCGCTGCTGTATNGGCGACCGACGTCACAGACGCCCGCGGAGATCTTCGGAGCGCGCTGGAGCGAGCCGTGCTCCTTGCCGCGGGGAGCAGGCTTCCCGCGGCCGAGATCCATCTGATCTCCGACCTTCAGGCTTCCGCGTTCGAGCGAAGCGGCTCACCCGCCGGAGGCGAGGCCGTACCCTTCGAAGTCGGGCAAATACCCGCCGATGGCGGCCTCATACCTGTCGTCGTGTTTGATGGCCGGTCCGGCGACAGGGAGAACGCCTACCTGGACAGCTTGATCATCGGTGGCGGCCTTCCTCCCTTGGTGAATCAGCGAACGAGGCTGTCCATCCTCTTGGCCGGCGATGCGGACAGCGCGGACGTCCCCCTTCGCCTGGTGGTCGCCAATCGTATTCGCGGAGCCGTATCAAGCGGAGTGGGTATCTCGGCCCTCCTGCCAGTCGGACCCTTCGCGGCCGGCTATGTGGATGGTTATGTCGAGACGGATCCGGACGATCTTCGCGCGGATGACCGGAGGTTTTTCGCCTTTCNGGTTCGCTCAGCCCCAACCCTCGCAACGTCTGGCTCCATTCCNTTCTTCCTATCNGAGGCGATACCGGTTCTGATGGACGCGGGCCGCATAGGCCCGGCAGCCATCCGTGACGCGGAGATCCTGATCAGTGTGGCGGGTGCCGGAGTGACCGAAGCAACGAGAGAAGGGCGTGCGATGGTGGTGCTGCCACCCAATGACCCGGCCTTGCTCCCCGGTCTCAACCGTGCGCTTGGCGCGGCGGGAATACCATGGCAGTATGGGCCCGCATCAGGCATCGGGGAAGCCAGCATTACCCGCTGGAGCGGGCCCGTCAATCTGGACGATGTACGTATCCGATCCCACTACACGCTGATACCGGGCATGGAGGAACTGAGTCGAGGCGTGTTGGCCACCCTCTCGTCCGGCGAACCTTGGCTGGCGGAAGGGACGACATCAAGAGGCGGCTATCTGCTCGTTGCCTCGGCCCTGGACGAACAGTCCACCAATCTCCCGTTGACCGCGGCGTTGTTGCCCCTCTTGGAGTGGATGGTGTCGCGCTGGGGGGATACCCAGGGGACACAGGAATCCGTGATGGCCGGCACGCCAATCAACCCTCCGCCGGGCACGTCGAGCGTTCGAGACCCGGCCGGTACGCTTCATCCGGTGGACGCCGCGCAGCCCTTCTTGGCAACGGCCGAGGCGGGACTGTACGAATTTCTGGCAGGCGACTCCATAATCCAGATGATCGCCGTGAACGCGCCACGGGAGGAATCCCTCCTCCTCCCTATCGAGACCAGCGATCTCAGAGGCCTCCTGCCGGGGCCCGCCACGCTGGTCGGCGACAGTGCCCGCTGGACCAGGGCCGTGTTCTCCGCCGGACAAGGACCGGAGATCTGGCGTTGGCTCCTGGTGGCGGTCGCTCTGGTTCTCGTCGCCGAGAGCCTGGTCGCGGCCTCCGGACCGTCGCCTGGCCGATCGACCTCCGAGGTGCCTCCCGTGCTGCAGAAAACCGTGGACTGAAGGCTGACGTGTCCAGTAGCCTGCACCCGATCGTCCAAGCCCTGGGCACATGCCCGGGCTTTCACCAACTCTGCCGCGCGCTGCCGGGCCGAGGTGAACACCGCACACTGTCCGGGGCGATAGGCTCGGCCGCATCAGCGACGGTAGCGGCCCTGCACGAACACAGCCCGAACCGCCTCCTGGTCGTGGTCGCACCTTCCCCGAGGCGAGCGATCGAGATCGAGGTGGATCTTGAGCTTTTTCTTGGCGAAGGCACATCCTTCTTGTTCCCCCAGCGCGAGGCACGGCCGTACGAGTCGAGTGAGCCCCACCTTGAAATCGGGGCACTTCGCGTCGAGGCCGTGGAGGCACTCCTGGGGGGCCGAACTCGACTGCTCGTGACCACCCTGCGAGCGTTGCAAGAACGTGCTCCGATCCCGGACGCACTCGCCGGACTCCGCCTTACGCTTCGTGTGGGGGAAGAGGCGGGGTTCCAAACGCTTATCGAGGATCTCACCGAACGAGGATTCGAGCGCGTGCCGATCGTCGAGGAAGTCGGACAGTTCGCCGTTCGTGGAGGTCTGCTCGACGTCTTCTCGTTCGGCACTCCGGAGCCGCTCCGGGTCGAGTTCTTCGGGAACGAAATCACGTCGCTACGCTTTTTCGACATCCTCGATCAACGCACGAGAGGCACCACTACCGAAGCGCACATCCTGCCCGTGGACTTTCAGCGGGATTCGGAGGCGGCGACCCTCGTTTCCCGGTCCCTTCTGGAACTGCTCCCGGCCGATGCCCTTCTCCTATCCGTCCACCAGGAGGCTGAGTGGCGTCCCGAACTCGACCGGACGTGGACCTACGTCTGCCGACTCCACGAGGAACTGACGGCCGAGGGGCAGTCTCCCGATCCTCCCGACACACTTTTCCTCCCGGCGAACGAGGCGGAGGAAAAACTGGCCGGGCTGGCCCGCATCGATTTGGCCGCTACGCCCGGGGCAACCTCCAGAGCTGCCCACGGAACTTCTCCCGGGTCGCAGAACTCGCTTGCCTGCACTGCCCCGCCCGCGATTGAGCGCGACATGAAACGGCTGAGCGCCGCACTCCGTGCCACTTCGGCTACGGGCGGTCGCAGTCTCGTGCTCTGCGACAACCGGGGGCAATGTGAGCGCCTCGAGGAGATTCTCGTCGGCGCCAAGAAGATTCCGCCCGGGGCGCACGTGGTCGTCGGCTCTCTTGCCGCCGGATTCATACTGGAGTCCGCAGACCCGCCCCTCCAAGTGCTCACCGACCACGAGATTTTCCGCCGCTCACGGCGAGTCCGGAGCAGGCGTCGGTTTCGCGGGGCGGTGGCGCTCGAAAGCCTGTCCCAACTGAGTCTTGGGGACTACGTCGTGCATATGGATCACGGGGTGGGCGTTTTCAGGGGGTTACAGCATGTCAAGATCGGGGGCGAGGAGTTCGAGTCTATGTCGATCGAGTACGCCGGCGGAGAAGTCCTCCGCGTGCCGGTCTACCGACTCGACCTCGTCGAACGCTGGGTGGGTGAATCCGAGGATGCGGATCCTCCCGCCGTACACCGGATCGGGGGGAAACGCTGGAAGACCCTGAAAAGAAAAGCGAACGAAGCCATCGAGCTGATGACGTTCGANCTCCTGCGACTCTACGCCAAACGCGAGGCGGNGGAGGGGTTCGCCTTCTCCNGCGACACGGTCTGGCAAAAAGAGATGGAGTCGTCGTTNCTCTATGAGGACACGCCCGACCAGCGTGCCGCGACCGAAGTGGTGAAACGCGACATGGAGTCCACCAAACCGATGGACCGGTTGATCTGCGGCGACGTCGGGTATGGAAANACCGAAATCGCGATCCGGGCGGCCTTCAAGGCGGTCCANGACGGGAAGCAGGTGGCGGTCCTCGCGCCCACCACGGTGCTCGTGGAGCAGCATCGACACACGTTCTCGGAACGCCTCGCCGACTATCCGGTGCGAGTCGGAGCGCTCAGCCGCTTCCGCACACCAACCGATCAGAAAGAGATCCTGAATGGCCTTGCAGACGGCGCGGTCGACATCGTGGTGGGGACACATCGCCTACTCTCGCCCGATGTCGAGTTCCCTCATCTTGGCCTCCTGATCGTCGACGAGGAGCAGCGCTTCGGTGTACGCCACAAGGAACGGCTCAAGCAGCTGAGGGCGTCCGTGGACGTGTTGACGCTGACGGCCACGCCCATCCCACGCACGCTGCACATGTCTTTCATGGGCTTGCGGGACCTGTCCCTGATCCGAACTGCACCTCGGGATCGGATGCCGGTCATCACACACGTGATCCCGTGGTCGGATCAAATCCTTGCGGAGGCCCTACTCAGGGAATTGGACCGAGGAGGGCAGGCGTTCTTCCTACACAATCTCGTTTCGACGATCCACGGAGCCGCCGAGCGGATCAGAGCGCTGGTTCCCGAGGCCCGAATCGAGATCGCCCACGGACAGATGACGCCGCGGCAGTTGGATCGAGTCATGCGGAGCTTTGTCGACGGGGAGATCGATGTCCTAGTCTGCTCCTCGATCATCGAAAACGGCCTCGATGTCCCGAACGCAAACACGCTCATCGTGAACCGGGCCGACCGTTTCGGGCTCTCTCAACTCTACCAGATCCGAGGGCGTGTGGGGCGGTCCGATCGCAGGGCCTTCTGCTATCTGATCGCGCCCAACGAGCTCGGTGACGACGCCGAGCGCCGCCTAAGTGTCTTGGAACACCACACGCAACTGGGAAGCGGATACTCCGTCGCTCTCCGGGACATGGAGTTGAGGGGAGCCGGAAACTTGCTCGGCGGAGAGCAGTCCGGGTTCGCACATTCCATCGGCATAGACGCCTACATGCGATTGCTCGAACAGACCGTCAAATCGCTCAAGGGAGAGGAGGACAGCCAGAAATTCCCCTACCCGGACGTCTCGATCTCGGGCTCTGCCTATCTCCCCGATTCGTACATCTCCGACTCGGGCCAAAAATTACATCTTTACCAAAGGCTTTCGAAGCTCGCCCAGATTGCCGAGGTGGCCTCCCTTCGAGAAGAGTTGGCGGACCGCTTCGGCGCCCCTCCTGTTCACGTGGAGCACTTGCTGGATGGTGCCACGCTACGAATACTCGGAAGGCGACTCGGCGTCGAGCGCATACTCGTGAGAGGGCGCGAGGCGAGACTGAACTTCAGGGCCACCGTGGTGCCACGACTCTCGGTTCTGGAGCGTCCTCTCCAAGACCGCTCCGTCAGCGTGGAGGTGCGGCGCATGACACCACTCTCGCTGGTCCTTCATCAAGCGGGTCCGGATTCGCTAGTTTCCACGCTGATCCTCGCCCTCAACACGTTGACCGAGGCGCGCGATGAGGCGGCGTGAAACGGTTGCACACTCGAAGGATGCCAGCCACCTCATGACAGGGTGTGCGAAGTGGCACCCGTAATTTACGGAGATGAGTGACGATGACACATCCACCTGGACGGACTAGTCGGCNCCTGGGTAGGCCCGCAAAGGTGATCGTCTTCGGAGTCCTGGCCGCTCTGTGGGCCTGCGAAACGGAATCGGTCCTCGCGCGAGCGGCGGGTCACGAATTGACCGTGGATCATGTGGTGGAAATGCTCGCCCGGGAAAACGCGATGCCAAATCAAGCCGACGTCGTGGACGCGCTCGCGAACCTCTGGGTCGACTATACACTCGTCGCGGTGAGCGCCAGCGAGGACCCCCAGTTTACTNCGATCAATCTCGATGCCCTCCTCCAGCCACAGTTCAATCAAGAGATCATCAACCTATACATGAACTCGGTCCTCCGACCCGACACGGCAATCTCTGAGGAGGACTTGAGAGGAATGTGGGAGGCTGACCCTCCGGCCGACTCGGTTCGGGTACAGCACATCCTGCTCGCCCTTCCGGATCCGGCGACCCAAGTCCAGGTGGACAGCTTGCTGGAGTTTGCGGCACAACTCAAGGTACGAGCCACGGAAGGCGAATCTTTCGAGGCCCTCGCCGGCCAATACAGCGAGGACAGCGGCAGCGCGATCCAGGGGGGCGACATCGGATTTTTCAGCGTGGGAGTGATGGTGCCTTCGTTCGAAGAGGCCGCTTTCTCAATGGCCGTGGGTGAAGTCAGCGACCCCGTGTTGTCTCCGCTTGGCCTCCACGTCATCAAGGTCACGGACCGTAAGGCGCCGTCGTTCGAGGCGGCACGCGACAGCTACCGGGACTCGATCNTTTTGGGGAGACTGCTGGAAACCGACTCGATCTTCTTCGCCNGAGTCGATGAGGAGNATGAAATCGAGGTTGAAACTGGGGCCGTCGAGGCCATGCGCCAACTCGCTATGAACCCAAGGGCNGCACTCGGCGCNAGGGCGGCGAGCCGTACGCTCGTGTCNTATCGTGGNGGGTCGTACTCGGCATCGGACGCACTGCTCTTGCTGAATACGCGGCAGGTGGACCTCCCTGCTCAGTTGGCCGCAGCTCCGGACGAGGCCCTGCTCGAGCTCCTGCACACCCTCGGGCAGGAGNAGGTNCTACTGGCTCGNGCGGCCGAGGCCGGAATCAGTCTGGCGGAGCAGCACGTCGATTCTCTGGACCTCCTTACGCGGCAAGGATTGGTAGTGGCGACCGATGAGCTCGGTATTCGCGGCATCCCTCGCTTAGCGGGTGAAACGGCCGACGACGCGATAGCCCGGACGCTTATTCAAATCCTACGTGAACTCACGGCAGGAACGCTCAACGTAGTTCCCATGAGCGGGGTCAGCTGGTCGCTCCGTCGGGAACTCGACTGGGATATTTTNGAGAGTGCGATAGGAGCCACGGTCGAGCGAGTCGATGATCTGATGGGATCCACCGGGATGGCGGCGCCCCAACCGGTCGTGGTACCCACCGTGCCTGCACCAGCGACGCCGCCGGTCCTCGACTCCGCCCAGAATTGACGCCGGTCNCCGGNCCGCCTCAGGAACACGTTTTCCCGCCTGGTTTAGACAAACCNATGAGTTTCTCATCCGAACGGTTCGTGCTCCTAGTTGCTGCCCTGTTCCTGATCCCCTCGCCAGGCGAGGGACAACAACTCCAACAAGGCATCAACATAGTCGAGCGGGTAGTCGCGGTCGTCGGAGATTCCATGATCTCCCAGACCCAAATCGATGAATCCCTCCTTTCCATGGAGGCGAGGGGATGGACTCGTCCGACCGGAGCGGCCGAGCTCTTGGAGGCGAAGCTGGAGGTCCTNGATCAACTCATCAACCTGCAGTTGATTGTTCAGGAGGCGNCAAAAGACTCCCTCCTCNCGGTCTCCGAGGAGGAATTGGAGGACCGTGTCCANGTGCAGATCGANGGTCAAGTCCGGCANTTTGGTACGTTGGGCCGACTTCAACAGGCCCTGGCTGAGCAGAACATGACGTTGGCCTTGTACCGCGAACAGCAGAAGAACCTCATCCGGCAACAGGTGCTTCAGGAACGGTATTTCGCAAAAAGAGGAAGGAGTTCGGCAAATGTCGTCGTCACGGACGAGGAGGCACGCGCCTATTTCGATGAGAACCAGGATCTGTTTCCAGATAGGCCGGAGANCTTTGNCATCGAGACCATCCAACTCGAACCTGAGGCAACCGACGCCGTCAAAGCGGTGGCCCTCGCGAGGGCTGACAGCGTCCTGGGTCTTATCCTCGAAGGGGAAGATTTTGCGGAACTCGCGGTGCGCTTCACGGACGAGCCCGGCGATGCGGGCGGAGAACTCGGGTGGATCCGCAAAGACGGGAGCTTTGTGGAGGAGTTCGAAGAAGTTGCCTTCGGGATCCCTGCCGGAGTGCCAAGCCGTCCCGTCGAGACACAATTCGGATACCATCTCATTCTGGTCGAGCGGATACGNGGNGGGGAGCGTCGAGTACGGCATATCCTGTTCTCNCCGGAGATCACGACAAGCGACGTCGAAGCGAACGACGCTCGAGCAGAGTCGTTCNCCGACAGGCTAAGANCCGGTGAGACCACNATGGAGNACCTCGGCNTGGANCCCGATACGGTCCTGTTGCCTCTCGATGTGATCGCNCAGACATCTCCTGAGCTGGCCGGGGGGTTGCAGAACGCCCAGGTGGGTGACGTGATCGGGCCAGTCACTGTGGCCGACCCCCGNGCCGCAAATGCCCGGCTCCTCGCTGGGCTGTTGGAGATAAGGCCTGGAGGCCCCGGCGAGTTCTCCGAATNTAANGACATGATCGTGGAACGCATGAAGAATGAGCGTCTCACCGCGACCGTGATCGAGGAGCTGCGTAGTCAGGCGTACATCTCCATTCGCCTCGGCGAGGGCTGACGCGCGAAGACGCCTNATGTCCAGGCAACGTTTGGCGGTCACGCTCGGCGATCCACGCGGAATCGGCCCTGAGGTGGTTGCGGACGCGGTTCGGCATCTCGAAAGCCAGGGCAGTGACACCGAGTTCATCTTGCTGGGTCCGGACGAGTTCAATCCGGGACTCGGCACGTACAACGGTGTAGGTCACTTCGACGGCTCCGAGCGTTCGGCTGGATTGCTGTCAGCCCTCGCTGTGGAGAGAGCGGTCCGCTTGGCCCTTGTCGGCACGGTAGCGGGAATCGTCACCGGTCCGATCCACAAGCCGGCTCTCCGTTCCGCTGGTTTCATGGAGCCAGGCCATACCGAAATGCTCCAGCGCCTCACTGATGTCTCCGACGTTGGGATGCTCATGGTCGCCGAGGAAACGGCTCTGGGGGCACCCCTCCGGGTGCTCCTCGCTACNACGCATGTGCCACTACGCGACGTGCCCGATCTGTTGAGCACGGACCTGCTCGTTTCTCAGGCGATGCTCTTGAACTCATCNCTCGAAATCGACTGGAATCTCGCTCGTCCGCGCCTCGCACTCTGCGCCCTGAATCCGCACGCCTCCGATGATGGATTGTTCGGGGACGAAGAAAATCTTGTATTCCGGCCTGCAATAGATGCACTGTGTAAAGCAGATATCCAGGTAGAGGGCCCGATCCCTGCAGACACCGTGTTCAACCGGANGCTGAATGGGGANTATGACGCGGTTATCGCCCCGTATCACGACGTAGGGATGGCCCCCTTCAAGACCATCGCTTTCGGAGCAGGGGTCAACGTGACACTGGGACTACCTTTCGTTCGGACGTCTCCGGATCACGGGACCGCATTCGATATTGTGGATACAGGTAGAGCGGATTCGTCGTCGATGCAGGCCGCGCTCCGAATGGCGTCTGGGTTGGCGTCGAAACGTTTTGGCACTTTGGCGGCCCGTACATAGTGTTTTCTGCCCGCTCTATGATCGGAAGTTGTTGATGAATATTAACTCGCGAGGTTACGATCCCACGTGATCAAGTTCATCCACGTGACCAAGGAGTACTCCCGCTCCGGACCGGCCCTCGACGATATATCGTTCCATTTGGTCAAGGGACAGTTCGCGTTTCTTACCGGGCACTCCGGATCAGGAAAGTCCACCGCTCTACGACTTGCACACCTAGCCGAGAGGCCGAGCGATGGAGAGGTACGTGTGAGCGGGTTTTCGTCCACGAGGACCTCTCGCCGAGACGTATGGAAGCTCCGCCGAAAGGTGGGTTACGTATTTCAGGATTTTCGTCTCCTTCCCGGCCGCACCGCTCTCGAGAACGTCTCCTTCGCCCTCGAGGTCATCGGTTCCCCGAAGAAGCAGATTTTCCCGCGAGCCCAACGGCTTCTCNGTCAAGTGGGCCTCGCACCAAAAGCGGGAGCGTGGGTTCATGAGCTCTCGGGGGGCGAGCAGCAACGCGTCGCCATCGCCCGAGCCCTCGCGAGCGAGCCGCTCCTTCTCTTGGCGGACGAGCCCACAGGCAATCTCGACGACCGGGCCACTCGCGGTATCATGGACCTGTTCTGGGAGATCAATGCAGTCGGGATGGCCGTTCTGATGGCAACGCACGATCNGGAGCTCATGAACCGGCATCCGAACGCCCGAGTACTCGAGCTCGACCAAGGGCGCCTGGTGTANGACTCCGNCGACGAGAAGCCGGCGGCGAGCGGTGANCAGCGGAGTCCCCGACCGGCCTCCGGCANGAGCCCGGTNCTAGGGGGCGAGCCGGACGTNGATCCCGAGCGNGAACCGGCTCGAGAACCGGAACTCGATCGCGGACCGGACCTGGCTCTAGAACCGAAACTTGGTCGCGAACCGGAGCCAGCCCAAGAAACAGGGAACTGAGTGTTCTATACCATTCACGAAACCCTCATCGCGTCCAAGAGAGCCCCGCTGCTTACCGGGCTCTCTGCCGCCATGGTAGGACTCGCCCTTTTCGTCNTGGGGCTTTTTGGCCTCGCCGCGTATAACGTCCGAGTCTACATGGAGACACTGGAGGAGCGGGTCGAGGTCGTCGCCTACCTTCGAGACGATGCGACCACGGCGGAGATCGCCGATATGGCAGGGGCTCTCTCGTCGCTCCCAGCAGTCCTCGCGGTGGACGTCGTGACCAAGAGCGAAGCGCTCGAGAGGGCCTATTCGGAACTGCCCGAGTTCAGTGAGATCCTTTCGGACCTCGAAGTCAACCCACTTCCCGCGTCCCTCGAGATCCAGCTTCGTCCCGGAAATCGCACTGCCGAGACGGCCGATCGAATCGCAGAACAAGCCGGCCTCTACCCCGCCGTGGAAGAGGTGCAGTACGGCCAGGAATGGGTCGCCAAGTTGTTCACCTTGCGGCGGATGGGTGTGGTAACGACCACTGTGTTGGGCACGGCCTTCGCGGTTGTTGCCGCGTTGATCATCGGGACTGCGGTGCGAATCGCGATCTTCGCACGACGAGAGGAGATCAAGATCATGCAGTTGGTGGGAGCCCGCGACAGCTTCATCCACCGCCCTTTCCTGCTCGAGGGCGGCATCACCGGGGCCATCGGGGGCGCCCTCGCCCTCGCCCTCACCTATACCACATTCTGGTCGGTATTCAACTACCTCTTCACCATTTCGTGGATCCCCTGGGAATGGGCCGGGATCGGGGTCTCGGCCGGAATCGTGTTCGGCGTGTTCGCGAGCGGATACGCGGTACGTAAGCACCTCCGCGAGATTTAGCGGTGAGGGGCCTCTACACGCGGGTCGGGCTGGGAATGGCCCTCGCGGTCCTGGCGCTCGCGCAGACGCCGGTGGCCGGGCAGCAGGCCGCCGTGATTCAGAAGGAGATCGTCGATAGCCAACAGCGACTCGAGGCGGTGCGCCAGGAACGAAGCCGTCTGCAGCGCGACTTGAGCTCCCTGGAAGGCCGAGTGCGAGACGCATCGAGCGAACTCGCGAATGTCGAACGGCTGGTCAGCGCGTCTCGGTCCGTAGTAGCCGAGATCGACTTGCAGGTGGATGCCGTGGGAGGCGAATACCAGAGCACGTCCCGTTCTCTCCTGGTCACCCGCGAGCGACTCTTGACCGCAACGGCCGTCCTCAACCGCCGTCTCCGGGATATCTACAAGCGGGGGACTCTCCACTCGGTGCGCGTGATGCTGGGGGCCGGCTCGTTTTCCGGCATCCTGACGCGCTACCGGTACCTGCGCCTCATCGCTTCGTACGATCGCACGCTGGTGCGGCGCGTGAGAGAGTTCGAAACGGATCTGGTCCAAGAGAACGCATCTCTTCAGAGCAGTATGGTCAGCTTGGATCGTCTGCGGCAGTCCAGACTCAGCGAAGTGGCCGCTCTACGCTCGGTGGAAGCAACACATCGCCGGGCGCTCGACGTATATCATGCCCAGGAGGAAACGGCCACCGACCGATTAGAGCAACTCGAGCTCGACGAGAGTCGTATCAACCTCATTATCACGGACCTCGAAACGAGACGCGTGGAGATCGAGCGAACGGCCGCCAGAGGAGTAGCGCCGAGCACGTTCACAACTGCGGAGGCAGGGGCGCTGAATTGGCCAGTGGAGGGCGATTTGATCTATCAGTTCGGAACAGAAGTGAGACCGAACGGCATTTCACTGCCGTGGCGAGGAATCGGGATCCGGGCGGCCATCGGAACTCCGGTACGAGCCGTGGAGGCAGGTACAGTCGAACTGGCAGGCCCCATGGAAGGGTACGGCCTGAGCGTGATCCTGAGCCACGGAGGTGGTTTCTATACCCTGTACTTCTACCTCGAAGAGATCGACGTCGCCCAGGGTCGAGAGGTAGTGGCCGGCCAAGTAATGGGTACCGTGGGGGGCGCTGATACCCCGGAGGGGCCCCACCTGGAGTTCCAGGTCCGCTCCAGTGCCAGTGGACTCCCTCAAGCGGAGGACCCGCTCAGGTGGCTTCGAGCGCAGGGGCGGTGAGCTTGCACCCCGTTTTCGGTCACACGGACCTTCAGGCGTCCCTTTCTCGCGCCTTGGCAACGGGATCTCTTCCGCCGAGCCTGCTCATCCACGGCCCGCGAGGCGTGGGGAAGCAACGACTCGCTCTCTGGCTCGGTCAACTCCTGCTTTGTCCCGAATCCGGGCCCGAGGGCCCTTGCGGCGAATGCAAGGGGTGCCGCATGGCCGTGAATCTCGAGCATCCCGACCTCCACTGGTATTTCCCGCTAGCGAAACCGAAAGGGGTTCGGCCCGCCAAGCTTTCGGAGGCCTTGGAAAAAGCTCGGTACGATACGATCGCAGAGCGCAAGGCACGTCCGCTTCGGCCTGCGTCTGCGCCGGCGGAACCGACTGGGCTCTACCTGGCCGTCGCCCAGGCTCTGCGCTCCCACGCCAACCGCCGGCCGGCCGTGGGACTCCGGCAGGTCTTTGTAATCGGGGACGCCGAAACACTCGTTCCCCAGGAGTCCAGTCAGGAGGCGGCCAATGCACTCCTGAAGCTTCTCGAGGAGCCCCCCACGAGTACTCTTATCATCCTCACCTCGAGTGAACCGGGCCGACTCCTCCCTACTATTCGTTCGCGAACGATGCCGCTCCACCTACCTCCCCTCGCACCGGACGCTGTCGAACAGTTTCTGGTCGAAGTCGGCGGGGTCTCTCCGGAAGACGCGCGCAGGGCCTCCCACCTCGGCCGGGGGTCGATCGGCCGAGCTCTGGGCTTCCTACCGATAGAAGGTGACCCGGGTCCCCTCGAAACCCTCCGAACGCAGGCTTTCGAGCTTCTCCACGCAGCCTCGGATACGGACCCAGGGGCTGTGTATCGAAAATCGCTGGAGCTCGGCACCACACGCAGCCGTGGTCTGATGCCCCTTCTTGAACTTCTCGAGGACGCCCTGCGAGACCTCTCCGTAACGGCCGCGAGGGCTTCCGAGGGCCTCATCAACAGTGATCGGGAAGATCTTCTGGAACGGATTCGAGAGGCCCGGGATATTCATCCGATGGCGGTCGCGAAGGCATTTCGGCATTTGGAGGAGGCCAAGGAACTGGTGGCCGGCAACGTGAACCCCCAGCTCATCGTGGCTGGACTCTTGACCCGCATCCGGGAGGAATTCGTTGGCAACCCCTAAAGACCACGACTCGGGCGGGCAAGGCCTTACGCACATGGACGGCGAGGGAAATCCGCGCATGGTAGACGTGTCGGATAAGGGCACCTCGGCGCGCACCGCGGTGGCCGAGGGCCGTATCCGCATGCATTCGGACACGCTTGATGCCATTCGGGGAGGGGAGGTGCACAAGGGAGACGTGCTCCAGGTAGCTCGACTTGCCGGAATTATGGCCGGAAAGCGCACGGCCGATCTGATCCCTCTTTGCCACATGCTCCCCGGTGCCTCCATTACCGTGGACCTAGACTTCGATGAGGCCCTCCCCGGGATCGTCCTTCAGGCAGAGGCACGTATCACCGGCCAGACGGGAGTCGAGATGGAGGCCCTCACAGCTGTTTCCGTAGGGCTTCTCACGGTATACGACATGGCAAAATCCCTCGACCGCGGAATGGTGATCGAGGGGATCCGTCTGCTCCGTAAAGACGGTGGAAAGTCGGGCACGTGGACCGCCGATTAAACCAACCGCTGTAACTCCATCATCCTTTTTATTGGAGATTTTTTTGAGATTCAAAGTCCTGATCTTATCGACCGCCGGTATCAGCGCCTGTTCGAGTGGTTCCGGAGCTCCCGGAGCCCCTCCCTCCCCCGTATCGAGCGGGAGTGAGTATGAGAGCGCCACGGTCCGAGCAGCGGCCACGATCCGCCCCGACGATATCCGGCGGCACATCACGTTTCTGGCGAGCGACGATTTAGCGGGAAGGGACACGCCGAGTGCAGGGCTCGAAACCGCGGCCGCGTACTTGGTGGGATTCATGGAAGAGGCCGGGCTCGAACCCGCTGGAGAAAACGGGACGTTCATTCAACGCTTCCCTTACACCCGTTCGGCCATGATCGCAGCGTCCCGGCAGGTGAACTACCGGTCGGCCGGATCGACGCGGGCGTTGGAATACGCGCGGGACTACTACGTGGTACCGGCGGATCTTTCGGCGACGAACGCCGAAGTCGTTTTCGCAGGCGTAGCCGCTCGGCCCTCGGCCGGATTGGCTGGAGTGGGCCAGGGGAAGGTGGCACTCTTCACCGCCACGGGTAACCCCATGATAGGAACCGGTGAGGATCTGCTCGGCGCATTCCAAGCCGCTGTCCAAGGGCGGGCCGCCGGCGTGGTTCTCCTCCTTGATGAGACGCAAACAGCAGACTCGATCCTGGACATGGCCAGCGCGCTTCAGGGAGCCGGGCTGATACTCCCGCTCCCCGTCGTTGCCCTGTCGTCCGAGAGGGGAGCCGAGCTCTTGGCTGGGGCCGACCTAGATCTTGCCGCACTCAAGGCGTCGCCACCGGCGAACGTAATACCCGTCGCCGGTGTCACGATGAACCTCTCCGCCCCCTATGAGGTGTCCGAGCACACGCCACCTAACGTGGCAGGAATGATACGGGGGAGTGATCCCGTGCTGCAGGAGCAGTACATCGTGTATACGGCCCATTTCGACCATGTCGGTGTCGGGATTCCCGATGCGACCGGAGATTCGATCTACAACGGAGCTGACGACAACGCATCCGGTACCGCAGCCCTCATGGAGACCGCGGCCGCGTTCGCCGCGCTCGACGTCCCACCGGCCCGGTCTGTCATTTTTCTGGCGGTGAGCGGAGAGGAGAAGGGGTTGCTGGGCTCGGAGTATTACTCGGACAACCCCACCGTCCCGATCGACCAGATCATCATGAACATCAACCTGGACATGGTCGGGCGGAGCCACCCGGACACGGTGATCGGAATCGGCCGGCAATACACCAACCTCGGACCCCTCACCGATCGCATCCTCCAGGAGTACCCAGACCTCGGATTCGTGTTGATCGAAGATCCGGTGCCGGAGGAGCAGGGGTTCTTCCGAAGTGACCATCTCAATTTCGTGAACAAAGACATTCCCGCGATTTTCTTCTCGGCGGGGTTTGATCACGAGGATTACCACAAGCCGTCCGATGAATTCGACCTCATCGATACGGACAAGGCGGCGCGGGTGGGCCGCACGGTTTTCCATCTGGGTGCACTGATCGCGGGCGGCACTGTGAACCCCGAATGGACCGAGGAGGGCCTCGCTGAGGTCCGGAGGACCATCGCCGAAAACGCGAACCCAAACTGACCGGAAAGCCCCCTTGGAGCGGGCTCCGTTAAGCAAAACCCCATACGGGGTACCCCTATGGGTACGGGATGCCCCCAAGGCCGTTAGGCGGCAACACAGGGCTCAGTTTTTATTGGCTGCCGGCCATTTATCCTCTTTTGTCCGGTAGGGCCTCACTCACGCGCAACATACGGTAGTCGATGTACACGGGGATTTCACCCCCCGGTCCATGGCGATTCTTCCCAAGGATCACCCCCCCCCACATCGGAGTTGGTGCTAGAGAGCACACATCAGTCTCTACGCACGCATACGCGAGAGCTATCACAGGAGAGGCCCTGGGTCTCCCCCTGCTTCGGTCAAAGTTACCATCTGGGCACCTCCTAAATACCACACATAATACCACACATAATAAAGCCAAAACCACATCACAAAGATGCCCACAGGGATGGCACCCAACCACACCTAGCTATCAAGCACTGTTTTGCTCAGAGGATTCCACGATTTCAGATTGGCTGGGAATCCCAGCCGACGCCTTGGACCGCTCGGCTGAGACTGAGGGTTAGACTCGGGCGCTATCCACACACGTCAGTTCGCCCGCGCGTCGATGCATTTCGGCCGCTCTATCAGGCTCGTACATTCTGTCGAAGAGCATGCCCAAGGTGTGGCACGCACGCCAGTTGTGTGGCTGCAGCTCGATGACCCTCTCCATGGCCTCAACCGCCTCGGCTATGCGACCGAGCCGGTTGAGGGCCTCGCCCAGGTAGAAATGGGCAGCAGCGTGCCGAGGATCCTGCTTGCAGACCCCTCGGAGGATTTCCTCAGCGTCGGCATTGAGTCCCTTCCGGAATGCAAGTAGACCCTGTTCGGCGCGAACCTCCAGACTCGTGGGATCGAGGCTCAGAGCTAACTGCACCTCGGTGTCGGCAGCCTTGAACCGGCCTACCGCTCCGTAGGCCGCCCCGAGGCTGGCACGCACCCGAGCGTTGTTGGGATCCAATGCACTGGCCGCGCGAAACCGCTCGATGGCCAACTCGGGACGACCGAGATCATCGTACAAGGTGCCGAGGCGAAATTGCGCCTCGGGGTACGCCGGTGTCTCACTCAGGATTTCGATATACAGCCGTGCCGCCTCCTCCATACGGCCTTCCCGAGCGGTGCGGACAGCGATCGCAAACCGCTCGTCCGCGTAGGGGACGGACGGGTCGAATGGTTTCTCTTCGGCGGCCTGCCCGTCCGGGCCGGATGCCACCTCAGAATCGTCGTGTTCCCCTGACTCTTCTTGGACGGAGGCGGTCCCCCCATCGCCGGAGTCGCCGACATCCTGAGGGTCCGGGAGTTCGGCCAGATCCTTCACGAAGAAGACAGGCATGCTCTCCTCATTCGGCTTGGGGATTACCTCTAGAACGATTTCCTCCCACAGGTCCCCTTGGGCCGGCGGGTGTGTCACATCCTCCGGCTCACCCTTCGCCCTTCCTCCCCGCTTCGCAAAACCCCGATTCCCGTCAGTGTAGCTATTGCTCGACACGGGTGATCTTCCCTTGAAGTCCTCGTCGACAAGCTGTTTGCCAGTCAGGCGGCGCTTAGCTACCCGAATCCTCGCTCGTCGGGCCTTGTTGGGGTCAATCCCAAAACGGTGCAACTCTCTTCGGATTTTTCTGGCCTCGGCTCTGGCTTGCTCAAGAGTCACGTCACCCCACCGGCCGATCTTGTAGAACTTCCTGTTCGTAGATGGTCCATATCCTAGATAGAAGACCTTACCGGACCCTCCGGTGGCCTTGGGCGGATAGACCTTGATATGGTGCCCTGACACATCGGGATCATTATGGATCTGATGCTTCGGGACGTTCCCTGAACGGGTGCGTTTAGAATCATCCCACTTCAGCTTCGCTATCTTCGCTTCGGTCAAAGTTGCCATCTGGATACCCCCCTAGGATACCACACATAATACCACACACAACAAAGCCAAAACAACATCAGAAAATCGGCCAGCAAAAGGCGTGGGCACGTGACGCTCTCGCTCATTGAAGCAGGGCCGGATTCCGCTAATTCTCAGTACTTGGACAAGGGCCTTTGAATCGGCTATCCCCATCGCCGTAGGCCTGCATCCCGCTCGCTCCGGCATTCCCCCGGTGGCCCCTAGCCCCCCTCCGTGGCACCCAGCCACGCCCAGCTATCCAGCAGTGTTCTGCATGTCTTGAGTTGCGGGCCTGAGTGGGGCGGAGCAGAATCAGGGGTTGAGTTTGTTCTATCCACAAGAGAATAGCGGATCTCGGATCCGTTGTTCAAAGGAGATTTAATTATGGGCAGTAGAATTAAACCGATCCTAGGTGCGGCCGTCACTGGAGGCCTCGTCAGTTATTTCGCAGTGGAATTCCTCTTTAACCCTGCAATGCCTGACCCGGCGTTCGAGCCCATCGTGGAAAACCTGATTGCCAGTACAGTCTTATACTGGATCGTTGGGAGTGTGTTTTTTGATTGGGCTGTCCAAAAGATGGGCAAGACTATGTCCACAGCGATGGTGATCGCCCTATCGCAGATTTTACTTGTTGATGTCTTTTATG
>PAUA01000034.1 GCA_002712565.1 Gemmatimonadota bacterium | reverse complement strand
GGGCGTGCTGGGGGATCCGGTCGTCCGACAGGCGATGATTCGGTTGCACATCCTGGGCGAGGTCAACCGCTGGAACATGCTGAGGGCGAAGGCCGGGGCCGGGCGCACCGGTGGTGAGGGGAACTTGGCGAAGTTGGCCATGAGTGAACTGGTCCGCCAGAGCCGTGAGGTCGGGAACCTCGTCAACGGCGCCGACGGCATGCTCGACCGCAGTGACAGTTCCTCGGGCGGCATCGTCCAGGAGATGACGCTCTTCTCGCCGGCCCCTTCCATCTACGGGGGCACCGACCAGGTGCAGCGAAACATCATCGGTGAGCGCGTGCTCGGTCTGGCGAAGGAACCCGGCCCGGCGAAGGGCACCCCGTTCCAGGACCTTCCTCAGAACTGACCCTCGTTTGCGTCCTGCGGGGCCTCAGCAGGCGTCGAGGTGGGTGAGGATCGCCTGTCGGACGGCCTCGGGCTCCTCGAGCATGAGCATGTGCCCCGAGGCCTCCAGTTCCACGATGGTGGGGGGCGACACAAAGGCATCCTCGAGGGTCCGGGCGGCCTTCCGGGGTGACATGCGGTCCTGTGAGCCGAGGACGAGGGTCACGGGGCAGGCCGAGGAGGCAGCGGACGAGGTGGCTCCCTCGTAGGCGGAGCAGGCGGCCAGGTCGGTGGCGAGCACCCCCGGTGGGCTCGTCTCGAGGAGCGCCGTGACGCCCCCCAGCATCCAGAGGCCCGGGGTCGGGTTGAGTCCGATGTGCTGGCGTGGGCCGTGTGCCCAGGCGGCGATGAGGGCGGCCGCCTTCGGGTCGTCGATGTCTGCGGCCGCCTGGAGTTCCGGGTGGACGGGCATGGTCGTGGCCACGCCGAGGAGGACCGCCGAGGCGACGGCGCCGGGGTGGCGTGCGGCGGTGTCGAGGGCGACGAGGGCCCCCATGGAGTGCCCCACGAGGTGAGCAGAGCCATCCAGTGCCCCGGTGAGGCGGGCCACCCAGTCGGCGATCGCCTCGATCGAGTCGAGTGCGGGCCCCTCGGAACGGCCGTGGCCGGGGAGGTCGACGGCCACGGCCCGGAAGCCGTGGTGGGCGAGGAACCTGGTCTGGTGCGACCAGACCGACCGGTCCATGCCGGATCCGTGGAGCAGCACGACGAGCGGTTCGTCCCGTCCCTCGAGCGGCACGGCCCCGGTGGCGGCGTGGACGGTGCGGCCGTCGACGACGAGTTGCACGGCCGGCTCAGCGCTGCGAGGCCCGCAGGGCCTGGTCGAGATCCCGGCAGATGTCCTCAGGGTCCTCGAGGCCGACCGAAAGGCGGATCAGGTTCTCGCTGACCCCTGCGGCCTCGAGGTCGGCGGCACTCATCTGCTGGTGGGTGGTCGAAGCCGGGTGGATCACCAGGGTCTTGGCGTCGCCGACGTTGGCCAGGTGCGAGGCGAGGCGTACGGCCTCGATGAATCGCCGTCCCGCCTCCCGGCCACCGGCGACGCCGAAAGACAGGATGGCCCCGGCGCCGTGCGGGTAGAGGCGTGCTGCCAGTTCGTGGTCGGGGTGGCTGGGGTGCTCGGGGTGCCGGATCCACTCCACGGCCTCGTGCGTGTCGAGCAGGTCGATCACCCGTCGGGTGTTGGCGACGTGGCGGTCCATCCGCAACGACAGGGTCTCCACCCCCTGGAGGAGGTAGAAGGCGTTGGCGGGACTCATACAGGCGCCGAAGTCGCGGAGCCCTTCTGCCCTGGCTCGCATCGACAGGGCCTGTGGGCCGAACTCCTCGGTGAAGGTGATGCCGTGGTAGCCGACGTATGGCTCGGTCAGGGTCGGGAACTTCCCCGACGCCACCCAGTCGAAGCGCCCGCCGTCGACGACGACGCCGCCGATGGCGACCCCGTGGCCGCCGAGGAACTTGGTGACGGAGTGGATGACGATGTCGGCCCCGTGCTCGATGGGTCGAAGCAGGTAGGGGGTGGCGAAGGTCGAGTCCACGGCCAGCGGCAACCCGTGGGCATGGGCGACTTCGGCGACGGCCGACACGTCGAGTACCTCGATGCCGGGGTTGCCGAGGGTTTCGGCGAACACCAGTCGGGTTTCGGGTCGGATGGCGTCTGCGAAGGCCTGGGGGTCGCGCGGGTCGACGAAGGTCGTGGTGATCCCGAAGCGTGGCAGCGTGAGGTTGAGGACGTTGTGGGTGCCGCCGTAGATGTTGCGGCTCGAGACGATGTGGTCGCCGGCGCTCAGGAGCGTGGCGACGGCGAGGTGCATCGCCGCCTGCCCGCTGGCGGTGCACACGGCGCCCACCCCGCCCTCGAGTGCGGCAATGCGCTCCTCGAGTACGGCCACGGTCGGATTCGAGATCCGGCTGTAGATGTGGCCGCTGACCTCGAGGTTGAACAGTCCGGCGGCGTGGTCGACCGAGTCGAAGACGTATGAGGTGGTCTGGTGGATGGGCACGGCCCGCGACCCGGTGGTGGGATCCGGCTGCTGGCCGGCATGGAGTGCGCGGGTGTCGAAGCGGTGGAAGTCGGGTTCGACCATGGCCGGAGGCTAGGGGATGGGGGCCCGGACCATCGGATCAGCGGTTGACCTGGTCGGCAAGGCGGTCGAGGCTCGACTCGGAGCCGATGGCCACGATGACGTCGCCCGGTTCGAAGGGACGTCGGGCCACGTCGTCGGTGTGGAAGCGGCCGGTGAGGTCGCGGACGCTCAGCACGACGGCCCCGGTCTCGCGTCGGATTGTCAGGTCGTCGATGGTCTTGCCCTCGAAGGTGCAGTCCTCGGGGAGGAGGATCTCGCGGAGTCGGGCCTCGTAGGCACCGTCGTGCACGACGACGTCGAGGAAGTCGGCGACGTTCGGCTGCGTTGCCAGGCTCGCCATGCGCGATCCCCCGATCTCATACGGGTTGACCACCCGGTCGGCGCCGACCTGGAGCATCTTGGTGAGCGCCTCCTGGTCGTCGCAGCGCGAGACGATGAACAGGTTCGAGTTGAGGCCGCGTGCCGACAACGTGACGTAGAGGTTGTCGACGCTCGTCCCGAGGGCGGTGACGAGGGTCGCCGCCCGGTCGATGCCGGCCTGGCGCAGGACCTCCTCCTGACGGGAGTCGCCGAGCACGTGGAGGAAGTCGACGCCGTCGAGCTTCGAGGCATCTTGGTCGATGGCCACAACCTCCTGGCCGACCGAACGGACGAAGTCGGTGATCGAGCTGCCGACTCGCCCCATGCCACACACGATCAGGTGGCCGGACAGGTCGTCGATGGTTCGTTGCATGCGATACCTCCTGTACTGGCCGGTGATCCGGCCTTCGACGATGCTCTCGATCACAGCGGTGGCCCCGTACAGCATGGAGCCGGTGCCCACGAGAATCAGCACCGAGGTGAAGATCTTCCAGGCGTTGCCCGGCTCGCCGACGACCAGTTCGCGAAAGCCCACGGTCGAGATCGTGATGATCGTCTGGTAGAAGGCGTCGATCGGATTGAGGCCGAAGAGGCTGTATCCAAGGGTTCCCGACGCCACCACGCCGACGATCAGGCCGGCTGCCCGCAGGAGGTGGTTCCTCGTACTGGGAAGCCGAAGACGCAGCATTCCGGCAGGGTAGGCGCGATCGTGGGGAGGTGATGTGGCTACCGGTATTCTCCGCGGCGTCGCCGACCGGCGGCACGTGTCGTCGTTTCGATGCGTGGTCATCGAGGAGGGGGAGTCGCGCCATGCGGATCGGGTTCATCGGGCTCGGCAACGTCGGCGGAAAGTTGGCGGGCAGCCTGGCGCGCAACGGGTACGAACTCATGGTCCGCGACCTCGACCGGGATGCGGCCCAGGCGTTCCTCGATGGCGGTGCCGGCTGGGCCGACTCGCCGAGGGAGATGGCCGAGTGGTGCGACGTCGTGGTCACCTGCCTGCCGTCGCCGGTTGCCTGTTCGGCGGTCATGGAGGCCGAGGACGGGGTCATCGCCGGGCTCTCCGTTGGCAAGGTCTGGATGGAGATGAGCACCACCGACGAGGCGGAGGTGCGTCGGATGGGCGCCCTCGTCGAGGCCGTCGGTGCGCTGCCGGTCGACTGTCCGGTGTCGGGAGGTTGCCACCGTGCGGCGACGGGCAACATCGCCATCTTCGCCGGCTGCGAGCGGGAGGCCTTCGAGCGTGTCCTGCCCGTGCTCACGACCATGGGGCGGCGGATCCTGCACACGGGCCCGCTCGGCTCGGCGTCGGTCCTCAAGGTGGTGACCAACTACCTGGCGACCGCCAACCTGGTCACGCTCTGCGAGGCACTCACCACCTCGGCGGCGGCCGGGATGGACCTCGCCACGGCCTACGAGGCGATCCGGATGTCGTCGGGCAACTCGTTCGTCCACGAGACCGAGAGCCAGGTCATCCTCAACGGCAGCCGCGACATCAACTTCACGATGGACCTCGTGGTCAAGGACGTGGGCCTGTTCGACGGGCTGGCACGGAAGCTCGACGTGCCGCTCGAGGTGTCGCCGCAACTGCTGGCGATCTTCGAGGACGGCCAGGAGCGCTACGGCGGGCGGGAGTGGTCGCCCAACATCATCCGCCGCCTGGAGGAGGCCACCGGCCTCGACATCCGGGCGGCCGGATTCCCGGCCGAGATCCTCGACGACGAGCCCGAGGAGCCGGGCTACGAGGTCGTCCCGAGGCGCTGACCAACGAGCGCGCNGCTCAGGCCGTGTCGATCAGAGCGCGATGCGGTGGGCGGCCAGGGCCTCGTAGTGGGGGAGGCACGCCTCGTACGCCGCGACCATCCGCTGGTCGGCTTCGACCGGCAGGTAGTCGGTGGGTGGGACTTCGAGGCCCGTGGAGGTTCGGAGGTTGTCGTGCCACGATCCGTTGTCGTACCAACTGTGGGCCCGGTCCTCGGGGGCGGTCCANGCGAGGGCGTCGGGAAGGAATTCGATGCCCACGGCATCACACCAGGCGGNGACGACCGCCCCGGGATCGGCGACCAGGTCCTCGGCGTCGATGACNGGCGGTGCCTTGCCTTGTCGGTCGGCCAGGCGGTCGAACAGCGCCCGTTGCTCGAGGAATCCGGTCTCGGCCAGTNCGAAGTCGGGCCACTTGTCGTACATGGAGGGCAGGGTCCTGGCCGGGTCGCGGATCAGGAAGGAGTGGNTGAAGTGGTCGAGGAAGGCGTCGTNGCANAGGTGCTCGACNTAGTGGGGGAACTCCTTGATGAAGACTGGTTCGGACCCGGCGGCCCGGGACCGGAGGTCGTNCCACACCGAGGCGAAGGTCAGTCCGGGCGTCGGTCCACCGGATCGTTGCGGTGGGCAGCGCCGGTCCTCGCCCAGGTACCANGCCTCCCCGAAGGGCTCGTGGAGGCAGACATGGTCTCCACGGGCCCGCATCATCTGCTCGAAGGCGGTGGAACGCGACCGGGGCACGGCCCACAGGGTGAGGATCCGTGACACCGTTTCGGTCCTCGCGCCTAGGCAGTTCCGAGGAGGATTCCGCTGCCTTCGACGGGAACCCCCAGGTNCAGCTCGCGCAACATCGCCCAGTAGAGGGCGTTGTCCGATGCGACGACCGGCTTGTCGAACAGGGACTCGAGGTACGGCACGTGGGGAGCGGTGCGGAAGCCGGCCCCGGTCTGGACGACCGCATCGGCGTCCGGCGCANCCTCGTGGGCCAGGCGGATGCTCTCCAACACGTCCCGGTCCGGGTGGTCCCACACGGTCAGGTCCTCGACCTCGAGCTGCTCCTCGAGGCTGGCGTAGAGGCCCTGGTCGCGCATGTGGCCGCTGGAGAGGATCTCGAAGCCGGCCTGTTCCAGGTAGCGGTTGATGCCGTCGCGCCAGTCGTCCCGGTAGTAGGCGTTGCTCACGGCGATGCGCTTCGCCCCCAGCGACCGCAGGGCCTCGACGATGCAGTGGCCGGCCATGAGAAATCGGGCACCGACCCGTTCGTTCAGGTCGTCGCAGAACCTGGCGATGTCGTCCGGAGTGGTGCCCGTGCAGTGCACCCAGTTGGAGCCCACCTGTCCGATCACCTGGCAGTGCGAGTCGGCCAGGCACTCTGCCGCCTCCTCGAGGAGTCCGAAGTTGCGGGTGCGGTCGTCGAGTTTAAAGGCGTAATCGGGGATGTGAAGCACCCGCTGGATCACGCCGACCCCGTCCGGGGCGACGGCGAGGAACTGCTGTGGCGAGTCGTCGAAGTACTTCGGCGTCGTGATGAAGCCGGCGTAGCCGCGGTAACGGGGACGGATGTCGGCGGGGTCGAGGGGAGCCGGGTCGAGGGCGGTCATGCGAGGGCCTCCTGCAGGTCGTCGAGTCCGCCGGCGCCGTGGAGTGAGCGAACGAATCGGATGATTGCATCGGCATCTGCCCGGCCTTCAGCCAGGCGTCGGAACTTGTCCTCGAGTTCGTCCGGGGAGAGCGGTTGGTGCATGGAACCTCGCTGGCCGGCGACGCGCACCTCGTGCACGGTGCCGTCGGTGCAGGTCACCCGCAGGCCTCCCGCCATCTTCCAGGCGTAGGTGTCGTCGCACCAGTCGGCGGCGACCATCGACACCTTGGCCTGCAGGTCGGCGAGTATCGGGTCGGAGATCCGGTCGTCGGTGTAGGTGGCCGGGTCGCCGGGGTCGGCGAGGAACGCAGCGGCCACGTTGAACGGGCCGCTGTACTGGGCGGCCATCACCGACGTGGTGCCGTCGAGGGCGTTCTGCTCGGCGGCCTTGGTCGGAACCTCGGCGTGAACCTCGACGATGTCGTCGGGGTCGACGCCCCGGTTTCGGATCTCGATGGCGGCGTCGATGAGCGGGTGGATGTCACTGCAGGCTGCATAGGGCTTCACGGTGATCTCATCGATCATCCAGCGCTCGCCGAGCCGCTCGGTTAGGAGGTGGACTGCAGGCTGGGATGTGGTGGTCCGGCAGAACCCGTAGCGGCCCGCAAGCCCGTCGGTGGGGCCGTCGAGGCCATCGGAGGCCAGGAGTGCTGCGGTCAGGCCGCCCTCGGAGGCCCGGCCGGCGTGGAGGCGCTTCGTGGAACCCCCGCTCTGGCTGAACTCGGTGGACCCCGAGGAGAAGGTGGCGGCGATGCCAAGCGCCCGCGTCATCGTGTCGGGTCCGAAGTCGAGTAGGCGACCCACTGCTGCAGCGGCTCCGAAGACCCCCGACTGGCCCGTCGGGTGGAAGCCCGCCAGCATGTGGGTGACGGGCCCGACGGCGATCCCCGCCCGTCCCATCGCCTCATAGCCGATTGCGACGGCGTCGAGGACCTGCCGGCCGCTGGCGCCGATCCGGGTGCCGATGGCCAGTGCCGCCGGTACGACCACGGCGCCGGGATGCGAGATCGCCTCCTCGTGGACGTCGTCGAGTTCGAAGGCGTGGGCCGAGGCGCCGTTGGCGAACGCCGCCATCGGGGAGGTGGTCGAGAACCCGGCGCCGAACACAGCGCACGGGCCTCCGTCGCCACCGGTCCGCAGTGCGTGGTCGGCGGCCCGGTGGCTCCAGGGCTGTTCGGCGCCGAAGAGGATGCAACCGATCGTGTCGAGGAGGTAGTCGGCGGCCTTTGCCCGGTGGTCCTCGGAGACCTCGGCATCGACGAGGAAGCCTGCGAGCTCCTGGGTGGGGGTCACCGGCGGCCCAGTGCCGTGCGGACCAGGTCGTGCAGGTGGGGGACGGTGTCCTCGGAGTGGACCGTGGCGATGCCGTCGGGTCGTTCGATCAGCGGGCCCGGCGTGTAGCCGCGGCTGCGCATGCCGCGCTGGACCGAGTCCATGAGGTCGAAGTCCTCGGTGACCGTGGTGCGCCAGTCCAGGTCGATGATCTCGGCCTGCTCGTCCGTGGGGGTGTCGGTGTCGAACCACCACTCCCGGATGAGGAGGGTGCTGTCGACGGCCAGCGGGACCCAGCGGAAGGTGTTGAGCACCTCACCCGGATAGCACTGGATCGACGACACCGGGAACACGAAGAACGACTCGTATGGCTGGCCACCCTCGGCGAGGGCGTAGGCGGTGTCGGCTGGTGCCTCGGCGCTGTGGCGGATCGCCTGGCCCCGGCTGGCGATGCGGTAGCTGCCGGGTGTGACCACGCCCTGGGTGAACGCCTTGTGCACGTTCAGACAGTGGTAGCACTCGTTGTAGTTCTCGACGGCGATCTTCCAGTTGGCGTCGAACCGTCGGGTGCGGCGGTGGGTGAGCGTTCGTCCGGTGGCGCTGGGGGCGACGGCCAGCAGCTCGTCCTCGACGCCGGGCAGGGTCTCGGCGAGGCTCGCCGCATCGTCGTCGAGGTTGACCCACAGGAAGCCGGCCATCTCCTCGAGCCGCACCGCCGGCACGCACAGGTCACCGACCTGTTCGCCCCGGGCGAAGAGCAGGCGACCGTCGAGGTCGTAGGTCCAGGCGTGGTACGGGCAGGTGATGCTCTGTGCCGAGCCGGCGTCGCCGACCAGCAGTTCGTGGCCCCGGTGCTGGCAGACGTTGTACATGGCGTGCAGCGAGCCGTCCGCCTGTCGGACTACGGCGACGCCCTGGTCGCCGATCGCGGCGGTCAGGAAGTCGCCGGCCCTCGTCAACTGGCCGGCGTGGCCGACCAGTTGCCACGTGTGTGCGAAGACGCGGTCGAGTTCCTCGGCGAAGATCGACGGATCGGTGTACCAGTCGCCGCTGAGGGCTCGGCGATGTTCGGTCAAGTCGTGCTCCTCGTCGTCGTCGACGGGCCTGTGGCGGGCGGCAGGCTAGGGCAGGTCGGCCAGTGCGTCCACCAGTCGGTCCATCCGGTGGGGGAGGTTGATGTCGCTGCGCAGGTAGCGCTTCCCGAGGCCCCGGAACGACAGCGAGCCGTCCTTGACGATGACGCCCCGCTCGAGCAGGCCGGTGAACACCTTCGTCGAATCGGTGTCGGGGTCGAGGATCTCGATCAGCATGAAGTTGGAGCGGGTGCCCGGGACCATACGGAAGCGGTCGAGTTCGCCGAAGCGCTCCCTGACGTGGGTCCTGCCCTCGAGGATGGCGGCGACGGTCCGGTCCACGTGCTCGTCGTCGGTCAGGGCTGTGATGCCGCCGACGATCTGGAGGCGACCCACGTTCCAGGTGGGCTTGACGGCGAGCAGCGGAGGAATGAGGTCGCGGTGGGCGACGCCGAAGCCGAGGCGCAGGCCGGCCAGGCCGAAGGCCTTGGAGAAGGTGCGTAGCACGATCAGGTTGTCGTACTCCTTCGCCAGGTGGATGTGGCCGGGTGTGTCCGAGTAGTGGACGTAGGCCTCGTCGAGGGCGACGAGTGCGTGGGGGGCGGCCTCGACGATGCGTCGGACGTCGGCCTCCTCGAGCCAGGTGCCGGAGGGGGAGTGCGGGTTGGTGATGAACACGATCCGGGTGTCGGGCTCGACGGCGTCGATGTAGGCGTCGACGTCGCACGACATGGTCGGGGTGTTGATGTAGACGGGTCGGCGGTCCTCGGCCTCGGCGAAGAGGTGGTACATCGGGAAGCAGGGCCGGGTCATGAGGACCTTGCCACCCGGGTCGGCGTAGGCACGGATGATGAGGGCGATCACCTCGGTCTCGCCGGATCCGCAGACGAAGTTCTCGGGGTTGTAGCCGTACCGTTCGGCAAGGGCCTCGCGCAGCGGTTCGGCGGTCCAGGAGGCGTACAGGTGGATCTGTTCGACCTCCTGGCGGATGGCGGCCATGGCCTTCGGGGAGGGGCCGAACGGGTTTTCGGCGGATCCGAGCTTGGCCACCTCGTCGGCGGGGATGCCGTAGCGGGCAGTCACCCAGTCGACCGGTAGTCCCGGCACGTAGAATTCGGGGTCCTTCAGGTTGGGGTTGGCGAGGTGGAGGTTCACGGCACTACTCCCTGGCGTACGCGCCGGCGGCTCGGCGGTGCTGGTGGAACTGTTCGATGGCCTCTGTGGCCTCGACGCGGCTGTCGGCGACGAGGAAGGCGAGCAGTGCCTCGAGAAGCGCCACGACGCCGATGACGCTTGCGAAGTAGAGGGGGGTCTCGGTGGCGGCGACGAAGACGTGTTCGGCGGCGAGGGCGGTGGGTGCCGTGCGGCTGTCGGTGACGGCGACGACGGTGACACCCCGATCGGCCGCGAGACGCGTGGCCTCGACGATCTCGGTGCGGTAGGGGGCGAAGGTCATCGAGAGGAGGACGTCACCGGGACCCATACGGGCCACGTCGTCGATCGGGAGGCCGTCGTTGGTGGGGAGGGCGCGGAGGCCCGGCAGCGCCATCGAGCCCACATAGCAGAAGTGTCGGGCGAGGGGCGCCAGGGCACCGACGCCGAGCACGCCGGTGTGGTCGGCGTCGAGGATGGTGTCGGCGACCATCTTGAGTTCGGAGGAGTCGAGGTCGTCGAAGGCCTGTTCGACGATGTCGAGGTTCGAGGAGGCCAGGTCGGCGAGCAACTCACCGTGGTGCTCGGCCTCGGCGATGGCCTGGAGCCAGCGGGCCTTATCGGGGAAGGAGGTGCCGGCCCCTGCCACATCGCTGCGGAATGGCTCCCGGAGGTCGTCGTAGCCCTCGAAGCCGATCGCACGGGCGAGGCGCACGAGGGTGTTGGGCTTGACGCCCGCCTCGTCGGCCAGTTGGCGCATCGAGAGCACCGCCACGCGGCCCGGCTGGTCGAGGAGGTGGCGTGCGGCCAGCCGGACCTGTGGACTGAGGTCGGGATACGACTCGGCAAGTCGATCGAGGACCTGGGCTGGGGAGGTGGGTGCCATCGTGGTACAAATGTACCATAATGATCTGAACAGCGGACAACTGTCCAGTCTCGGCGCCACCCCCGCAGGAGCACATTCATGGCCATGCCCGACCACGCCCGGGTCGTCGTCGTCGGCGGCGGCATCGTCGGGGCCAGCGTGCTCTACCACCTCGCCCGGGAGGGCTGGACCGACACCCTGCTCGTCGAGAAGGCCGAGTTCACGTCGGGCTCCACCTGGCACGCCGCTGGCCAGGTCACCCACTCGGTGTCGAGCTACACGCTGGCATCCATGCGCAGGTACGCCACCGAGCTGTATCCGGCGCTCGAGGAGGAGACCGGTGTCTCCACCTCGTGGCACGAGCCCGGCTCGTTCCGGGTTGCCTACGAGCCGATCGAGGTCGACTGGCTGAAGGGCCAGCTGGGCGTTGCCGCCTATGCCGGCCTCGAGATGGACTGGGTCGGTCCGGAGGTCGTCGCCGAGCACCACCCGCTGTACGACGTGTCGAGGATTGTGGGCGCCATCTGGACGCCCCGGGACGGCCATGTCGATCCGTCCGGCGCCACCAGTGCCCTGCTCGCCGGTGCCCGCAGCCGGGGCGCCGGTACGTCCCGCCGCAACCGCGTGCTCGGGATCAACCGCCGCCCCGACGGCGACTGGGACGTCGTGACCGAGCGGGGCACCGTCACCTGCGAGCACGTCGTCAACGCCGCCGGCTGCTTCGCCGATCGCGTGGCCCGGATGGTCGGCCTGCGGGTGCCGATGGCCAACGCCCTGCACGCCTACCTCATCACCGAGCCGGTGCCCGAGATCGCCGCCCTCGACGTCGAGTTGCCGGTTATGCGCGACGATTACCTGTCGGGCTACATCCGCCAGGAGCAGGATGCGGGACTGATCGGGATCTACGAGCAGGTGGGCGCCGAGGCGGTCTGGCACGACGAAGTGGTCTGGGACCTCGAGAACCCGCTGTTCCCGATCGACTACGACATCATCGGCGAGCGCCTGGTGCGGGCCTTCGAGTGCATGCCGTGCCTCGAGCCACGGGGCATCAGGCAGACCGTCCGGGGTGCCATCACGCACACGCCCGACGGGGAGGCGATGCTGGGCCACTCGGGGGTGCGTAACTTCTGGATGGCGTGCGGCGCCCAGGTCGGCGTCGCCGACGGTCCCGGCCTCGGCCGTGAACTGGCCCGCTGGATGGTTCACGGCGAGACGCAGCTGAGCGTGCGGGGCTACGACCCCCGGCGCTTCGGGTTCGTCCCCGAGGGCAACTACGGGCGCCTCAAGGGCACCGAGGACTACATGTACCGGCACCAGACCCCCGTGCCCGGCCTCGAACACCCGGCGCTGCGGCCACTGAAATCGACGGCGTGCTTCGATCGTCACACGGAGCACGGGGCCGTGTTCACGCAGGTCTACGGCTGGGAACGGCCCAAGTGGTACCCGGTTGCGGTCGGCCTCCCGCAGGAGGACGTGGTCGGCTTCCGGCACGTGGCCTGGTTCGAGCCGGTACGCGAGGAGGTCCGTGCCGTGCGCGAGCGGGTCGGCATCGCCGACATGACCGCCTTCGCCAAGTTCGAGTTCACCGGCCCGGACGCCGCCGAAGCACTCGGCCGGCTCACGACCAACCGCCTGCCGAGGGTCGGCCGCATCGGCCTCAACTACTTCCTCACCCCGACCGGCCGGGTCGAGGGGGAGATGACCGTCACCCGCTTCGCCGAGGACCACTTCTACCTGGTGTCGGCGGCGGTGGGGGAACTCAAGGACCGTGAGTTCATCGAGACGCACCTGCCCGACGGCCTCGACGCCACGCTCGCCACGGTGTCGCAGTACTACGGTGTGCTGTCGGTGGCCGGGCCGCTGGCCCGCGACCTGCTCGGCCGTTGCACGGAGGCCGACCTGTCGAATGCGGCCTTCCCGTGGCTCTCGGCGCAGGAGGTCGATGTCTGCGGGGTGTCGCTGCGGGCGCTGCGGGTGGGCTTCGTGGGTGAGCTGGGCTGGGAGATACACGTTCCGATGGCGGGGATGCTCGCCGTCTACGACGGCCTCTGGAAGGCCGGGCAGGACCTCGGCGTCGCCGACATCGGCCACCACGCCGTGAATAGCCTCCGGATGGAGAAGGGCTACCGGACCTCGCGCGACATGACCCACGACGTCGACCCGGTCGAGGCCGGGGTCGGGTCCTTTGTGAAGCGCGACAAGGGCGACTTCGTCGGACGCGGGGCGCTGCTGGCCCGCGACGCCGAGCCCCGCCGATGGGCCTCCGCCTACCTCGAGGTCGACTGCGACGTTGCTGAGTGCACCGGAGGCGAGGGCGTGTTCCGGGGCGACCGGGCCGTCGGGCTCACCTCTTCCGGCGGCCACGGGTACACGACCGGGAAGGTGTACGCCTTCGCCTTTGTGTCGCCCGAGGATGCCGAGCCCGGCACCGAACTCGAGGTGATGGTTCTCGGCGAGCGCTATCCGGCCCGGGTCCTGGGCGAGGCCGCCTACGATCCCGCCAACGAACGCCTGAGGATGTAGGCGGCCCGTCTGCCCACCGACCAACAGCGACAGGAGGCGCGAACTGTGCGGATCACCCGAATCACGATGTGGGGGTTGGAGCTTCCGCTGAAGCGGTCGTACTCGCTCTCAGGCGGGCGGCTCCACTTCGAGCGCCTTGACTCCACCATCCTGCGGCTCGACACCGACGAGGGGCTCGTCGGCTGGGGAGAGGGTTGTCCGTGGGGGTCGACCTACCTGCCGGCCTTCGCCGGCGGGATCCGTGCCGGCGTCGCCGAGTTGGCGCCCGCCGTCCTCGGCATGGACCCCCGGCACACCGATGCCGTCTACCGGGCCATGGACGTGGCCCTGCCCGGGCACGGCTACGTGAAGTCGGCGATCGACATGGCCTGTTGGGACCTGACGGCCCGCGCCGCGGGACTGCCCCTGTGCGACGCACTGGGTGGGCGGGAGGAGGGGAGGGTCCGCCTGCACTCCTCCATCCCGTCGGGTACGCCCGACGAACTGCTGGCCGAGATCGACCTGGCCCGCGCCGAGGGGTACACGTTCCACTCGGCCAAGGTCGGTGCCGACGTCGATGCGGACATCGAACGGATGCGGGTCCTCGACGCCGCCATGGCGCCGGGAGAGGAGGTCACGTTCGACGTCAACCGGGCCTGGACCCCCGCCGAGGCGATCGCCGCCCTGAACGCCACCCGCGACATCCAGCGGGTCGTCGAGCAGCCGTGCCAGACCTACGAGCAGCACCTTGCCGTCCGCTCCGCCGTCGGGCAGCCGCTCGCCATCGACGAGTCGCTCGTCACCCTCGGGGACCTGCTGCGGATCGTCGCCGACCACGCCTGCGAGGTGGTCGGCCTCAAGGTCGGCCGGGTCGGTGGCATCACTCCCGCCCGGCGCATGCGCGACGTCTGCCTCGAGGCGGGAATCCGGATGAACGTCGAGGACACCGGGGGGACGGCGCTGTCCGCCACCGCCGCGGTGCACCTGGCCCAGACGGTCCCCGAACCGTTCCGGCGGGCGACCTGGCTGTGCTTCGACCACCTGACGGTGGACCCGGTCGACTGCGGGGTGGCCAACGACGGAGGGTTCGCCGACGCCCCGCCCGATCCGGGGATCGGCGCCGTGCCCGACGAACCGGCACTGGGCGAGCCCCTGGCGGTGTTCGAGGTGGGGGAATGAGTTCGATCCCCGAGACCATGACGGCCGTCCAACTGGTCGGACACGGTGGGCCCGAGATGCTGGTC
>PAUA01000033.1 GCA_002712565.1 Gemmatimonadota bacterium | reverse complement strand
CGCGGTGACCTCATCGTCACCTCTGCGTCCACCGGCGTCTTGGAGCCCGTTCTCGAGGTGGAGGTCACGTCGAAAGCCTCGGGTGAGATCCTTCGTATCCACGTCGATGTTGGCGACGAGATAGAGCCAGGGGCCCTTCTGGCGGAGGTCGATCCTCGGGACGTGAGAAACGTCGCCGATCAAGCAGATGCCGATATCGAGGTGGCTCTGGCGCGCATGGACATTGCCGAGCGACAGGTGGAGCGCTCCGAGGAACTCTTGGCGAACGGTGTGATCTCGGTCCAGGAGCACGAGAGCAGAACTCTGGAGTTCGCCAACGCGCAAGCCTCGCTCATCAGAGCCCGAGCCTCATCCGAGTTGGCGCAGCTCCGTCTCGAGGACGTGATCATTCGCGCTCCGCTGGCCGGCACGATCCTCGTGAAGAACGTGGAAGAAGGCCAGGTCATCCAGTCCTCAGGCCAGAACGTCTCGAGTGGAACCACCCTCATGGTTATGGCCGACCTGGACATGGTACAGGTTCGGATTTTCCTGGATGAGGGGGACCTGGGCGAGATCATGGAGGGCATGACGACCTTCGTGACGGTGGATGCCTACCCGGGCCAAACGTTCATGGGAGTGGTGAATCAGATCGAGCCACAGGCTGTGGTTCAGCGGGGCCAGACGCTGTTTCCCCTCATCGTTCAACTGGACAACGAGGCCCGGCTGCTCAGGCCGGGCATGAACACGGAGGTCGAGATCCAGACCGGCGAGGCGAACGGAGTCCTGTTGATTCCGAACAATGCCGTGGTCATGCCTCAGGATGCCGAGCCTGCTGCGATGGCGCTCGGACTCGACCCCGNGGTCGTCGACATGGAGAGCATGATGTCCGGCATGGGGAGCATGTTCGCCTCCGGCGGTATGGGCAATATGGGCAACATGTTCGCTGGCGGTGGGCGCGGGGGTGGGCAAGGTCCCGCGTCAGGCGGCCAGAGAGAGAGGGGCTCGAATGCACGGGGCGACGCCGAGTCGTACGGTGCGCGGCCCGATGGAGAGAGAGAGAGAGGNGGAAGGAGGGGGGGCGGATTCGCGATGGGCCAGTTCGGGCAGGGCGGGCATGTGGCGGGAGCGGTACGGACNGAGNNGGCAGTGGTGTTCGTGGTNGNGGAGGACGGAGNNNTCGAACCACGNATGGTGATGATCGGCTTGACNGACTGGGACCGNACNCANGTCGTGAGCGGATTGGATGACGGTGATTACGTCGCTCTCATTGGCGTGGCCCGGCTCCAGGCAGAGCGGGAAGAATTCATGGAGCGTATGCGTTCGAACATGGGGGGGGGCAATCCGTTCGGCATGGGGAGCATGCCAGGCATGAGGGGTATGAGGGGTATGCCACATTAGAGCGGCACATTAGGGCCCATCGGGAGCNGAACCATGACGACTAACACNGGGAAACCGCTTTCACGGCGGACCGCTCTACGTAACATGGGTGCGGCGGCGGCGCTGCCGTTGGTCGATCNCACTGATTCGTNGTTCCGGCGGGCGGTCGAGGGGAAGGTCGCCCTGGTTACGGGCTCCGGTCGAAATCTCGGTCGTGCTGCGGTGCTCGAGCTGGCGAGGCAGGGCGCCAATGTCGTGGTCAACGCGCGATCCAATCGGGAGGAAGCCGATGCCGTCGCGCGGGAGGCCGAGGCGCTCGGTGTGAGGGCGATCGCGCTGTTAGCCGACGTTGGGGATGAGCAGCAAGTCATTCAGATGGTGGACNANGCGTTGGANCGGCTCGGCCGCATCGACATTCTGATCAACAACGCCGGCTTCCGCGGGTCGAGCTCCATCGCTGCAATGAGCACGGAAGAGTGGCGNGCGGCTACGGCCGTCAACTACGACGGGCCCTTCTTCTGCACCCGAGCCGTCGTGCCCGGCATGATCTCCAATGGTTACGGACGGATCATCACGGTGTCGGGTCTGAATTCCTTCCACGGACGCCCCAACTGGTCTCACGTGTGCAGCTCGAAGATGGGGGCGGTGGGCATGACCCGGGCGCTCGCGGTAGAACTGGCGCCCAACAACATCACCGTCAACCATGTGGTTCCTGGAGCCTACGTCGCGCACCCGAACCTGTCCCAGATCCCTCTCGGGCGTGTCGGGCTGCCTCAGGANCTCGCNAACATGTACGCGTTCTTGTCGTCCGAAGAAGCCAGCTACATCACCGGCCAAACCTTCCACGTCAACGGTGGTGAGGTCCGATACTAGGGTCCGATACTAGGGTCCGATACTAGGGAGTGGACATGACGCGTTCGAACGGGAAGGGCGNGAGCAAACAGTCACGTCGTGACTTTCTTCTCAGGGCGGGGGCGACGGCAACCGGATTGGCCCTCGCGCCATCTATNTTGCCAGAACGGCTTGGGGCGGTTCGGGCGCAGCAGGCTCGCCTGANGATCGGGGTCATCGGCTCGGGACTGATCGGAGGATCGGTCGGTCTTCGGTGGGCGCAGGCCGGACACGAGATCCTCTTCTCCTCGCGCCATCCNGAAGAGCTCNCGGATCTGGTCGAGCGAGCCGGCGCGAGGACTCGCGCCGGCATGCCCGCGGAGGCTGCCGNGTTCGGAGACATCGTCTTCATCGCGGTGCCGTACGCCGCACTCCCTCAGGTGGGGCAGGACTACGGGTCTTTGATGAGGGGTAAGGTCGTCATCGAATGCGGGAATCCCTACCCGCGGCGCGACGGACCGATGGCGGAAGAAGCATTGGCCAAAGGGACTGGGGTTGCCTCGGCAGAATTCCTTCCGGGCGTGCGCCTCGTGCGTGCGTTCAACGCGGTCAGCTACAGGACGGTGGAGCGAGAGGATCACAGTCAGGTCGGGATTCCGATCGCCGGNGACGACGAGGATGCCCTTCGGATCGTGTCGGCCCTCGTCGTGGACGCCGGCTTCGATCCGGTCGTGGTCGGGCCGCTCGCTCGGGCGCGAGAATTCGATCAAGGCACGCCGGTATACGTGACCGANATGACCGCGGCCCAGCTCCGCGAGGCCTTGGACCTCAGGTAGCGAAGCTCGGGGAGGTCCGTTTGAGCGAGTCCTTGGACGCCCCCGCCGTAGACCAGATCGAGNTCAGGGACTCGCGTCTGTTTTCCTNAGTNAGCGTATCAGCTACCGCTGGTCACGGATGACGCTTCGCCGGCGAGGACTACCGCCGCCGGAGGCGGGGTCACCGAGAACGCCGTCACGGCTTCCACGATACCACGCGCGGCACGCTCCGGATCGTTCATGATCACCCGGCGATCCTTCGAACTCGTCAGGAAGCCCGTTTCGAGAATCACCGCGATCGTCATGGGATGGAGCGCGTGTTCGTACCGTTGAAAGTTGAAGGCGTAATAGTTTCGCATGCGGCGTGTGACCGTGGNCAGGCGTGGAATACCCGTCGCCTCTCCGTAGCTTTGCGCGAGCAGCGAAGCGACTTGTGACGCTCGGCCGGTGGCGTCTCCTCGGGGTGCCGCGACCCGATACCCGGACGCGTTGGGGTCGTTACTCCCGTCGGCATGGACGGCTATGAAGAGATGGGCTCGGTAGGCTGGAGGAACGACGGCGGGAAGGATGTCGACCACGTAGCCCATCTCCTCGAGAATCGCCCCTGCACGCTGAACAATTTCGAGGTTGACCTCCCACTCAGGCGTCTCTTTCCAGCGGGTCCCGTTTCTCTTCAGTCCACTGAGCTCTCGCGGCGCCTCGTCCGCTCTCCAATGGCCCGCCTGCAGGGCTATCCGCACCGGGCCCTCGGGTGGCGCCCAGTCGGCGGGCGTCGGGGGATCTGGATAGCGGCGCGGCCTCCGACTCCGGTAGGATCTTCTGCGGGGTGCGGGAGGAGCGACCACATCCCGGGTCGGACTCTCAGACTGTGCCACTTCGGAGAGCACCGCTTCTGCCGGCTCTTCGGGTACCGGGACCAGCGCAGTCGTGGACAGCGGCTCCGCCACCAGAGTTGGGGCGGGTGGTAGAGGAGGGGCGGCGNCCGGTGGAGCTTCAGTTCTGGCCTGCACGCGGAACGCCGCGAACACCGCCACGACCACGCCCACATAAGCAAGCCCGACTAATCTCACACGCACCTCCCACGAAGTGGTTGGCGGGCGGGGGGNGTGGTCTAGTAGTGANCCACTTCCGCGCGACGACGCATGCTACACGCCAGCGNCGGACAATGCAACGAAATCGGGCGGTGCCGCCCCCGATTCGTGTGGGGCGTTGCCCTCCGTGGAGACGGCTCGGGGGACGGCCCGCTGGAATTCAGATCCGTGTGGGTGTACCCGGGGAAGTCGCGGCTGAAACTCCTACCCTGTATNCTTAGTCTANGCCCCGCGTCGTAAACGAGCCTCCCCCTGCTGATGTGCGCACAGGCGGGGCGACTCAGGAGCACACTCATGAAGACGATCCCAACGAGCGTAGCTCTGCCAGGATCCCTCACAGTCGTCATCGGATGCTCGGCCCGTCAACGGCGTTCTCGTGGACCAGAACCTCTACTGCGGAGATAGGCATTGGCAGTATCACTCGATCGACCCGAGCGGCTTCGAGGAGTTCTCGACCGGTGCGCTCGTGGATGGCAATTCCCGGCTGGGAAGGCTTCCCGGAGACCCGAATTCAACCGATCCCGACGCATTGATAGATNAGCCGTATACGCAGTNGGAGCCTTCGGGCGGGTTCCTGCACGTCNCGATCACCCCTGGCGAGCGACCCACTGCCATGATGCGCTTTCACGACGAAAGGGGTGTGCTTCTGCATACGGTGGAGAAGGTTGTGCGGTAGAAGAAGAGAGGACGTTTCCAAGGTTGCCAGCCCCTCGCGGTCGATGAAGAAGAGCGATCACGTTCAGTTGATGGACACGACGCTGCGGGATGGCGAGCAGACCCGCAACGTCTCGTTCTCCACATCGGAGAAGGTCAGTATTGCCGGGGCTTTACTCGGTTCGCTGCGAGTCGATCGGATCGAGGTTACGTCGGCCGCCGTGTCCGAGGGCGAGAAAGAGGCCGNCACCCGGATCGCGGATCAGGCGGCCGCCGGTGGCTGCCTGGGGCGGGTCGAGGTCCTGGGGTTCGTCGACGAATGTCGTAGCGCGGACTGGATCGTATCTACCGGTGTGCGCGTGATGAATCTGCTCACGAAGGGCAGCGAGCGGCACTGCCGCAAGCAGTTGCGGCGAACCCCCGCGCAGCATCTCGAAGATATTGTTCGTACGGTGGCATACGCGCGCGAGCAGGAGCTTACCGTCAACGTGTACTTGGAGGATTGGTCCACCGGGTACCGCGACAGCCGCGATTACGTGTACTCCCTCGTGGAGGGACTGCAGGAAACGGGAGTCGCACACATCATGCTGCCCGACACGGTGGGCGTGATGATGCCGGATGAGGTCGAAACCAGCTTATCGGACATGATCTCGAGGTTCCCGGAGCAGACTTTCGACTTTCATCCACACAACGACTACGGGCTCGCCACTGCCAACGCCATGAGGGCGGTCGAGACCGGCATTCGCACCATCCACTGTACGGTCAACTGCCTTGGAGAGCGTGCAGGAAACGTGTCCTTGGCCGAAGTCGCGGTCGCTCTGCGCGACAAGATGGGAATGACGCTGTCGATCGACGAGACCAAGATCCTGGACCTGAGCCGGATGGTGGAGAACTTCTCGGGCAAGCGGGTTGCCGACAACACTCCCGTGACAGGTGCCGATGTGTTCACCCAGACCAGCGGCATCCACGCCGACGGCGATCACAAGGGCGGGTTGTACCAGACGCCCCTGAGCCCGGAGCGTTTCGACCGCAAGCGCAGCTACGCGCTCGGCAAGATGAGTGGCAAGGCGTCGCTGAAGAAGAATCTGGAGGAGTTGGGCATCAGTCTGTCGCCTGAAGATCAGGCGGAAGTTCTGAGACGGATTGTGAGCCTCGGAGATTCCAAGGAAACCATCACCGCGGAGGACCTGCCGTTCATCATCGCCGACGTGTTGGAGCGCAAGGACTTCCGACACATCGATTTGTTGACCTGCTCCATCACGAGTGAGTTGGACCACGCGTCGACGGTGAACATTGAGGTTAATGTGAACGGTGAGATCCACGAAGCGTCCGGATCGGGAAACGGTGGGTTCGACGCCTTCGTGGACGCGATCCGGAAAGTGTTCCCGCCCGGGTTCGAATTCCCGAAGTTGGTGGATTACGAGTTGCTCATCCCAAAGGGCGGAAGCACCAGCGCGCTCACTGAGGTGTTCATCACCTGGCGGGACGGGCCAGGCACGGTGAGAACGCGGGGCGTCAGCCCCAACCAGGTGTTGGCCGGGGTCGGTGCGACCCTTCGCATGCTGAACATGAAGCTACACCAGGCGGCGGAGTCCTCCGAGTCCGTCACTGGCGCAGCGCCGAAACGTACGAGAGAAGAATCATGAAGGAAAACCTCGCGGAAGTCTGGGCCAAGTTGCGCCAAGAGCACGACGAGCTACGGGTGAAGATGCATCTGGGTACCATGGAGGCGAAGGAAGAATGGGACGAATTGGAGAAGAAATGGCAGCGCTTCGAATCCAAAGCGGCTGAAGCAAAGGATCAAGTCGTCGAGACGTCGCGTGAGGTTAGCGAGGGTGTCGAACTCATCGCGAAGGAGCTCGGGGCTGCGTACCACCGCATCCGGGACGGGCTCCGCGAGAGCTGACGACCTGCCGCTCTAAGCCATCGATGGGTCGTGGTANACCAGCACGTGAGCCCGGACATGGGCGCATGTTTGCACATGGGCGGTGTCNTGTTATATGATTTAATCGCCTGCAGAGTAGGCAGTATGTCAAAGAGAGTTCAGTGTTTGCCGGGACCGAATCCCNGGTGACTCAAGGGCGGCGTCGCCGTCGGAGGTGCCCCGTGTCCAGACGATTGACCCACTTGCTTGTTCCCTGTGCTGTCTTCCTCGCGGCGTGCGCGGATAGCGTCATATCGCCGGAATCGGAANATGAGCTCACGCGGGACGACACTCAGTTTGTCGCCGAGATGATCGACGCCACGNCCGCNGGCCTGCTCAACGACTTCTTCGACTCCAGCCAGTCCGACCCGGCGGCGGGCGCGTTGTTNGANCACCAGCCCGTTGTNTGGACAAAAACCTTCGAGCGCAGCCGTTCGTGCCATGACGGAGGCACGCTGACGGTCGCCGGGAGCAGCACGAGTACTNGGGACGGTGANGCCGTGACCTACGACGTCGAGAGCACCGGGACGAAGACCCGCGTCGCCTGTGCGCACACACGAGATGGCGTACTCATCACGCTGACCGGCAACGCCGTCTGGACGCACGAGCGTCACTNNGCCAACCATGCCCCGACCGGATTCCGGATCACGACGTACATCGGNGGCTTCGACTGGACGAAAAGCACCGGCAAGAGCGGCAGCTGCTTCTACGAGNTGACCAGAACCATCGACACCGCCGAGAACACGCGGAGNCTCACCGGNACGTTGTGTGGAGACGNGGTCGACCGCACGGNGACCTGGCGCNCGGAAAAGACCACCACGTAGGGAGCATCTTGGTAGGGAGCATCTTGCCTCCCCNTGTCATATCGGTTTCCCACCTGGGAAAGAGCTACGGGTCCACCGTTGCCGTGGACGATGTCAGCCTCGAAATCCAAACGGGTGAGATTTTTGGCCTGATCGGTCCGAACGGCGCGGGAAAGACCACCACGATGGAGTGCGTGGCAGGCCTACGGAAGTCGGACCAGGGAACGATCTCNGTACTTGGCCTCGATCCGCNACGAGACGCCTCCGCCCTTCAACAGCGGATCGGGGTCCAGCATCAAGAGGCGCAGCTCCAGAAACGGATCAAAGTCTGGGAGGCCGTTGATCTGTGGTCCACTCTTTACCCACGAGTGGTCGACACCGAAGGGCTTCTGGATCGGCTCGGTCTCGAAGCCAAGCGCAACGCGAAGTTCATGACACTCTCAGGAGGCCAGAAACAGAGACTTTTTATTGCGTTGGCCATGATCCATGATCCCGAGGTACTCTTCCTCGACGAGCTGACCACGGGACTCGATCCACAAGCTCGTCACGCGATCTGGGGGTTGATCAGGAGCATCAGGGAACGCGGTAAAACGGTCTTTCTGACCACCCATCTGATGGAGGAAGCGGAGCGCCTTTGCGACCGCGTCGCGATCATCGACCACGGTCGGCTGGTCGAGGTGGGCACCCCGGCGGCGCTGGTCGCGAAGTACTGTCCGGAGCGGAGTGTGGTGTTCACGAGCGAAGGNACCGACNCGGCCCAGCGATTGGCCGCGGTGCTCACCGTGCAGTCGGCGGAGAGCGAAGGATACACGCACACGCTTCGCGGCGAGGGTGACGACTTCGTGACTCAAGTCATCCACGTCATTGCTCGCGAGGGCATACAGGTCAAAGGGTTCCGTACCGAGGTCCCGACTCTCGAAGCTGTTTTCCTGAANCTTACTGGCCACGGCGTGAGGGACTGACCGATGCTGAACGGGTTCTGGAAGCTCACGTGGGTAGAGGCCAAGGTTTTCATGAGGGAGCCGATGGGATTCGTGATCCCCCTGGCCCTTCCGGTGATCCTCTTCGTCCTTCTGGGGCGGTCCCTGAGCTTCGGCGAGNTGGAGACCACCGCGGCGGTTGAGACTCCGTTCAACCTGCCGATCCTGTTCGCGCTCCTCATCGCCCTTCAGGCAGTGGTCTCACTCGTCGTGATCATCTCGATCTACAGGGAAGGCGGGATCCTCAAGCGCCTCCGGGCCACGCCGCTTTCCCCCGTGACCATCCTGAGCGCTCACGTGTTCGTCAAACTCGCCTTCACGGTCGTCAGTTTGGGGCTTCTGGTCTTGGCCGGGCGGCAGTTCTTCCCGGGTGCCATGGACGTGCCCATGGTCAGCTTCACGGCGGCTCTCCTGTTGAGCACGCTGAGCATCCTTTCGCTCGGTTTCGTGATCGCCAGTCTCGTTCCTACGTCTCGGTTCGCCCGCCCGATCGTTGCCGCGTTCCTCTATCCAATGATCGCGTTGTCGGGTCTGTTCTTTACCCTCGACCAACTCCCGCCCCCATTGCAGATCGTCGCATGGGGGCTCCCGACCACACACTCTGTCACGCTCATGCAAGGNATTTGGGACGGCTCAGGCTGGACCGCNCACTGGGGGAGCGTGGCGGGGTTGNTTCTGATGTTTGGAGTTTGCGTCTGGATTTCGACGAAGGTGTTTCGTTGGGAGTGACCGGGCACACGGCTCCACCGNACCGACCGATAGGATTAGATGTGGCCGATGTCAAGGGAGGGCTGGCGGTGGCTCCTGGTCCTGCGACTTCGTAATTCCCCAACCGCCCTCGGCCCGGCNGGCCACNGCNCCNAGGAGTCCGTCGAGCGCGCGTTGCCCCCTCCGCATGGCGTAGCGGTACNTCGCTCGATACCCCTTCACTCCGAGGCCGCCGCCCGTCGCACCACCCGNGACCAGGATGGCCGGGGCCACGACGACCCCGATCCCAGAGAGCCCGANCACCGGTGCGGTCGCCACCGCCAATCCCAGACCGAGGCCAACGGCCCCGGTGATCCCGGTCACGACGCCCCCCACTGCGAGGTCTTGGTTGTGGGACCAAGCCACAGGACTGCGGAGGGTCACCTCGCACGAGGGCGTGGCTTCTTCAATCGGCTGGAGGGAGAGAAACACCTGCCGGATGCCTCCATACTTGGCTTCGAGCGCGAAGTCGCGGGGAAACGGGGAGTTCAGTCCTTGAACGTCGAAGACCAGAAATCCTCCCTTGAGCGGGTCACCCTGCCGATCCGTCAACGTCAGGCGGTAGGGCTCACCTGGGAAGACGGCCTCAGTCGCGGAGAGCACGTCCACCGCCGCAGCTTCGATGACACGTCGAGCGGTTTGGGTCTCGGGCGGGTCTTTGAGGAACCACCGCGCCAGGCGCCACCCACGCTTCCCCTGTGAGAGCGCACGCCCCGCGCGCAGGTCGGCCAGCGCGGCGTCCACGAATTCGTTGGCGATTCCGACTTCCAGGGCCGCGGATCGCACGTGGGTGAGCGCGTATCCCTCGGGGGGAGCCACGTCGGCCGTCTCGCCCGATGCCTCAGTCTCCGCTCTGTCGCTCTCCGCCTTCTCGGCTCTGCGCGCGGCCTCCGCCTGAAGCTGAGCCGCCCGCTGCCACAGTTGGGCCGCTTCTTCCTCGTTAAGAAATTCGGGATTGGACTCCATAGTGAAGCAACCTGAGCCAGGTATGGGCGTTGTCAACCGGCCACGACTCCCCGTTCCCGTGATGCGGCTGGTCACCGAGAGGGGGGGACACGGCCGACGAGGATCTCATCAGGCAGGGGTGGCCCCCACCTGGCACGAGAGCCCATGATGCCTCACATTCCCCACCCAATTTTCCTGCAGCGATGAACTTGTCCGATGACGTGAGGTGTTCAATGAACGAGTCTTGCAAACGTGTTCCGGCTTCGGGAGTCCCCCTCCTACTCTTCCTGACGGTTGCGTGTGCCTTGCCGGCACTCTTCCCGGGAGATGTCCGGGCCCAGCGCGGTAGGGAGGGCCCCCCTGAACAAGGAAGCGTGGAGCCGGTCAACCTTCTCCCCAACCCCTACGTGACCATACGAGACTTCGGGACGCTCCCGGATGGACGAAGCTGGGGTTCGGTTAGCGCGGTCAACGTCGACATCGACGGCATCCACATCTGGGCGGGAGACCGGTGCGGGACCAACTCGTGTGCCACCTCCGACGTGGACCCCATCGTCAAGCTGGATCCCGACGGAAACGTGGTCCAGAGCTTCGGGGCCGGGGAGATCATTTGGCCGCACGGGATGGACGTGGACGCCGAGGGTAACGTTTGGATTGCAGACGCCCGCATTGCAAATGCCGGCGAGTTGCGGGCCAACCCCGACGCAGCAGGCAAGGGGAGCTCCGTGATCAAGTTCAGCCCNGAAGGGGAGGTGCTCATGGTCCTAGGTACGCCCGGTGAGACCGGCGACCCGCCCACACACTTCACCGATCCCAACGACGTCTTGGTCGCGCCGGACGGAAGCATCTTTGTGGGCGACACCCACGGAGCCCAGTTCCAGAGTTCACCGGGACCGGATTCGAAGAGCCGTATCTCCAAGTTCGCTCCTGACGGGACCTTCATCATGAGTTTCGGCCAATGGGGTTACGGGGATGGCGAGTTCCGCGCTCCGCACTCGCTCGCGATGGACTCGCAGGGACGGCTGTTCGTGGCCGACCGGGGCAATCGGCGGATCCAGATCTTCGATCAGCAGGGGAATCACCTTGACACCTGGTATCAGTTCAGCCGGATCAGTGGGCTCTTCATCGACGACAACGACGTGCTCTACGCGATCGATTCGGAGTCCGGCCCCAACTACAATCCCGGCTGGAGAAAGGGTCTTCGGATCGGTAGCGCCAGGACGGGAGAGGTCTGGTATTTCATCCCGGAGCACCCCTCGGCGCGAGCATCCGGCATGGGCGGCANCGGGNCGATGGGTGAAGGAGTGACCGCTGACGCCGAGGGCAACATCTACGCCGGAGAAGTAGGGCCGGTGCAGGGGATGTCGAAGTTCGTGCCGACCTGGGTTCCGTACGGTGGCATTGGCCGGTAGTTCAGGTCCGACCCGGGNCCAGCGTAAGGCGACTNCCGGGGAAGGCAAGTAGCGTACGGCAAGGCACAAAGCGAGGGCGCCGATGCCTCTGGCCAGTAACTGGCTCAGGCTTCGGTGCCCTCCTCCGTTTTACCCGGGTGCTCCTGACGGCGTTGGCGGGTGTCGGGCTTCGAGGGCCGTGGGACGAGCTTAGCCCAGCGCTCGACGAATCCTTGCCGAAACCAACTCTGCGAAGACGACGGTCGCGAGGATGGCAAGAAGGATCACACTCACGCGCGACCACCTGAGGGCGTCGATGGAGGCCTGGAGGGCCATTCCGATCCCACCGGCGCCCACCAACCCCAGGATGGTCGCTTCGCGGATATTGATCTCCCAGCGGTAGATGCTCACGCCGGCCATGGACGGTAGGATCTGCGGCACGAGGCCAAAGGCCAGCGCCTGTGGGCGCCCCGCACCAGTGGTCTCCATTGCGGTCACCGGAAGCTCTGGAGCCTCTTCGATCGCCTCGTACACAAGCTTTCCAACAAATCCAACCGACCGAAACGCGATCGCCAGAACGCCGGCCGGTATGCCGGGGCCCAGGAGTACCACGAGCATGAGTGCCCAGATGATCGAGTTGACCGAGCGAGACGTTACGAGCAGTAGGATCGCGATCGGCCGCACGTAGACCCGCGACGGAGTGGTGGTGGTGGCTGCCGCAAAGGCCAGAGGCAACGCGATGAGAACCCCCAGGGCCGTTCCCAGGGTGGCGATGTGGAGCGTGTCGAGAAGGGGACGGNCGATAGTAACTGCGTACGAGCCTTCCGGCGGGAACATCCTCATTCCCAAGTCGCGGAGCTGGACTCCCGCGTCNAGGACGAAGGACCAGGTCGTCTGAGCCGAGATGGCTGCCGCGGCGGCCACCAGGGCGGCGGTGAGCCCCAGGGCGCCGACGAATCGTAACCACTGNTGCCCACTAGTGCGCCGGCGCCACTCCGGGGTCTCCCCCCGCTCCAGGACCGGCATCAGAGCAACCTCTGACGTAGGCGGCCGGAGACGACTTCCGCCCCAAAGACCATCCCGATGATCAGAATCAGAATCGCGGAGACCGACTCGAACTCATATCGACTGAACGCGGTCGTGAGTGTGGCCCCGATTCCTCCCGCTCCCACCAGGCCGATCACGGCAGACTCCCGGAAGTTGATGTCCAGCCGGTAGAGTGCGAGGCCCAGCACACGCGGCATGACTTGGGGAAGCACGCCGAACACGACACGAGACCCCCAGGATGCTCCTGCCGCGGTAAGCGCCTCGAGGGGAGCCGGATCGACCTCTTCCACTGCTTCGGCGAGCAGTTTTCCAAGGAAACCGACGCTACCAACCACCAGAGTCACCACACCAGCGAACGGACCGAACCCGAACATGGCCACGAACAGGATAGCCACGAGGATCTCGTGGAATGAGCGCGAAACGGCCAACACACCACGAGCGGCCGTGTAGACGGGCCCCGGGACTAGGTTGCGGGCTGCAGCCAGCCCGAGGGGTATCGAAAGCAGGAGAGCCACTGCCGTGGCCACTGCCGTCATCGCCAGGCTCTCGAGGAGGCCGGCGCGGATATCGGTCCATCGGGTGACGAAATCGGGCCGTAGCCATCCGGCGAAGAACGCACTGGCACGAGACAGCCCCTCCGCGATCCTGGCCGGGTCGATGTCCACGGTCACGAAAGCGAGGAGCCCATATAACGCGAGCCCACCTATGATGAGCCACCGGTGGGTGGTGCTTTCGATCATACGTGGAGGGCGCCACGGCCGGGCTGACTCAGTGACCAAGGATCTCGTCACCCCCCACAGCTTCATCTCCGTACACTCGCTGCAGAACGGCGTCGTCCAGAGCGGACGCCGGACCGTCGAAGACCACCTGACCGTCCAGCAGCCCGACGATTCGAGGACAGAATCGCCGCGCGAGTGGCACGTCGTGGAGGTTGATGAGTGCGGCGAGCCCCCGCTCCAAGCAGATCTCGGTGATCAGGCTCATGATCCGGACCGAGGTGGCCGGATCGAGGCTCGCGGTGGGTTCGTCTACCAGGAGCACGTCGGGATGCTGGATCAACGCCCGCGCGATCCCCACTCGCTGCTTCTCACCGCCGGATAGCTCGTCACAGCGCGAGTCTTCGAACCCGGTGAGGCCGACACGCTCGAGCAGGCCGAACGCTTCCTGTACGTCCTCAGGGTCGAAGCGACGGCGTACGCTCCGCCAGAATCCGGTACGACCCAGCGTGCCCGCAAGCACGTTCTCCATGACCGATAGCCGCCCGATCAGCGCGTGCTCCTGGAAGATCATGCCCAGCCGTCGACGGGNTCCGCGAAGTTCCCTGGGTGGCAAGCCGGTAAGTTCNACCCCGTTGAGGAAAATCTGCCCGGATTCCGGCTCCACGAGTCTCTGGACCGCCCTGAGAAGGGTGCTCTTGCCCGCCCCGGACGCTCCTATCAGCCCGACNATCTCTTTTGGGTCGAGTGCGATCGANACGCCCGAAATCACTGATTCACCCCNGCCGTAACGAACGACCAGCTCCTGGATCCTCAGGGGGTGTTGCGCCTCGCTCATGGTCGGTGCCCGCTCACGGGGATTCCCAGNTCATCGAGAGCGCAAGCTCATCGACAGCGCCAACTCGTTCCCGATGCTACGTCGATCCGGCGAATGACCTCCCAGTGGCCCTCGTAGGATATGGGGATGAAACTGCTTTCCTCGAACTCAGCGTCGAGAGCACTCCCCTCCCAGTCGAACGTGTAGAACGCCTCGATGACGGCCTCGGCGAGATCCGNATCGAGCCGGTTCGACACGCCGTAGGCTGTGGTCGGGAAGGTCTCCGAACGATAGAGGACTCGCAGGTCNTCCCGACTCCCGACCCCACGCGCCAGGACCTGGTCGATCACGATGTTCGCGACCGCGGCGGCGTCGTAGTCACGTTGGAGGACGCCGAGCACCGAGTTGTCGTGTCTTCCCGAGAANGCCGGCTCGAAGTCTTGATCCGCTACCAACCCGAACTCCGACTCAAGGAGGACGGAGGGAGCTTTGAAACCGCTGTTCGAGGTGGGGGACGTGAAGGCCAGAGTCCGGCCTCTGAGCTCAGGGACCGACCCGATTCCGCTCTCGCGATGAGTGAGGATCTCCATCTCGTACCCGAAGGACCCGTCGGCCCGGGCCATCATCGTGGTGGGCACGAATCCGGCGCAGTTNACGGCCAGAGGGACACTCCCCGTGTTGAACCCCGCGATATGGAGTCGCCCGGCCCGCATGGCTTCGATCTGTGCCGAGTTCGACTGCACGGGGAAGAAGAGTACGTCCCTCGACACGGCCTTCTCGAGGTGGGCGAGAAATCCTGCCCAGACGNCCCTGAACTGGGCTGGATCTTCCACAGGCGTGTAGGCGAAGATCAACCGGTCGGGATCGAGAAGCATGCGTGGATCGCCGGGTGGGTCCGCCACGAGATCGCCATTCGCGTCGCAGTAGCGCTGGTCGAGGTCGCCGTGGGCACAGTCCTCGACGAGTGGACCCGCACAACCCACCAGGAGCGCTCCGAGCGCGAGGTAGCCTGGGGCCCTCATGGGATCAGGAGCCTTCCTCCGGAGGGGTCCTCGGGAACAGGTCGGGGTTGTTGGTGAAGAGTCCGTCCACCCCCAACTCGAACAGGAAGTGCGCCATCTCCTCAATGGCGCTCGCGGACCCATCCGGACCTCTCGCTGCGAACGTCCACGGGATTACGGTCAGGCCCGCCTCGTGGGCGAGATCGACCGCGTCCGGGTGCTCGAGCAAAAGGTTCCTGGTCGGGCCGATCCCGGTGGCGAACTCGCTGATCTCCGCGAGCCCTTCGGCNGTCAGCCATTCGTCGGCCGCCGGACCCGAGACGAGGAAGGTCAGCGGCAAATCTGAAGCCAGGTGGAGGCGGAGAATCTTCAGGCTTTCCGCGCTGAATGACTGGATCACGACCGGAGTAGACGGGTCGGCGTTCCTCCGATGGAGCCCGTACCGTTCGAGCTCGTCCAATAGGAGCTGCTCCATATTGTACCCGCGGTCGCCGTACACTTCCGGGGCTTTTGTCTCCGGGAAGATTCCGGCCTGGCCGCTCGCGAGCTCGATCACCTCCGAGAGCGTGGGAACCTGCACTCCTTCGAATCCTTCGCCGAACCAGGAGCCCGCGTCCAACTGCCTGATCTCCTCAAGCGTAAAGTCGTTCGCATACCACCGGCGAACGGTCTCGCCGCGTACCAACTCCTCGCGGAAGCGGTCCGGGAACACCTCCCGTGCGTTGGTTGTGCGATCGAGCGTGAGATCATGGAGAGCGATCAACACCCCGTCCTGAGTGAGTTGGAGGTCGGGCTCGATGAAGTCGGCACCCTGCTCGAGTGCCAGTTGGTACGCCGCCATGGTATGCTCCGGGGCGTAAGCTGACGCTCCTCGATGGGCGACCAGCAGGGCGCCCGCCGACTCAGCGGACAGATCGGCTTGCTCCGTGGATTCCAGGGAGCAGCCCACGCATAGGGCCAGAGCCGCAAGAAGAACTGTACGAACGGGTCGTTTCATCGTAACCGGCTCTCTGTTGGGATGGCTATGAGGGTCCTTTCCGCTCAAGGTAGCCCTCCGACCAAAGCCCGTCGACAACAAGATCTGCACCATCGATGAAACGTGCTCTGGCCTTCGTGAGGTCGTCCGCTTGAAGGATCGTCCCGGGGCTACCGGCTAGTCTTTACGTCACTGCGCAGTGGGATTGCCCTCCAGGAGCTTGTGACCCGGCCGGACTCGGGGGCATCTTGTGTACCCTCGTCGGAAGGTAGACTCCAACCGATGCACACCCCCCTCACACCCACCGAGGCCCTGTGACCGTCGAACTCAGCACCTTCGCGCAGTCTCTGACCGCCGAAACCGCCTTCACCGTTCTCGCCACTGCCAAGCAGCTACAAGCCGCGGGGAAGGACGTAGTCGAGCTGGAGATCGGCGACAGCCCCTTCAACTCGGCCGCCCCGGCCAAGGCCGCCGGCATACAGGCCATCGAGCAGAATCAAACCCGCTACTGCCCGTCACCGGGTTTGCCGGAATTCCGAGAGGCGGCCGCTCGACTGGTTCGTGACGAGTTCGGCGTGCCGGCCGAGCGTGAGAACGTGGTGGTGGCTCCGGGTGCCAAGGTTTTCGAGCAGTTCTTCTGCGAGGCGTTCTTGAGCCCGGGGGACGGGGTGTTGGTCTTCAGTCCCTATTTTCCGACCTACGTGCCGAACATCGAGCGACGTGGTGGTCGGCCGGTTTTCGCGGCGCTCCGGCAGGCGAACGACTTTCGGCCAGACATCGCCGATATCGAGCGCTTCCTGGCCGACGACCCCTCACCGAGAGCGATCTTCCTCAACTCGCCGCACAACCCGACTGGCGGCGTGGCGACCGAGGAGGATCTCCGCGGCATCGCCGACCTCATTCGAGGTGAGCAGATTGCCGTGTTCAGTGACGAGCCCTACTGCCACATGGTGTGGAAGGGCAGTCACCATTCGTTGATGGCTCAGCCAGGCATGCTGGACCACGGGGTCGCCGCTTATACGTTCAGCAAGTCCTACAGCATGGGCGGTTGGCGACTCGGCTTTGCGGTATCATCGCCCACCACCACCGATTCGATTGCGACGATGATCAACACCACGCTCTCTTGCACGCCACCATTTGTGCAAATCGCCGGGACAGCCGCGCTCGAAATGGACCGCTCCGAGCGGGATGCGGTGATGGAGGAATTCCGGCGGAAGGTGACGTTGCTGACAGAGGGCCTCAACCGCCTCGAGGGTTTCCGCACCCTTGAACCCCGCGCCACCTTCTACGTCTTTTCCGACGTGTCGACCGTCTGCAACCGCCTCGGAATCTCGAGTCACGGTTTGGCCACCTACCTACTAGAAGGCGCCGACGACCAGTTCGGCGTCGCGTGTTTAGGCGGCGAGTGCTTCGGCGAAGCGGGAGAAGGCTTTCTGCGCTTCGGTTGCGCCGCGTCCGACGCGCGGCTCCAACAAGCGGTCGACTTCATTCCGGAGGCGCTCAGCCGGGAGGGTAGAATCCAAGCGTTCCTTGAGGCGCATCCCGAGTGGCGTCTGGGCGCGCCGTATTCGGTGGACGACGCGGTATAGATGAGGCGCAGGTGAGGAAGTCGGTGGATCGAGAGGGATAGGCAGGGAAAAAGCATAGGGTAGGGCCGCACGAGTGGCATATCCTTGAAAGAACCACTCATTCCACTTCGTCTGATCGGGTGCGAGCNGACTCCGGGCNCTCAGGGCTGGTACAGATTGGCTGGTGACGGCCCGTANGAGAGCCAGGTCCGGTTCACCGCCTGGTGTACGCCTGGTCGTGACCAGTCGCAGACGCCTTGATCGAAAATTGCCTCCAGGCGGCTCTTTTCGGCGTCTGTGAACTCGACGGCATATTCCCCGTAGTCGATCGGCTTCAGCTGGCACTTGAACACGTCATTACTCAACGGTCCACCCGCAACCAGCCGCAGGCCGGCGTGGGGTGGATAGAGTTCGTTGCAGGCTCCACGAGTGTTGTCGAAGAGCCTGTCTCTATCGAACACCGCTTTCTCGACGATCTGCTCGCCTGATTCGGTCCAGCAGTCATCCTGTAGCTCGGATGGCTTGGCCCGAACGATCTTCNCCAGGGTTTGCAGATCGGAGTGGTCGGCCTGGATGTTCGCCAGCCACTGGTCCATCAGCGCGAGGTTTTCCTGCGCCAAAGAGACGTTCCCGACGTGCCGTCGNATNATGTAGTTGTCGGCGTGGCCGTTNTCCCGCTCAAGGCGGGCACGCGTNGTGAAGGAATAGATGCTGGCGTGGAAATTCCCCTGGTGGTCCAAGTAGCTCCGATCGTCGATGATGGGCACCTCTGACAGGCCCGCGCCGCCGCTGGTCACCCGCCCCGTCTGGTAGGCGGCGCGAATGGCGTCGTCATCTCCGACAGTGCGTTCNCCACGCGGTTGGAAATCGATGTCCCAGCCGCCTATCTCTTCGTTCAGCTCAAGGAAGAGTGCCTTGTCGATGATCCCCTCATTGAGCGTGGCGAGGCCATACTGAACGCCGACGTTGTCGTGAGGACTCCGAGCGAAGGCTCGCTCGTGGTTGATATCGGTGAAGACCATCTCACCAAAGATGTTTCTCATTCCATCGTAGATTGAGCATCGCACGCCGTCCGGGTTCTCAGCGGCGTCGTACCGTTCCGCCATCGGGATCTGAGCGGAGCAGTCGTAAGGAGAGATTCGGGCCGGGCGTGTACCGAGNGACCGGTCGCANACAGACCACATGGACCAGGCCCCGATCGCCGTCTTTACGTCATCGCTGATTCCGCGCTCTTCGTCATTGAGAAAGTTTCGCAGTGGAAGGCTGCACTCCTGGGTGTCGATGAAATACGTCACCGCGTCCGAAAACGTGAGGCTGGGGATGATTCCGTCNAGGAGCCCGGGGTAGGCNCCCGCAATGAGGAGTTGCTGCATGGCGCCACCCGACCCCCCGTTGCCGATCGTGTACCGCGGCTCACCGTACGCCTCGATGAAGCGTTCCTTGACCATCATTGTGGTTTCGGCAGAGAGCACGTCGTTGCAGCCTCCTTGCGCGTTGACGTTCAGCGTCGACGACGCGACGCCGTATCCCTTGCTCAGAAGGTCGTCNCGGAGGACTCCGCCAGTGCTCGTACCCTGGAAGAAGCCCGCTTCACAACCGCCTCCGTATGTGTATACCAAGCGCCCGTTCCAGGCAGTGGGCGGGGACAGCGGGGATGTCGCCGGTCCAACGGGGTCGTGTAGGATGGCGGTTTGGTAGATGGCCCGATTGATNGTTCCTGTTTCGATCCGGACGATGTAGGGCGTTNTAACGCCTTCGATCGTCGTAACCACGGCCAAGTCGGGAGGTTGCTCGCCGGTCTCAGCAAGGGGNAGGAATCCTANGTCCGGCGTGCTCGATCGGTACACGTAGTCGACGCGTGTANGCAGNGAGCAAGACGCNTCGAGGGACGTGTCGTCCAACGACTCCCCGTTACCNACCGCGAACCTGGGCTTTCCTCTCCGTCCCGCAGGCAACTCCCCCAGGCAGAAGTAAGGCTCCTGCTGAGGGCCAGAAATGATGGGGCCGGTGATCGGGTAGTTGACCACGGCGACTCGAGTACTGCCACCACTCGCGACCACCTCGATCGTGTTCTCACCCAGTTGCAGACCCGAAACCAGGGCTAGATACGAGGGGCTCCCGTCCGCTGTGCTCACGGCGGCGAACTCGACCGCCTGGCTCTCGCCGTTGACCGCGAGTGCGAGCCCGTCGCTCGAGGTCGCTGAGGTGACGACCTCGATAAGGACATCCCCACCGCTGACNAGGTGGGCCTGGGTGGACACGACCCGAACCTCGATCTCCGATCCGTTCGGTGAACATGAAACCAAGGTCAGGATAAGAAAGAAGATTGAGGTTTGGCGCATGGGTCTGCTTCCCTTCGAGTGTGCTGAACGTGTCCCGAGGTGCTGAGGTCGTCTTTGCCGCGGAACAGGACCATGCTGAAAGATCGGGCCTGTGGCAAGCTGTNCCGGTNAGTGGCTGGCCTTGGCGTGATTTGGGCCGAGGTGAAGAGCGAAGAGGCGCCGAGAGGAGTGCGGGCACACGGGCGCTACAACAAAAGCTACCGCTGGTACCGGGGTTACCAGATAGCNTTCAGAAGAACANTCAATCTAAGGCGAAGCCANGGGGATCAGTGAACACGTGCCGCTCGGGTTGCTGGCCGTCACGGGCTGGCCTTCTACATTGTGGATNCCGGCGGCACAAGCAGACCCTCAACCCCTCCCGCACATGAACGTCCTCGATTGTATCAACACTCGTCGCTCGACCAAGACCTTCACGGACCGTCCTGTATCCCGNGAGGAGATCGAGCAGCTTCTCGGCACCGTCTGTCAGGCTCCCAACCACCGAATGACGGAGCCTTGGCGTTTCTACGTGTTNGGCCCCCGGGCTCGGCGCGCATATGGTGGGGCCCTCGGGCACCGAAAGGCCAAGCGGATTGAGGACGCCGTGGCGGGGAAAGCAGTCATCGAGAAAGTCGCCCAGACCCACGAGTCGCTGCCCGCCATGGTCGCGATCGCCGTAACGTTGGACGAGAACCCTGAGATTCGTGAGGAAAACTTCGCAGCCGCCTACATGGGTATCCAGAACCTGTCGCTGNTCGCTCATTCAGTGGGGCTAGGGACACACATCAAAACGGGCGCCATCATGGACGACCCCGCTGCGCGGTCGGCGGTCGGGCTCCCCGAGGGTGAGAGGATCGTTGCCACGATCAACATCGGGGAGCCCGACGGGTCGCCGNATGGGCAGGCCCGTCGGTCGGCCGCGGAGCTTACAACGTGGCTGGAGTGAGCAATTTCTCTTGAGGGAGGCGACATTCAGCCGCCCTCTCGCGCCTGACTGTACCCGGCCGGTTTGTATACATTCTCGGCCATGATCTCCATCTCGAANCTCGAAAAATCGTACGGAGACCGTACGCTCTTCTCTGGCGCGACCTTCCAGCTCAACGCGGGGTCGCGCTACGGACTCGTGGGTGCCAACGGTTCCGGAAAGACGACCTTCCTCGACATCGTGAGCGGTCAGCTGGAGGCTAGCGAGGGCACCGTTTCCATTCCCAAACGCCTGCGGCTCGGCGTTCTGCGCCAGGATCAGTTCTTGTACGAGGACGAAGAGATCCTCGCGGTTACGATGATGGGCAACCCCGAACTCTGGGAGGCGATGGTAGAGAAGGAGGAACTCCTGGCGAAGGCGGAGCAACACTTCGACGCCGACCGCTTCAGTGAGGTGGAAGAGACCGTGCAGCGCCATGATGGTTACACGGCCGAGGCCCGGGCGACGAAGATCCTCGAGGGACTCGGTCTTCCCGGCCACATTCACGGGGATCCGCTGTCGACGCTCTCCGGCGGGTTCAAGCTCCGGGTTTTACTCGCTCAGGTGCTGGCCGGTGCTCCCGATGTCCTGCTCCTCGACGAGCCGACGAACCACCTCGACATACTCTCGATCCGGTGGCTGGAGATGTTTTTACGTGACTTCGCCGGGCCGGTGGTCGTCATCTCCCACGACCANAGATTCCTCGACAACGTCACCACGCACATCCTCGACGTCGACTACGAGTCAGTACTCCTCTATCACGGCAATTACGCAACTTTTCTCGACGCGAAGCAGGCCGAGCGCGAACGCAGGGAGAAGGGAATTGCCGCCAGGGAACGNGAGATCGCGCACCATCAAAAATTCGTGGATCGCTTCCGTGCCAAGGCCAGCAAAGCGCGCCAAGCGCAGAGCAAGGTGCGCATGATCGAGAAGAGGGCNGAAGGGCTGATCGAACTCGCTCCCAGCTCCCGCCGTTATCCGACTTTCCGCTTNGAGCAGGTTAGGGACAGTGGACGGGACGTCCTCAAGATCCAGGGAGTGAAAAAGGCTTTCGGAGACAACCATGTGCTCCATGGTGTCGATCTCCTGGTCCAGCGCGGCGAGCGGGTCGCGATCATGGGACCGAACGGTATCGGAAAGTCCACACTCTTGAAGATCGTCATGGGTGAGCTCGAAGCGGATGAGGGCGAGTCCGAGTGGGGATACGAGGCCCATCCGGCGTATTTCGCCCAAGATCATCGGGAGGAGTTCGATCCTCCGCACAATACGGCCGAGGGCTGGGTCTGGGATTCTTGCCCGGACAGGGATATCGGCTACGTGCGAGCACGGATGGCACAAATGCTTTTTTCCGGGGATGACTCCAAGAAGCGATTGAGCGCGCTTTCAGGGGGTGAAGCGGCGCGGCTGGTGTTCACGCGATTGGCGATCGCGCGTCCCAACGTTCTGGTGCTGGACGAACCCACGAACCACCTGGACCTCGAGTCGATCGAGGCGCTCGTCGAGGGACTCAAAGCGTTTCCGGGGACGCTCATTCTGGTGTCGCACGACCGCTGGTTCGTCAGCGGTCTGGCCACTCGAATCATCGAGATCAAGCCGGAAGAAGTCCGCGACTATCACGGGACCTATGAGGAGTACGTGCACTTCTGTGGCGATGATCACCTCGATGCCGACCGCGTAATCCTCAAAGCGAAGACGGAAAAGCGGAAGAAGACGGAGGGACGGAAGAAGACGGAAGGGCAGGGGAAGACGAAAGAGCGGGGGAAGACCGAGGAGCGGAAGAAGACGGAAAGTCGCAAGAAGAAGGCGAAAGGGACGAAACAAGTCCTGGAGCATCAGGAAGCGCTGGCCGCGTCCATCGAGCAAGCAGAAGCTCGCGTGGCCGAGATCGACGAGGTGTTCTGCGAACCCGCGTACTTCGAACGAACTTCGCCCGACGAGGTGAAGATCCTGGAGGCCGAACGCACGTCGCTTCAACGTGAGGTGGCCAAACTCACGTCGGAGTGGGAGAGCGCGGAAGAAGAGATCGGCTAGGAGACCGCCCGGAAAGTCCCGCTACTCTTACGGCCCTACCGCCCGAGTCATGGCGATCGTATCGAGCCCCGGATACTGCTCGTCCAGGAAGCTGTTCCCCAACATCGTGATCGAGTCCTGGTAGTTCACAGGTGACTCGCCGTGTCCGTCGAAGAGGGCATCGACCGTTTCCATGCCGCTCACCACTCTGCCGATCGGGGGGAATCCGCCGGCGCAACACGTATCGTAGAGTGGGTTGTCCTGCCGATTGATGAACACCTGGGTATTACGTGTGCCGGGACCGGCCTTGGCGAACGAGATGGTTCCCCGTGTGTTGCTTCCGACGACCGGATCGTCCGGTATCGACAGGTCCGCCCATACGGAGTCGAGCGCGGGCTGGCCGCTCAGTCCGAACTGGACTAGCCCGGGGTTGACGCGGAAGAACCGGGCTCCCGCGTAGAAGTTATAACGAGTGAGATGGTAGATGCGATCAACACCCAGAGGTGCCAAATCGCGGTAGAAAGCCACCACGAACTCTCCGGCACTCGTCTCGAACGTGACCCTGAACGAATCCGGCGCGTGGACTGTGAGGTCCGAGACCGAGGGCTCCCAGATGGCCTGGTGCGCTTTGGCGCCACCGCACGCCAGGGTGGATACGGCGAGGAGAGCGGACAGGGTGCGTTGACTCATTCTTTGGGCTCCTCCGGGAGCNGGCTGTGATCCCTGGCGTAGNCGGCCANCTCTCCNCGAGCCTGCCTGCCAACTGCCTCCGCATTTGCGTTTTACGTGGCCCGGGGGCCTCCGACAAAGTTTCGTGCAGGGGGCTCGAGCACAAGAGGTCTCATGAGTCAACGGAGCGTTTCCGNGAACGCTAACGGGATACAGTGGTATTATGGATGTGCGTTCAACGGAATATGAGTCAGGGGGGTGAGGTGTCGTTCTGATGACAGGGATCCGGTACAAGACGTTGGGTTGTCTCACAGCGGTCCTTGCGGGCTTGTTGTTCCTCGTGGCCGCTCGTGGACCCGAACTGAGTTTCGGGCAAACCGGCGGCATCGCCGGCCGGATTACGTATGCCANGTTCCCCTCTGACGAGTCTTTCGAGNCTACCGATGCGGTCGTCTATCTCACNGGGGAGGGGCTGGCCGAGGCCCCGGGCGTTGCCCAGNCGGNGCGACGTGTCAGCCTTCTGAATCAGATCGACTACACGTTCGTTCCGAGGGTTCTGCCGGTCGTGGNCGGNGCCGAGGTCAGGTTCCGAAACGGGGATTCGGAACTCCACAACATCCACACCTTTGCTGGNGATCGCGGGGCGAATCGAATGTTCAATCGTTCGCAGCTTCCCGGGTTGACTTTCACGGAAACCTTTGAGCGGCCGGACAGTATCCAGGTTCGCTGCGACCTGCACTCCCAAATGATTGCTCACATTCTNGTGCTTCCGAANGNCTTCCATACCATGCCCNCGGAGGATGGGAGCTACTCCCTCGCGGGNGTTCCACCGGGGACGTACGAGCTTACGGNCTGGCACGAGTTTTTCGGGCGGGTGACCGTACCCGTCGAGGTTGCGTCGGGGGGGATTACCCGCGCTGACCTCACGTTTTCAGATCCGTTGGAGTAATCGCGTCCCGTGAGTCCCCGCCCCCNGACGACCACACTCGGCCGACTGTTGGCGTTCCGTGACCATCTCCAGGAGGACGCCGATGCCAGAGCCGCCTACACGAAAATCAAGGTTGATCTCGCACCGCGTGCCGATGCCGACGGATACTTGCAGGCGAAGACGGCGTTCATCGAGGCCACGTTGGCGGGGATAGACGTCTAGACCTCCCCAGTTCTGCTGACGNGGCNCTCCNAGTNCAGCAGCAGGCCTNTAGAGAACCTCGATGAGTTCGATCTCGAAGATCAGCGTGGCGTTGGGTCCGATGTCAGGTCCGCTNCCCTGAGGGCCATATGCCAAGTTCGAGGGAATGGTGAAACGGTAGTGGCTCCCCACACTCATCAATTGAANACCTTCGCTGAATCCGGGAATGACGCCGGTCACCGGGAACGTTGCGGGCTGGCCCCGNGAGTACGAGCTATCGAATTCCGATCCGTCGATGAGGGTTCCCCNATAGTGAAGTGTTACCGTGTTGGCGGTGGTGGGCCGAGCGGCACCTGCTTCACCCTCTAGGATGACTTCGTACTGGAGCCCGCTGGCGGTAACGGTCACGTTGTCNTTTTCCGCATTCGACGCGAGNTACTCCTCGCCTGCGACTCTGTTGGTTTCGGTCATGGCTTCGAACTCCGCGNNTTNCTCNTCCCGGATGAGTGTGCCGACCCGCTCCGTGACTTCGGAGATTTGCTCGAATGAGATCGCCGGCTCGAGCNCGTCCAGGACGTCCTCGATCCCGCGCAACAGCGCAGGCCGGTCGAGGTGGGTCAGGGTCGGCTCGAGGGAGGCGCCGATGTCCAGTCCGAAGCCGTAGCTCGCGATCTGATCGTCTGTCTCGAGGGAAGCTGAGCCACCCTGACAGGCGGCCAGGATCGTCACGGCGAAAATTGCCGTAAAATTGGAACGGAGTCGCATGAGTCGTCCTTNATCAGTAGGTCTCGATCAGTGCGTCTTGATCAGTGGGTCCAGATTCGGCAGCGTCAAATGTACCGTGGAAGAGGAGCATGGCCAACGGCTCGGGACGATTCCGGGACTACTCNGNGTGGCCCATCAGTCTNTTCACCGCNGGGCTGACCAGCAGTGCGAGCAAGCCGGCTNCACCGGCGAAGATCGCGGTGAACGTGAAAATCGTCACGGCCGAAAGAGTTTCGAGTTGGGCTGCAACGAGTCCAGCCACGAGGCTGCCCAGGGCCGCGGCGATGAACCAGACGCCCATCATCTGTCCCAGCCGGCCGCGTGGCGCGAGCTTGGTCATCGCCGAGAGTCCGATCGGCGATAGCGCGAGTTCGCCGCACGTGAATAGGAAGTAGGTGACGACGAGCCAGGCCATCGATACGCGGGTTCCGTCAGCCGCATAAGACGCGCCCCAAGCCAGGACGAACATGCCGGCCGCGAGGGCCATCAGGCCAAGGGCGAACTTCCGGGGGGTCGACGGGTTCACGTCGCGGTGCGCGAGCCAGGTCCACAAGGAGCCGAAGACCGGCGCCAGCACGACGACGAAGAACGGGTTCACGTTCTGGAGCCAGGTGGTGTTGATCTCCCACCCAAAGAGGACACGGTCCGTGTCGTTTTCGGCGAACAGATTCATCGACGAGCCGGCTTGTTCGAATCCAGCCCAGAAGACGGCTGCCAGCAGAAACAGCCAATAGATGGCCATCAGGCGCTTCTGGTCGGTCGTGACCTGGCCGCCCCGCAAGGTCAGCAACCCGAGGCACATGACGACGAACGCGCCGAGCGTGCCGGCAGCGGCCCACTGTCCTCCCACGACGCCCATGCGGGGCACGAGAACGGCACACAGGGTGGCGAACAGGATCAGCAGCGAAGTCGCCCACCGGATGTCCAAGATGAGATATGCAAAAAACAGGATCGAGAGCAGCACGATGCCGTAGGCGATCCACGTGGCGAAGTCCACGATCGTCATGCCGAGTGCGTCGGTCACCAGCAAGAAGATCACCAAAGCTGCTACCGCCGCGACCGCACCCGTCGAGAGATAGAAGTTGCGCCCACGTCGATCGATCTCGTCCTGTGGGGCATCCGGCTTGAACAGGCCGGCCTCACCCAGGTACTTGTCGCCCATTCTGTATTGGATCAGTCCGAGTATCATCCCGAACCCGGCCACGGAGAAGCCCACGTGCCAATTCCCCTCGATCACCAGGCCGATGGCCGGCCAGTTGATCCCTTCGCCCAATGTGCCGCAGATGAACGGTCCCAGCATCGCTCCGATGTTGATGCCCATGTAAAAGATCGAAAAGGCCGCGTCGCGATTTGCACCCCACACTTTGCGCTCATGGTCGGTGGCGTCGTCGCTCAATCGTGGATAGAGGTCACCGACCATCGTGCTGACGTTCGGCTTGAGTAGCCCGGTGCCGATGACGATGAAGAGCAGGCCCAGGAAAAACGAGGGCACGTCGGGCGCGCCGACGAGGGGCGCCGCCAGCGTGAAGTGGCCCATCGCGATGATCACGCCGCCGCGGAAGACAGCCTGTCGCTGCCCCCAGAGGTTGTCGGCCACCCAGCCACCGGGCAGTGTGAGCAGGTACACCATCGACGTGTACAGCCCGTAAAGGGCGCCCGACATGCCTTCGCCGAAGCCCAGGCCGGGATTGGCACCGTCTACCGCAGCGACCATGAACAGGATCAGGAACGCGCGCATCCCATAGTACGAAAACCGTTCCCACATTTCCGTGAAGAACAGGGTGGCCAGCCCTCTTGGCTGCCCGAAGAACGTTTTTCCGCCCGTCGTATGGTCCCCGGGTGCCGCGTACTCGGAAGTCGTGCTCAAATCCGCTCCAGGTCTAGAAGGCTGTTGAAGGAGTTCCAACAACGGAGCTGGGGTCCGTTGGAATTCTCTCCTTTATGTCGGGGTTCTTCTTGTCCCCGGCAAGTACCGGTAGGTTGCCCGATGGCTTCCCGTGTACCAAGCCGTGTCCCACGCAACGTTTGGGTTCTCTCACTGACGAGTCTCCTGCGGGATGTCGCGAGCGAGATGCTCGTGCACCTTCTGCCGTTGTTCTTGGCCAACGTGCTGGGTGTGCGACTCGCGTTGATCGGGCTCATCGAGGGGGTCGCAGAGACCACCGCCAGCCTCGTGAAGATCTTGTCGGGGTGGCTCTCGGACAGGCTGGGCCGCCGGAAGGGGCTCACGGTCGGAGGATACGGGTTGGCTGCGCTGGCCATGCCTCTTCTTCTGGTGGCGCAGACCTGGACGTTGGTATTGCTCTACCGATTCCTCGACCGGATCGGGAAGGGGATTCGGACTGCTCCTCGGGACGCCCTCA
>PAUA01000032.1 GCA_002712565.1 Gemmatimonadota bacterium | reverse complement strand
CGGGTCGCGAGTTAGATGGCATCCACTTCGCGATGGACTTCCTTGCACAGCAGAATCGACGTAACTCGGGCGAGCTAACTCTCCCAGATGAGAAGATTCTAGCCACCGGCAAGCACGTGGTAGTGATCGGTGGTGGTGACACCGGATCTGACTGTATCGGAACGTCGTGGCGGCAGAAAGCAAAATCCGTGACTCAGTTTGAGATCCTTTCGAAGCCTCCTCGCAAGGAGGATAAGGGGACCACGTGGCCAGAATGGCCCCTCAAGATGCGCACTTCCTCCTCTCAGGAGGAAGGAGGCGATCGTGACTGGAGCGTGGCCACTGAAGCGTTCTCCGGTGATAACGGTAAGGTGCGCGCGCTGCATGGGGTGCGACTGACCCCAAGACTCGAGCGTATTGAGGGCACTGAATTTGAGATCGATGCAGATCTCGTCCTGCTGGCCATGGGATTTGTGCACCCGGTTCGTGAGGGAATGCTCGAACAGCTCGGAGTCGACCTAGACCGGAGCGGCAATGTCGCGGCCGACACTGAGGCGTACCGGACCTCAATCGACAAAGTTTTTACTGCCGGGGACATGCGCAGGGGTCAGTCCCTCGTCGTCTGGGCGATCCGTGAGGGACGCCAGTGCGCCCGATCTGTGGATGATTTCTTGATGGGGGTGAGTACTTTGCCTCGTTGAGGCACCACGATAGGGTACGCGCTGGGGGCTTTCCCATTTTGACGTTTGGAGAGTATCGCCTTCACTCCGCGGGGCATCTGGACAGTCCTGATCCCTCTACGCTCTTAGTTATTCCTACCCTATGTGATAGGATTAGATAATGGGGCAAGTTTTTAGTTGTCTTGGCTATAAGTGTGTCGTTTCGGGGTATTTTCGCGTTCGCTCAATCCTTCGAGAACACTGTAACGGTCGGCGGTGATGAAATCACCGTGGGAGAGTCCGAGTACGACTTCCGCTCTGACGAGGAATGCCTGGGCCGCTCTACCTCGCCAGCACGGGCGCCAGATCAAGTCGTGGGAACCTCGGAACGCTGTACCTCCCCTCTATTAATTTAGATAACGTAGAGGTAGAGGGCTCCGGAGATCCGTATCCGGTTGTCCGTGATGGTTTGCGTTGCCCCCTAGCATGGATATATTCACCTACTGGGTGAGGGTGGGCCATCCATCCATCTAACACGCACCGGGCCGCCATTATGAGAGATAACGGTAAGTTTTTCGCTGGATTGGGGGGTGTGGCTTTGGTTGTCACCTACCTCATCTGGACCGGCATCAGCGAATCGATGATGTACTACCTCACGCCTGTCGAGTTGATGACCCGGGTGGAGGCGGATCCGACGTTCCACGAGGTAGGCGTCAAGGTGAGTGGGCGTGTCGAGCCGGGCTCATGGAATCGAGAGCAAGACGAGCTATTGCACCGCTTCACGGTCATCGATCTTTTGGACGAGTCGGTGAGCTTTGCTGTGGAATACCGGGACATACTCCCCGATACCTTCAACGACACGGAGAATGTGGATGTGGTCGTCGAGGGTCGATACCGGGCGGATGGCGTTTTCGAAGCCACAGTCGTTCTCGCGAAGTGTGGCAGTCGTTACGAAGCTACGCCTGAGGAACTGCTAGGGTGATCTTCCTCGGAGAGCTTGCTCTCTGGATTGCACTACCGATCGGAATCTGGGGAGCAGCGGCCGGATTCATCGGTGGGCGTAAGGAACGCGGCGACTTCGTTCGGAGCGCCGAGCATTGCGCCTACGCCGTCTTCTTCCTGCTGGTCCTGACGTCGGCGGGGATCATAACCGCCTTCGTGACCGACAGCTTCGAGTACTGGTACGTCGCGAACTACTCCAACCGCGAACTGTCGCTGTTCTACAAGATCTCGGGCCTCTGGGCCGGCCAGCGCGGGTCGTTGGTGTTCTGGGTGCTGCTCCTTTCTTTCTTCTCCGCTGCTGCGGTCTTCACGAACCGGGAGAAGAACCGGGAGTTCATGCCCTACGTGGTCGGCATACTTCTCACGATTTCCAGCTTCTTCCTGGTGGTGTTGTTGTTCGCGGAGGTGAATCCGTTCGAGAGGCTGCCCTTTGCGCCCGCCGACGGCCGGGGGCTCAACCCGCAGCTTCAGAACTACTGGATGTCGATCCATCCGCCCACTCTGTACTTGGGGTTCACTGCGTTCACGATTCCGTTCGCTTTCGCGATGTCGGCGTTGCTCAGTGGGAAGTTAGATACGCGCTGGATCCTGATCACACGGCGCTGGATCCTGCTGTCTTGGTTCTTCTTGGCGAACGGCATCATCTTCGGCATGCGCTGGGCGTACCTGGAACTCGGCTGGGGTGGATTCTGGTTCTGGGATCCGGTGGAGAACGCGTCAGTGTTGCCCTGGCTGACGGCGACGGCCTTCCTCCACTCGATCCAGATTCAGGAAAACCGGGGGATGCTCAAGGTTTGGAACATGGGCCTCGTGACCCTCACGTTCCTGCTGACGATTTTCGCGACCTTCCTGACGCGGTCAGGCCTGATCGAGTCGGTTCATACATTCGCCGAAAACACTACGATAGCGTTCATCTTCCTCGCTTTCATGGGAGTGATGACCGGGGTTTGTATCCTGCTGATCGCGTGGCGGTACCCGCAACTCAAGAGCGAGAATCAGATTCAGTCGTTTCTATCCCGAGAATCGGCATTCTTGTTCAATAATCTGATTCTTCTAGGTGCGGCCTTCACCATCCTGTGGGGGACGCTGTTCCCGCTCATCACCGAGGGTCTGACGGGCCAGGCCATCGCGGTTGGTCCGCCATTTTTCAACCGGGTCAACCTGCCGATCGGATTGGCGTTGCTCGCCTTGATGGGGATCGGACCGGTCATCGCGTGGCGAAAGGCTTCGCGTCGCAATCTTGTGAAAAACTTTCGCATGCCGGTCATCGTGGGTGCGATGGTCGTCGGGGCGTTGTTCCTGAGAGGTGTGAACCACGGGATGGCTCTGCTGACATTCGGGCTGTCCGCCTTCGTGATGACCATCATCATCGTCGAGTTCGTGAAGGGTACCAAGGCACGGGCCCGCATCGAGGGCGAGGGTCATCTCCTGGCCTTCTACCACCTCGTGAGCCGGAATCGGCGCCGCTGGGGAGGATACATCGTACACGTCGGCGTGGTGATGATTTTCACTGCGTTTGCCGGCGTAGCTTTTAATCGCGAAATCGTTCAGACCATCGATCCTGGTGAGACAGTCACGATCGAGTCTCCGTTCGGACACGAATACGCGCTCACTTACCAGGGATTGTCGTCGCCTCGCGGCGAGAACATGGTGCGGCAGGCAGTAGCCCTGATGACCGTCGAGCGAGATGGCCGGCCAGTCGAATCCCTCAGGGCGGAGAAGGTCCTCTACGTCAAGTGGGAAGAGTCACCGATTTCGAACGTGGGGGTCAACTCCTACCTTCTCGAAGACCTCTACCTGATCCTCGACAACGTAAACGATCTCGGTGCCGCTTTCGAGAATGATGCTGCAGCTCAGCGTGCGACCTTCAAGGTGCAGGTCAACGTACTGGTGGGCTGGATCTGGTATGGCGGATTCGTCCTCACCTTGGGCGGGATCATTGGACTGTGGCCTTCTCGAGGCTCCACTCCAACTGTTTCGCGCTCCACGACCAAGACTGGAGGCGAACGGCCCGCTCTGGCCGTACGAAGCTGACGACGTGGGGCCGACGACGTGGGGCCGACGACGTGGGGCCGACGACGTGGGGCCGATGAAGTGGGGTTGATCGCTGGGGTGATTCTCGTCTCAACTGGCGTGATCCTCTTCGTCATGCTGCCCGTCCTGCGCGGCGACTGGGCCGCGATGGGACGCTCGGATGCTGAGGTCACCGAAGTCGACGCCCGAAAGCAGGCCGCACTCCGCGGGCTTCGTGACGCCGAATACGACCTTGGATCTGGCAAGATTGACCAGGAGGACTACCAGGTTATCAAGTCCGAACTGGCTCGTCAGGCGTTGGAGGCCATGGGGGAGGAAAGCGCGGGCGGCCATGCCGCTGATGAGGGGACTCCCACGGACGGGGCCGCGAAGCCGTCGAAGGGTTACAAGAGTGCCAAGGGTAGTGCCTCCGATAGCGACCGCCTGGAAGCCGAGATCGAGCGTGTGCGGAAAGGGATGGCGGAGGGCCGGACCTGCTCCGAATGCGGACACCTAAACGTGAAGAAGAGCCGATTCTGCACGAGCTGCGCCGGACGGCTGGGAGAGGTGGCCACCGCGGGCGTAAACCCGGTTTCTGCCTAGGAGGGTGATTGGAAGGGGGGGGGCGGGTCGCGCACATGGCGCTTGTGCGCGTTCAGACAAGGAACGACGACGAAGCATAGCAAAGCTACTCCAAGGAGGAGAGACGCCGGATCAACCGCACAACCGCCATGTGCCCACGGACAGGAAGGGAATGACTTTACAAGTTGAAGGGTTGCGGTGGCACGACCCCATCTCCGTTGTTGGAACTCCTAGCCGTAGCGAATGCTATGGTGTGTCGCTCTGCCTAGGATCTGGCCCCGTGGCATCCGCAACGCGGCCCGCTGTACTTCTTCAACAGCCTTCCGGCACGTTGACCCATCTGGATGGATCGTGCTCGTAAGAAGATCTCCCCCGCTCCTCCCCCGACCGATTAGTTTTTAGTGTCGGTCATCCAACAACTCATAAAGGAATTTTCACGGCTTCCGGGCGTGGGGTCCAAGACGGCACAACGTTTTGGATACTACCTTCTGAAGCGACCTCGAGAGGAAGCGTTCAGCCTCGCCGCCGCGATTCGCGAGGTGGCGGAAAAGATCGGTCCGTGTGAGGTGTGTGGGAATTTTACGGAAGCTGTACAATGCGAGATCTGCTCCAACCCGAATCGAGACGAGGCGAGCATCTGCATCGTTGAGGAAGCGTTCGAGGTCGGAGCAATCGAGAGGGCAGGGGGATACAGGGGCCTGTACCATGTGCTTGGCGGTCGGCTTTCACCTTTGGATGGAATCGGTCCGGACGAGATCAACGTCGGGCCGCTTCTGGAACGGATCCAGTCGGCTGGTGGAGCGGTAAAGGAAGTGGTCGTGGCCACGAACTCGAGCGTCGAGGGCGAGGCCACGGCTGTATATTTGGAGGGAGTGATTCGGCCCTTGGGACCGAAGGTAACACGTCTGGCCCGCGGACTTCCGGTGGGAAGCGAGTTGGAGTACGTCGACGGTTCCACGATCGTCGAAGCTCTGGCCGGGCGACGGGAGATGTAGGTTAAGTCATGGACAGAAAAACACGGAATGCGGGAATTGCGGTTCTGGCAGCGGCCGCCGCCGGGGCGGTGGCCGCGTGGGTGATTCGTGATCAAGTACAGCGCCACAGCCGTGACCTCTTCAGCCCGTCTTTTCTTCGGCGTCTCGCCGCATTGGGACACATGGCGAGAATCGAGGCTAGCGTGGACCATATCAATCTGATGAAGGATTTTGTCGCATGGGAATCACGAGATGCGCTCCGCCGCCGGGCTCAGGCGATTGTTGAGCGCATGGAGCGGGAGGTGATGGGTCCCAAGTTGTCGGCTGGATAGGTTGCCCTCCGTGCCCATCTTTCCGACCTTACCTTTCTCTTTCCCTGATTGGGGAAAAGGCTCATCTTTGTCGCAGCCTTACGTGTCACTTCCTACACTGAATCCCAACTTGGCTTCCATGCGGAGGCCAGAGATTGTGGGGGACCATAAGGGTGTCGACGGCGTGATCTTCGTGGCGGATTCACAGGCGGAGCGCATGGAGGCGAATATCGAGGCCATGCACAATCTGTACGAGACCCCCGACCCCTACGGGTACGATCTCACCACGATCCCATTCGCTGTGCAATACAACAAACGGGATCTGCCCAACGCCATGTCGATGGCCGACCTAAGGGCGAAGCTCAATCCCATGGGAGTGCGCGATTTCGAGGGCGTAGCGATCGAAGGCCGAGGGGTCCTCAAGACGCTAGGCGCGGTTAGCAAGTTGGTCGTTCAGGCCCTTAGCTGAGACGACGATGGAAGGGAGTCATAACCTCCCCAATGCGATCACGGTCGGGCGAATTGTAGCCTGCCCGGCGATTTTTTATCTGGCCCTCCAACCTTCCGTGGCTGCAAGGCTGGTGGCCTTCGTCCTCTTTGTCGGGGCTGGCCTGTCCGATCTCTGGGATGGGCATCTAGCGCGAAAGCACGGCTGGATCACCGACGTTGGCAAACTACTCGACCCGGCGGCTGATAAGCTGTTGCTCGTATCGACGTTTATCCCCTTCTACATCATTTCCCACCGGGAGGGGGAAGCGGGATTGATTCCCTTATGGGGCATGCTTCCGATGTGGGTATTGATCGTGATCTTGGGAAGAGAGTTTCTGGTCACGGTTTTCAGGCAGTGGGCCGTCGGTCGCGATGTGGTGATCGCTGCCGGGACTTCCGGCAAGCACAAGGCGTTTCTCCAGAACCTGTTTTCGGGTGGACTCCTGCTGTGGTACCCTCTGCAAGAATTTGCTGCGGCGCGGGGGCTGGACAACCTTCCATACCGGGCCTTCGTGCAGTTCCATGCGGCCTGGATCGGAGTGACCCTCCTTCTCGCTCTGGTCCTCACCATCTACTCCATGCTGGACTACCTGTGGACCTACCGTAGCCTGATGGGCTTTCGGAACTGAACGCGTGTGTCCGGAAACAAGCAGGCTGACGCTGCCGTAATCGTCGTCGGAGAGGAACTCCTCTCCGGTGAGACGACAGATACCAACGGGTCTTGGCTGGGTAGAAGGTTGGCGGCCCTCGGTGTGCCCGTCGTTCGGCGGTGGATCGTGGGGGACGACGCCGAAGCGATTCAGGCTGCACTTTCCGCAGCTCTTCGTATAGCGGACTTGATCATCGTGACCGGGGGGCTCGGGCCGACCCGGGACGATCTGACCCGGCCGGCCGTTGCGGATCTCTTGGGCCTCGACCTTCAACCCGATCCCAACATCGTCGACGATCTTCGTGAACGGTTTCGAGCCCGTGGCATTTCGGACCTTCCCACGAATAATCTGTCGCAGGCAGAGGTGCCTCGCGGCGCTCAGGTGCTGGCCAACAAACTTGGGAGTGCGCCGGGACTCTTGATGGAGCACGAGGGCCGTTCAGTGGCGCTTCTGCCTGGGGTGCCTCGCGAAATGAGAGGAATCTTCGACGATGTACTCGCGGATGTCCTACGTGATCGGTTCGAAGATCGCCTGGTTCCCCTCGTGCACCGAACCCTTTACACGACCGGAATTGCGGAATCCGTACTTGGCGAGCGCGTCGACGAAGTTCGGGCGGGACTCCCCGAAGAGGTCGATTTGGCGTTCCTTCCTGGGCTGCGGGGTGTCTCGATACGCATCTCGATCCGCTCGTCGGCGGACGTATCGGCGAAATTTCTGGACGAGGCCCAGGCCGTTCTGGATTCCGTCGTAGCGCCTTACCGTATCGGGATGGAGAAGGGTGACTTGGTCGAGGCGGTGGCAGACGCCCTTACCAACGAGTCGTACACATTGGCGGTGGCCGAAAGTTGTACCGGAGGACTCATTGCTAAGAGGATCACGGATTTTCCCGGATCCTCGACGTACTTCCGGGGGGGAGTGGTCGCGTACGCCGATCAGATCAAGATCGAATTACTCGGTGTTGACGAGGCGGTGCTCGTGGAAAACGGAGCGGTTTCTGAGGTCGTAGCGGCCGGCATGGCTCGTGGTGTCGCCGACCTGCTGAACACCGACGTCGGCGTCGGGATTACGGGGATCGCTGGGCCGGAGGGAGGTACGCCTGAGAAACCGGTCGGCACGGTGTGGTACGCCGTGTCTGTAAAGGGAGCGGTCCGCGCGTCGCACCGTGTCTTCAGCGGGGATCGTGAAGCGGTCCGAGAACGGGCGAGCCAGGCGGCGTTGCGTCTCCTGTACCAGACGTTGGCGGACGGCCCGTGAATCCCGCTTGTTCGGAAACCGTACTAGAAGTGTGATCGGAAACGAGAGGGTGTTGGGGATCCCGGAGGGCCCGAGAAGCAGTAAGTTGACTGGCACGTAGGACACGGGTCCTCTGGGGGAAGTTCGGCACGAGGACTTCGGACGCCGGTCGGATGTTTGCTACCACAAAGGGATATCGGGAACACAATGGGTAAGAAAAAGACCAGCCCGCCGGAAGAAACGACGACCTCCGCAGTGGAAGCGCCGGAGCAGGAAGACGGGGCTTCCAGTGAGACCGCTTCGGGCGATCCGGTTTCAAGTGAGGCCTCCTCAGGCGATACGGAGTCAACCGGCGCCCCTCAAGGCGGCGGAGCTTCAACCGAGGAATTCGAGGCAGAGGGTGCTGACGGCAAGCCGTCAACCGATATCGAGGACATGCAGGCGGAACTCACCACCATCAAGGATCGTCATCTTCGGTTGGTCGCTGAGTTCACGAACTATCGCCGCCGGGCTGAGGGCGAGCTGTCCGAGGCATGGGGGAGGGGCCAAGCCGATATGCTCCGGAGTTTCGTCGACGGCTTGGATGACCTCCAGCGTGTCGGTGCGTGGCAGGCCGAAAGCACGACAGTGGAAGCTCTGGTCGAGGGTGTCGACCTCGTTGAGCGGAAGTTCCGGCAGGCGCTCGAGGCTTCGGGCGTGGAGTTGATCGATCCGGTTGGTGAGGCCTTCGACCCCAACATCATGGAGGCCATGCTGGGCGTGCCGACCGAGAATCCCGAAGATGATCAAAAGGTCCAGGAGGTGTTCCAGAAGGGATATCTCTTCAAGGGCAACCTGGTACGGCCCGCCCGAGTCGTCGTCTTCAAACACGGATAGGCGACAGGCGTGGCGACGGGGACCAAGGACTTCTACAAGACGCTCGGCGTCTCGGAAAAAGCCAACCAGGCGGAAATCAAGTCGGCTTACCGCACGCTGGCGAAGAAATACCATCCAGACGCTAATCCGGGAAACGCGAAGGCCGCGGGGCGCTTCAAGGGAATTGGAGAGGCCTATGCTGTGCTCTCAGATCCCGAGAAGCGCAAACATTACGATCAGATTAGCCGTATTCCCAACCTCGGCTTCGGCCGAGGGGGAGGAGCGCCTAGAGGATCAGGCGCGCCTTCGGGCGGCGGTTTCTCATTCGAAGATCTCGAGGGGTTCGGAGGGCTCGGAGACATCTTCAGTTCCATCTTCGATCGCCGACCCAAAGCCGCGGCGCCGGAAACCAATAGTGGGCCGGCCAAGGGGCGCAGTATCGAGTACTCGGTGGAGATTTCCTTCCTTACTGCAGTGAAGGGCGACAAGATTTCCATCGACGTGCCGATCACCGAGGGGTGCGCCACTTGCGGCGGATCGGGCGCGTCACCCGGCATGGGGAGCAAGAAATGCGGCGAATGCAAAGGCACTGGCGCGATCTCCTTCGGCCAGGGAGGATTCGCGCTCAACCGGCCGTGCCCGGCGTGTTTTGGCCGCGGGGAAATCCCAGAATCACCGTGTAATGCTTGTAGCGGGAGCGGAACAGTACGTCAGAACCGACGATTCAAGATCACGGTGCCGAAGGGTGTCGAAGTCGGGTCGAAGGTCCGCTTGTCCGGAAAAGGTGAACGCAGCAGCNGGGGCGGAAGACCGGGGGACCTGATAATCACCTTCAAGATCAAGCCACACAGTTTCTTCCGGCGTGAAGGGTTGGACATCCATGTGACCATATCGGTCAATCTGGCCCAGGCCACGTTAGGCTCCAAGATGGCGATAAAAACGGTGTATGGTAAGAAAGTGCACCTCCGAATCCCGCCGGGCACACAGAGCGGCACGAAGCTTCGCGTTCGCGGACACGGTATCGAAAAAGGGGAACGCGTCGGAGATCAGATCGTCGAGGTGGACGTGGTTATTCCCGAGACGCTGACCGACGAGCAAAAACAAGCGATGGAGGAATTCGCTTCGTCATCCGGATTGAAGCACTAGAANGGTACTCCTGGTTCAACAGGCCTTGGCTGCGACCANGGCGCGTTCGATCCGTCCACCGCCAAGAACCCGCTCACCCTCGAAAAANACCGCAGATTGTCCCGGCGTCACGGCTTGCTGAGGCTCGTCGAAGACCAGCGTAAGCGGCCCGTCCATCGAGTGTACAGTCGCTGAAACGGCTGGAGCACGGTACCGGATCTGCACCCGAATCGGCGAGCCGTTCGGGGGCCGTGTCGCCTGCCAGTTCAGTTCATCGATCTCTACACCACGAGATCCGCCCTCCTCGGCTGTCCCCACAACGACCTCGCGGGAGTCGGCGCGGATCTCTATGACGTAGAGGGGCTCGCCAAAGCCCCCGCCTAGTCCCTTACGCTGGCCCACAGTGAAGTTGGCGTAGCCGGAATGTTCGCCGAGCACTTCGCCATCGCGTCGTATGATTCGGCCCGGCTCCAGCGCAGGATGGCGTGCTTCGAGTCGCTTCTCGAGGAGATCCCTGTAGTCACCCGTGGGCACGAAGCAGATTTCTTGCGACTCCGGCTTGTCGGCCGTGACGAGCCCGAGCGCTCGGGCCTGCTCCCGCACCTCCTGCTTCGTCAGGTCTCCAAGTGGGAAATGGAGAAGCGGTAACATCTCCGTGGGAANGCCCCACAGAAAGTAGGACTGATCCTTGGAAGTATCGACGCCCCGATACAGAGCCGGTGAATCAATGTTCGAATGATCGATCCGGACGTAGTGGCCGGAAGCGATTCCGTCACAACCCAAGATCCGACCCCGCTCCATGAGATCCTTGAATTTCGTGTTGGAGTTACAGCGCACACATGGATTTGGCGTGCGCCCACGGGCGTACTCGGAGACGAAATCGTCGATCACCTCGCGCGTGAAGTCTTCCTCTACGTCGAACACGTAATGGGGGATGCCGAGCGTGTCCGAGACGCGGCGGGCGTCGGCGATACCATCGAGCCCACAGCAGGTCTTGGAGGACACTTCGCTACCGGAATAGCAAAACGTTTTCATCGTAGCACCCACGACGTCGTATCCCTGCTGGACCAGAAGGGCCGCCGCCACCGACGAGTCGACGCCGCCGGACATGGCGACCAGGATCCGCTGACTCTTCGTCGCGTTATTCACGCCGGCGTCTCAACACTCGGCATACGCTCGAGTACTTTCAGCGTGGCCTCGGCCGCGTGGATCACGTCGTCTTCCGTGGTGGAGTGTCCGGGGCTGAACCGGAGAGCCGCGACGCCCTCCAACCGGCCGTACAAAGCCTCGAGGACGTGGCTAGCCGTCTGGGCCCCGCTCTCGCAGGCCGAGCCAGCTGAAGCCGCGATCCCCTCGAGATCGAGACCGGCGAGCAGCGCCTCGGGATCGACATTCGGAATACCGACGTTCAGGATATGTGGGGCGCGGTCAGGCACATCGCCATGGATCCGGAGGCCGGGGATTTCGCCCTCCAGTTGGGATTGAAGAAGATCGCGGAGCCCGCGAAGCCGAGCGCTCTCGGACTCCTGTTCTTGTACCGCCAAATCCACCGCGATGGACATACCCACGGCACCTGCGACGTCTTCCGTGCCGGGCCGCAACGCCCGTTCCTGGCCCCCACCAAAGATGAGGGGGGCGATGTCGACACCTCGCCGAACGAAGAGCACACCTGTGCCCTTCGCGCCGTAGATCTTGTGTCCAGTCAGAGAGAGGAGATCAACTGGGAGGTCACGGACGCTGACCGGAACCTTGCCGAGGGCCTGGACCGCATCGGTGTGAGAAACGGCGCGATGCGCGCTCGTCCGCTCGACTACGTCCTCGATAGGGAGTTGAATGCCCACTTCGTTGTTCACGGTCATGACGGACACGATCGTCGCGCCTGATGCGAGCGCAGTGTCGAGCGCATCCATGTCGAGTGTGCCGTCGGCGTAGACCGGAACCGTACTCCATCGTCCGCCCTGGTTTGCCACCTCGGCGGCCGCCCCCAACACGGCTTTGTGCTCGATCGTTGAGGCGACCGCGAAGGGTGTGCCTCCCTGATGTCGCACGGCTGCGGCATGACCGAGGATGGCCATGTTGTCCGATTCCGTTCCGCCACGCACGAAGTAGATCTCACTTCGGTCGGCTCCGATGGTGTCGGCTACTCGTTCGCGCGCCTTCTCTAGATGTGCAGCCGCACGGCGCCCCCAACCGTGAGCACTCGAAGGATTCCCGAAGTCGCCATCGAGAACGGCGATCATCCCTTCGCGAACTTCGGAGCGAATCGGTGTCGTGGCCGCGTGATCGAGGTAAATCAACGTTATGTGTTCCCCGTGAACGGTCGTGTTCGGGCCGATGTTTCGCCGAGGCGGAGCCCCTCCTATGTTGGACAACTTACCGAATGACCCTCGGCCGGTGAACCGTGATCCAAACGTCCCATCCCGCATGAGATATCGTCCGCCTTTCCCGAATGGCCGGCCACCTCACTTCCGTGCTACCGTCCATGGCATTGCTTTCGCCGATCGGGACCGGCATCTGGAGGCGATCGAAGCGGGCGATTCACTCTATCTGATCCCCGATCCTCCGGATCAAGAAACGCCCGAGGTATGGGTGCATCGGCCGGGCGGGGACCTGCTTGGCCACCTNCCGNCCGAGATCNGTNCCTGGCTGGCGCCGTGGCTGTCCGNCGGCGGCGGCGCNAGTGCGAAGGCTCTGAAGATCCACGGCTCAGAGGTCCCGAGTTGGCGGAGACTACTTCTCGAAGTGTCCTGCTCGCTCTAGAAGGTCGAGACTCCGTCACTCCCGAGGGACTCTAGCGCGACCGTCTCCCGTGTCCAGAAGGGTTCTCCGTAGTCGCGACGAATCCGCGAGCCGTGGTGGGCGCACTGCGCGCGGATCTGGTCTTCCAGAGACCGGGCGCCCCCACCGAACACCTCACCCACGGCAGTTTTCCCGGAGAACTGCGATTCGAAACAAGCCACCGCCGCCATCTTCGTCTCGAAGTGATCGGTGATGTCGATCACGAACGACGGCGGCGGGGCATCNTCACGGAAGAGCAGACAGTGCACAACCTTCTCGGGCCGATGAGCGTCTCCAGGCGCATCGTAGTTCTTGAGCGCAGAGAGGAAGGAGGCATCGTAGGCGAGTTGGGCTGCGACGCGGTGATCCGGATGCCTGCCCTCACGGCAATGGGTCACGATCACCCTCGGCCGCAACTCTCTGATCAATTCCACGACGACACCTCGGGAAGCATCGTCGTTCATCAGGCCTGAATCGCGGAGCCCTGCGTTCTTGCGCACGGCCAGACCCATCACCTCGGCGGAGCGAGCAGCCTCCTGTTCACGGATCTCTGCCGACCCGGTACTTGCCGCTTCGCCCCGCGTGAGGTCGAGAACGCCCACTCGTTCTCCGTGGGCCGCTGCCTTCGACAACGCGCCACCGCACAGGAGCTCGGCGTCATCTGGGTGCGCCATGATCGCGAGGAGATCGAGAGGTTCGGTCATCAGTATTGATGCGAGTGTAAGAGGCTATTGAGGAGTATAGGCCTACTCGTAACGGAGGGCCGTAATGGGATCCAGACGGGACGCCCGATGGGCCGGAGCGATGCCGAAGAGTATGCCTGTCACGNTCGCCATCGCCAGCGCCGCGAAGATCGCCCACAGCGGGATGGTAGCCGGGATAGGAGTGTAGTAGGCGACGCCCTCGGCGAGTGCCGCGCCGAGAGCCAAACCGGTTACACCGCCCAAAAGTGTGAGCACCGCCGACTCGACTAGGAACTGCCACATGATCTCCTGGCGTGTCGCTCCCACGGCCTTTCGAATGCCGATTTCCCTCGTACGCTCGGTTACGGAAATCATCATGATACCGATGACTCCGATTCCGCCCACCATCAAACCGACGGAGGACAGCGCGAGCATGATTAAAGCGAATACCCCAATGAACGTATCAAAAATCTCGAGGAGTTGGTCCGAGCGCATGATGCCGAAATCGTTCTCATCCCCCGGACGCAGGCCGCGCATAGCCCGCATGGAACCGATGACTTGGTCTTGTGCTTCGGCCGCGGGAAAGGCCGAATCCGGTACGACCCAGATATTGGCTTGAAAAATCGAGGCTTTGAGCCTCTTAATGGCGGATGTGTATGGGAAGACCGCAAAATGTGGTACCGCCTCTGCGAAGATGCCCTCCTCCGGCTCGAAGACACCGACGACTGTGAAGGACTCACCGATGGCTCGAGTGCCTGATGTGACACGAATCTTCCGTCCGACCGGGTCAAGCCCTCCGAAGAGTTCTTCGGCCAGCGAGATCGACACCACGATCAGGGGACGGGATTGGGCGACTTCTTGCGGCGTAAAATCTCGGCCCGAGGAGAATATGCCGGGCTGGTAGGCCGGCCAACCGGATGAATATCCCTGGGATTGAACNCCNTTCACCCGTCGCGCGTCCACCGACAGGGTCGTGCTGAAGTTGAAGTTGTANAGTGCCTCCCGGATCGCAGGGAGACGAGCGATCTGCTCGGCTTCCTCGGGCTCGATGATGGGCTTGTTGAACCACGGTTCCCGCCCACTCTCCATCGAGGTGCGGACCGCTGAAAAATCGAAGCGCATGATTCCGAAGTTGTCCGGGCCCGCCTGCTGGAACCCCTCCATTACGGACGTCCGAATTCCGGTGATGAGCGCCGCGAGCATGACCACCACACCCACACCGATCGCAACACCGAGGATCGTCAGGCTGGAACGAACCCTGTTGGCGTTGATCGAGCTGAGGCCAATGCGAATTCCTTCCTTGAGTGTCGTGACGGCACTCATTTCCATCTCGCTCGTCACTTCCATCTCACTCGTACCTCAAGGCGTCCACGGGGGCGAGCTTTGAGGCCCGCATGGCGGGGTATAAGCCGGAAGTCACTCCCACGAGCACGCCAAGCGACACACCCAAGACGATCCACTTCACATCCACAGCGGCTGGGAGGGGGGAAAGTGTCCTCACCGCGTAAGTGAGTCCGACCCCGATTGCCACCCCCAGCATCGCCCCGACCCCCGACAGGGTTACGGTCTCTATCAGGATCTGGCTCAGGATGTCTTTCCGGCGAGCACCGATCGCCTTCCTTACCCCGATTTCACGCGTTCGCTGCATCACCGACACGAGCATGATGTTCATGATGACAACGCCACCCACGACNAGTGAAATCGAGACCAACCCCGGAAGTGCGATGAACAGGATCCTGGAGATATCGTCCCAGAAGGCCAGGGCATCGTCGGCGGTCTCGACCGCGAAATCGTTGTCCTGGGCGGGGCGAAGACGTCTGCGCGCCCGCATGATACCCTCGATCTCTCTCTGGAGGGGCCGCACGTCGGCCTGCTCCAGAGCCTGNGCTACCACCTGGCCGACGATGCCACGCGGATTCGTCACGGCCTGAATCGGTGACCGGGCGGGAGCGATGGCCTGATTGTCGAGCGACTGCCCCATCATGCTGCCTTGCTCNTTGAGGATGCCGATCACGCGATACGGNAATCCACGGATACGTACACGTCGACCGATCGGATCGAGATTCTCGAAGAGGAGATCCGCGGTTTCCGTGCCGAGAACCACGACCGGAGTGCCACGCTCGGCCTCTTGAGGAGAAAACGTGCGCCCCTTTTCGACCACCCAATCACGAATCACCATGATCTCNGGGGAGACGGCGTGAATCTGAACGTTCTCGACCGATTGACCGTTGTCAGCAACGATCTCTCCACCGGTGTTGCTCACCGCGCCCACGTTCGCGGGGATCGTGATCTGTTCCTTCACGGCTTCCCAGTCTTCGTAGGTAATACGAGGACGGCGTTGCCGGGCACGCGCATCGAAGCCTCCAAAGTCCGGTCCGTCCCCCCACCTCTGGAGCGTGACCGTATGCGCGCCAAACGCTGAGGTGGCGAGATCTTCGGTGATATAGCGATCCAGCCCCTCGACGATGCTCACTACCAGGATGAGGAACATGACGCCGACGATGACACCAAGAAGACTGAAGAAACTCTTCAGCTTCTCGGTCCAGATTTGCTGAAGAGCCAGCCGGATTCCCTCGCTGACTTGCATAAAATCTCCGTTCGGTCCCGTCCGCCTCTAGCCGCCACCGAAAAGATCGAAAAAGCCCGATTCAGTGTCCGGCAACTCTTCATTTTCACCGAGCTCCTGCACCCNGTCACCGGTGCTGAGCTCTCGAATCTGCTGGTAGGGACCGGCCACGATGGTGTCCCCTTCACTGACACCTGTGAGCACTCCGAAGTGCTCCTGGCCGGTGATGCCGACCTCGACCGGAGCGAATCTGACCTGGCCATCCTGCACGATGAACACACCCTCTATGTCTTCACTTTGCGGTTGCGAGATCGGGCCTCGTGTCNCCCGGTCGTCTCCTCCCACCTGGCCCGAGGCTGAGGTGCCGCTTTCCACTTCCTCAGACGGCCGAACCGTCAGGGCAATGATCGGCACAGCAAGGGCGTTTTCTCTCGTTGCGGTGATGATATCGGCCGTGACCGAGAGATCCGGGCGAATCCCGTCCGGGGGATCGTCCATCGTGATCACCACCTCGAAGTCGATGGCGGCCGCCTGGCCACTCCCGGCCGAGGACGAAGGAGGTCTGATGGCGCTGTTGCCGATCTCCGTCACGACACCACTGAAGATCTGGTTCGGGAAGGCGTCCAATTCGAGGAGGGTGCTATCGCCCACATTGATGTACGGAACGTCCGTCTCGTCCACCTCCAGGACCGCCTCGACCTGTGAGAGCTCACTGATGGTCAGGACCAAGCTGCCGGCGTTGTTCATGGTGCCGACGATGACGGTCTCTCCCTCTTCCACGTTGAGACGGGTCACTTTCCCAGAAATTTGAGCCCTGAATAACGTCTTGCTCAGCCGCTCGTTCGCTTCATCGAGCGAGGCCTCCGCCTGCTCGACCCCGAACCGGAGCGACTCCAATTGGCTTAAGGCCAGCTCCACGTCCGTATCCGCGTTATCCAGTAGCTGTCGTGCGACCAACAACGAATCACGGTCGAACAGGTCCTTTAACCGTTCGTAGTCCCTGACGGCCCGTTCCAGGCTGGCGTCCTGCTGACTTACCTGGGCCCGAGCTTGACTCAGCTGCGCCTCGCTGCGGGACACGGAGGCATCGAACTGGGTTGGGTCGAGCCGTAGCAGGAGTTGGTCGGCTACGACGTCATCACCTTCCTCGACGAGTAATTCGATGACCCGAGCAGACACCTCGGCGCTCATCCCCACCACCCGCCCGGCTCGGATGTTGCCGCTGGACGTGACGGTTTCGACGAGGTCCTGGCGGACCACGACATCGAGTCGGACGGGGGTGCCCCGCTCGCGACTCTGAGTGACCGTGAGGGCCGCGCCGCCGCTGAATACGGCGACGATTCCGATCCCGACCAATAGTTTGTTGATATTTTTCATAGCATTCTGACGCTCATGGAGCTACGGGTAGTCTCAGGGTGTGCGAATGGAGGTTCCGACCACGGCCTCCAGGTTTGCGATGGAGTCATGGTATACGTAGATCGCTGTGATCTGTGACCGGTCGGCTTCGACTTTGATGGTTTCCGCCTCGAGGAGCTCGAGAAAGTCGGCGAGCCCGACCCTGAAGCGCTCTGTCGCCAAACGGAGTTGTTCGTCAGCTACCGCCTGGTTCTGTTCTTCGATGAGCGCGGCCTGGTAGGCTGCCCGAACCGTTGCCAACGACGTGGCGATGTTCGCCCGGAGCGCCAGTTCCTGTTCCCTCAGGTTGAGGTCGATGTCCTCGAGCTGTACCTGAGCCTCCGAGACCTGGCGTTGCCGATTGAGGCCTTGGAAAATGGGAAAGTTGATCGAAAGGCTCAGCTGCGGTGGTTGGCCAGTAAAGTCGAACGGAAAACCGCGGTTTGCGCTTCTTATTTGCTGAGCGTCCTCATCGGTGAACGCCATTTGTGAGCAATCCTGAGGGGGAAGCGGATCGGCCAACCTCGAATAAAGATCATTGGTGAACAGACAATTCTGAATGGAGCCCAGGGCCTGGAGTTCCCCCTGCTGAACACTGAGAGCAGTACTCGACGCTTGGCGTGTAAATCCGCTGGTGGTCGCTCTCAGGTTCAATGAGGGAAAGTAAGCGCTCTTCGCCATGTTTACCGAGTAGCTGCTCGACGAACGATTTGCGCGGAGCGACCTCAGGTTCGGGTTGCTCTCCAATCCCAGCTGGTAAAGCTCTTCACGATCCCAGGTGGGCTCGGAGAGTGCGAAGGGAGTGGTCGGTACGAAGGGCGAATAGAGGTCGTCGAATCCCATCAGCTGCAGGAGTCTTATCCGAGCGGTCTCCAGGAGATTGCCAGTCTGTAGGATAGTGACCTCGGCCCGGCCTACTGAGACTTCGGCCTGGCCGACGTCCACACCCGTCGCGGTGCCGACCTCCAGCCGTGCTTGAGCAAGGTCAAAATTGAAGGCCGCCCGATCCCGTTGTTGTTCGGAGACCAGCAGCTGCTCGGCTTGCCGTAGCACGTCGATGTAACCCAAGGTGACCTGTAGGACGAGGTCGGCCTCCGACCCTGCCACTTGGGCGCGTGTTGCCATCCGACTCGCCTTCGCCTGCCCTGGGGCCATCAACGTCCGGCCGTTGATATCGTAGCTGAGGCTGAGGTTGTAGTTGGAAAAAAGGAACGAGGGCTGGTTCGCAAAGCCGAGCTGCTCGGCGGTCAGACTCCCGAACTGCTGTTCCCCCGAACCCTGCCACGAGATCCCACCGCCCACCGACACCGACGGAAAGAGTCCCCCGTACGCAGACCGCACATTCCAGTTGGCTATGGCTTCATCGTTGCGAACCGCTCGAAGCCCTGGGTTGTCCCGGCGGGCGATTTCAATCGCTTCTTCCAAGGTGAGGGTGATGGGAACGATGTCCTGTGCGGCGGCCCCTCGCGGAAGGAGGAAGAGCGCCATGGCAAAGGCTCTGAACTGGAGCGATCTAGTCAACAAGGGAAATCTCCATCTGAGTTTGGTGACACGCAGGATGGGCGCGTGCGAGCATTGACTCACGTCCCGCACGGCATGGCTCGCTACGGAACTGGTGGCAGG
>PAUA01000031.1 GCA_002712565.1 Gemmatimonadota bacterium | reverse complement strand
GGGCCCCGAACGGGTTAGCTTTTTATCCTTCGGGGCAGACCGAGAGGGGAGCCTGTTGGACAAGTGGGTCGCAGCNNGNNTTGGNCGGCTGGAACCGTAGTTCGGAGATGTGTGTATCCGTGCTCTGCGCCCGCCGCCGGTGAGTCGCGCGGCCAATTGATTGGCGAAAATTCTGATTGGAGGTCCCGCTCGGAATGGTGAGGGGTGAAGAAGGCGCATCGCAGAGGCCCATGGGTTACGCCCGTATCATCTGGGAATGGACGCGATCGATCATCATCGCGGTCGTGCTGTTCTTGGCCGTCCGCGCCTTTCTCGTCGAGGCCTTCAAGATCCCCACGTCCTCNATGGAGGNGACACTGCTCGTGGGTGACTACCTGCTCGTCAACAAGGCCGTGTATGGCGGAGAAGTNCTGTTTCTGGGCGCGAGGTTACCGGCTTGGCGTGAACCGAGCCGCGGNGAAGTCGTGGTGTTCCACCCACCCCATGATCCGGGAAAGAACTATGTCAAGCGGGTGGTGGGCGTGCCGGGCGATANCTTGGAGATGAGGGATAAGACGCTCTTCCTAAACGGACGGGAGNTGCAGGAGAACTACGTTCGGCACATTGACCGTAGCGCCGATGCTACCCATTCCGGCATGAGGTGGCAGCGGGCCCACTTGCTGGCCGGCCGCATCGATCTCGAGNAGNCCTACGGAGAATATGGTGGCACANGGGAGGACGAGAGACGTCGGTCCAGGGCGGACTATCGCCCATCAAGGGACAACTGGGGTCCCATCTCGGTTCCTTCGGGCAGCTATTTCGTTCTGGGGGACAACCGGGACAACAGCGAGGACTCGCGTTACTGGGGCTTCGTAGATCGGCAATCGATCCGGGGCCGTCCTTGGCGGTTGTACTTCTCGTACGACCCATCCAACCGTCGCGGGAACTCCTGGCTTGGAGCCATACGGTGGGGCCGCGTCGGTCAGTCGATTCTTTGACCAAGCGCACGCGTTCGGGCCTGTAAGCCAACGTCGGGCGAGNCCGCTGTCGGGGCCCCCTCCTCCCGGGGCTGTTGGGGGATGATGCCTTTACTTATCATGTTTTGGGCTTGTTGCTGCCCGTCGCGGCGGTCGCGCCAATAATACACATGCTTCACGTCGAGGGTTAGATGGGGTTTGCTTCCCGTAAAGGCGCTTTCCGGGAAGGATCGCTTGACCAATACCTCAAAGAGATCAGCCAGTATCCTCTGATCGACAAGGCTGAAGAGGCGCGCCTTGCGAAGGGTATCAAGCGTGGGGAAGAGGAGGCGCTCGACAAGCTGGTCCGCTCCAACCTCCGGTTCGTGGTGTCGGTGGCGAAGAAGTATCAGAACCAAGGGGTGCCGCTTTCCGATCTCATCAATGAGGGCAACCTCGGTCTCATCCGCGCCGCCCATAAGTTCGACGAGACCAAAGGCATCAAGTTCATCAGCTANGCNGTGTGGTGGATCCGCCAGGCAATTCTGCAGGCCCTCGCGGAGCAGAGTCGCATCGTTCGGGTTCCCCTGAATCGGGCAGGCGCACTCCACCGCATCGGACGGAGGAGTTCGGNGCTTCTCCATGAGCTGGGCCGTGAGCCTACGGTCGAGGAGATCGCGGACGATNTGGACATCTCCCAGCANGAGGTGGAGCGCACGCTGGCGATCTCACAGTCTCATCTTTCATTGGACGCTCCGATNACGCCGGGAGAAGATCACCGGCTNCTCGACTATCTGCCCGATNAGTATGCACCGGCGCCCGAGGATGAGACGTACGACCACGCCCTCAAGGACAGTGTGGAAAGCGCGCTTTCTTCGCTCAAGGAACGGGAGGCCAAGATTCTCCGGCTGTACTTCGGCTTGGACGATCAGCAGCCGATGACCCTCGAAGAAATNGGGACGCTTATGGGCATCACCCGGGAGCGGGTTCGGCAGATCAAGCAGAAGGGTTTGATCCGTCTCCGGCANGCATCGCGGGCCCGGTTTCTGGAGACCTTCTTCTAACGAGNNAGTGAAGGCCGAAACCCCGCAAAATACTTGNTCTTTCCCCCGTTGACACTCCGAAAAGGCTCCACTATCGTTCTTTGCTCTATAGTNGATGTTATGCGGATAGACCGTGAAAACTTACACTCCTAAAGCCNAANACATCGAGCGCCGTTGGTGGCTCATNGATGCTGAAGGCAAAACCTTGGGGCGGCTCGCCACGCGTGTCGCGGGGATCCTCCGTGGCAAGCATAAGCCCATGTATACGCCGCACCTGGATGTGGGCGATTACGTGGTCGTGATCAATGCCGAGAAGGTGGCATTGACGGGNCGCAAANNCGACCAAAAAACGTACTTCACACACTCCGGCTATATGGGGCACGAGAAACATATTCCGTTTCGGAGAATGATCGAACGNCATCCCGACCGGGTTATTGAACTNGCCGTCAAGGGTATGCTTCCCAAGAATAAATTGGGACAGCACATGAGGAAGAAATTGAAAGTATACGCCGGCGTGNCTCATCCGCACCAAGGCCAGGAGCCGCAACCCCTCGAGGTCTGAGTAGGAACCGAATTAAGGATCTATGGCAAAAACGACTATTCAGACGGTGGGCCGGCGGAAAAGGGCCGTGGCCCGTGTCATCCTCAAGCCCGGCAAGGGAGAGTGGTGGGTCAACTCCCGCTCCCTCGAAGAGTACTTCCCGCGCCCCACACACCAACAGAGGATCGGAGAGCCGCTCAAGGCTGCGGAGATGGATGGGCAATTCGACGTCCGNGTCCGCGTCCGCGGTGGTGGTCAGACCGGCCAGGCAGATGCTGTCCGCATGGGCCTTGCAAGGGCGCTTGTCGAGCACGATGAGGANCTTCGGCCCGTGATGCGTGCCGGTGGATTTCTTACGAGGGATTCAAGGAAGGTAGAACGGAAGAAGCCGGGTCGCCCCAAAGCACGTAAGCGGTTCCAGTTCTCGAAGCGTTAGAAAACTGAGACGACGAGTTTTATGCAGCAACAGCAGATGGGACTGAGTGAGCTTCTCGAGGCTGGCGTCCATTTCGGACACCAGACTCGCCGTTGGAATCCGAAGATGAAGAAATTCATNTTCACGGAGCGCAACGGGATTCACATCATTGATCTGCGTAAAACGCTCGACAGGTTGGTCACCGCAAAAGCAGCCGTGAACGAGATCGTTCTTGCGGGNGAAAAAGTCCTGTTCGTGTGCACCAAACGGCAGCTCCGATCGGTCATCGAGCAAGAAGCGGAGCAATGCGGAGCATTCTATGTCACCGAGCGTTGGCTTGGTGGCATGCTCACGAACTTCCAGACCATCCGGAAACAGATCCGCCGGCTCAAGGAGNTGGAACGGGGACAGGAAGAGAGCGCCTTCGAGTTCTATACGAAAAAGGAGCGACTNCTTCTGGACCGTGAGCGGATCAAGCTCAACAAGTATCTGGCGGGCGTGAAGGACATGACCCGNCTTCCNGGGGCGATGTTCATCGTCGANGTGAAGCGCGAGNCGAGCGCGGTTCGCGAGGCGGGGCGTTTGGGTATTCCCGTCATCGCGATCACGGACACGAACGCAAATCCCGATCTGGTAGAGTATCCGGTTCCAGGCAACGACGATGCGATCCGCTCGGTCGGACTGATCACGCAGGCCATCGCCGAGTCGATTCGAGAAGCCGGTGCTCAAGTGCCTGAGGAGCAGAAGCGTAAGGTTCAGGACGCCCAGGCCACAACGTACTCGACGGAGACGGGCGAAGTGACCGAGACTCCAAGTCGCCCGGCGGCTCCGCGCAGGAAGCGTGTGCCCCGTCCCGANATTATCGAAAAACACNCTNGGAGTGGGGCTGCGGGTGCAGGCGCGGCGGGGCTGGTGGAGGACAAGGAGGAGGTCTCTCCCGAAGGTCCGGACGGATCTGAGGACGAGGCCGNCAATGGTGAAGAGGCCAAGGATGAAGGGGCCATAGATAGTAAGGCGGCAGCCGACGGTGAAGAGGCCGAAGATGAAGGGGCCATAGATAGTAAGGCGGCAGCCGACGGTGAAGAGGCCGAAGATGAAGAGGCCATAGATAGTGAGGCNGCAGCCGATGGCGAAANGGACGAGGCAGAATCGGGATCCTGACGACCCAGTGTTCATGCCCCTTCGGGGGGGGCGGAGAGAGGCGGAGCAGTTGGGGGCTCCCGCCTTTTTTTTGTTAGATTAACCCCACAAGATGAGCGAGTGACTGACAACACCATGTCGATTNCTGCGAAAGACGTGAAGGCCCTCCGGGACCGTACCGGAGCCGGCATGATGGATTGNAAGANGGCCCTGACCGAGACCGACGGGGACATTGAGGGGGCTATCGACTTGCTGCGCGNGAAGGGAGCCGCGAAGGCCGCGAAACGTGCGGAGAAGGCCGCAAATGAGGGTACGATCGGATCGTACGTGCATTTTGATAAGCGGACNGCGGTCATTGTCGAGTTGAACTGCGAGACAGACTTTGTAGCAAAGACAGATGACTTCCAGGGGTTGGCCAAGGAGATTGCGCTGCACGTGGCGTCTCAGGCACCCCTTTCCGTCAGTCCGGATGATGTTCCGGAGGACGTCGTTGCACGCGAGCGAAANGTTTATGCGGAGCAGGTGAAGGAGCAGGGCAAGCCTGACGACATCGCGGCGAAAATCATCGACGGTAAGCTCAACAAATTCTTCAAGGAATCTACTCTCCTTGCGCANCCGTTCGTGAAAAATCCGGACCAGACGGTCGGAGAGTTGATCACCGCGATGTCGGCNAAGACCGGAGAGAAGATAGAAGTTGCACGGTTCATGCGTTTCAAGGTGGGTGAGTGACTAAGGCTCCCAAGTACTCGAAGGTCCTGCTNAAGCTGTCCGGCGAGGCGTTGGCCGGAGACCGAGGGTTCGGCATCGAACCATCGGTGGTGGACCAGCTCACGAACGAAATCATCGCCGTACACGAGATGGGCGTAAGCCTCGGTGTCGTCATCGGGGGAGGCAATATCGTTCGGGGCACACTCGCCAGTAAGAAGGGGATGGATCGCGTCCAAGCGGACTACATGGGGATGTTGGCCACCGTCATCAACGCCCTGGCGGTTCAGGATCTGCTCGAGCACAAAGAAATTGCGACGCGGGTCATGACGGCCATTCGTATGGAGGAGGTTGCCGAGCCCTACATCCGGAGGAAGGCCCTCCGGCATATGGAGAAGGGAAGGGTCGTCCTTTTCGCCGGAGGCACCGGGAATCCATACTTTTCGACGGATACGGCGGCGGTGCTCAGGGCCATCGAAATGGGATCACAGGTCGTGATCAAGGCCACTAAAGTAAAAGGGATTTACAGCGCAGACCCCACGGAGGACCCCTCGGCAGAGTTCATCCCGTCCATTACTTTCCAGGAGGTCGTGCAGAGGGAGTTGGCCGTCATGGACGCAGCCGCTGTTTCTCTTTGTAAGGAAAACGGCCTCCCGATCATCGTACTCAACCTCGAGAATCAGGGGGCCGTTTCGGCCGCCGTTCGGGGAGATCGGGTCGGCACGCTGGTATCGTAAGACTCCGGAACGGCGTCCCAATCCGGATGGGACGCCGTGGGTGAACCCGATGGAATGGGGTGGTCATGTCTTTGGATGAAGCCAGAATCAGGATGGAAGAGGCGGTCGACGCGGTGCGTCGGGAGTTCTCGACGGTGCGTACGGGAAAAGCCACACCGGCACTGCTGGACACAGTGAAGGTTGATGCCTACGGGGCCAAGATGCCGCTGAATCAGGTGGCCAGCGTGTCCACGCCGGAAGCGTCGCTCCTGGTTGTCCAGCCGTTCGACAACACGCTCCTGCCCGACATCGAACGGGCGATCTTGACATCGGATCTCGGATTCAACCCGGCGAACGACGGGAATATCATCCGGATCCCGATCCCTCCGTTAAACGAGGAACGCCGGAAGGAATTCGCGAAACTCCTCCACCATATGGCTGAGGAGGGCAGGGTTTCGCTGCGCCACGCGCGGAAAGTTGGGAACGATGAGGTGAAGCATGCCATGAAGGAGCATGAGACCAGCGAAGATGAGGGTCACCATCAACTGGATGAGATCCAGAAGCTGACGGACGCCTGCTCGAAACGGATCGATGAGATGCTCGACAAGAAGGAAAAGGAGGTGATGGCCCTCTAGCGTCCGGCGATCCTTCGTCGCGACTAGGCTGGCTCGGCTGACTCTTCATGGCGTCTTCTGAACTACTGCAGAAAATCCGCCTCAATGGGCGAATTCCCCGTCATGTTGCGATCATCATGGATGGTAATGGCCGGTGGGCCAAGCAACGGAATTTACCGCGCGCGGCGGGGCACAAGCGTGGGATGGTGGCTGTCCGGGAGTCGGTTGAAGGAGCCCTCGATGCGGGCATTGAAATCCTGACGCTGTTCGCATTCTCTACCGATAACTGGCAGAGGCCTCGATCCGAGGTGGTTGCGCTGATGGGGTTGCTCCGTCTCTACGTGTCCAAGGAGACCCAAAAGCTCAGGGAGCAAGGCTGCGAGGTGCATGTACTGGGCGATCTGGATGCGCTGGATGCTTCCACGACAAAGTCGGTGGAGTTCATCACCACCGAGACCGCCGGTGGCATGCACTTACGTCTCAATCTCATGATTTCCTACTCCGGACGGGAGGAAATCCTGAGGGCGTGCAGGCAGATGATGGAGCGTGCGGTCTCCGGGGACCTCTTGGCAGAGGAGTTCGATGAAGCGTCGTTCGAGGCCGCCTTGTTCACTGCGGGCCTTCCGGATCCGGAGCTCATGATTCGCACCTCGGACGAATCCCGTCTCTCCAATTTCATGCTTTGGCAGGTGGCCTACACGGAACTGCACATCGCTTCGGTCCTGTGGCCCGATTTTTCCAGAGAGGATCTCTTCCGGGCGGTATTGGATTACCAAGAGCGCGATCGTCGATTTGGTCGTGTTACGGTTGGATAGGAAGTGCCCAGGCGAGAGTTAACCAGCCGGCTCATGGTCGCTGCCGTGGGGATTCCCCTGGCGGTCTTCATCATCTATTGGGGAGTCTGGCCCGTTGGGGTCCTCATGGCGGCCGCCGGGGTCCTTGGAGCTCGCGAGTACTATCACTTGAAGCCGGACGATACCGTGGCTTTCAGGGGGCTGGGAGCTGCACTTGCCGGGGCGCTGCCGCTGATGGCGGCGTTGTACCCGGACTACCGAGCTTTCACTTCCTGGGCCTTCGGACTGGTCTTGGGGACGGTGCTGCTGGTGCTCGCCCTCTCGCTTTGGTCTCGCTGGCCCGACGGTCACCCTATGGACGCCGCATCCAGGACGATCATGGGAGCCCTCTACACCGGTGGTGCGCTCTCGTTCTGGGTCCTGCTTCGTGCACTTCCCGACCAGGTTTCCAACGAGGCCACGGCCATCCACGGTGCTGCCCTGCTCATCTTTCCCATCTGGGTCACCTGGTTGGGAGACACTTTCGCTTACGGTTGTGGATCTCGGTGGGGCCGGACGAAGCTGATTGAGGCTGTGAGTCCCAACAAGACGATCGTCGGGTCAATCGGCGGACTCGTGGGATCTGTGCTGGCTGGCGGCATCTTCGCTTGGCTCTGGCTCTCAGGGGTCCCTGAGTTCGGTCTGTCCTGGCAGGTAGGGGCAGCGTTGAGTGTTCCGATCGCTGTGGTTGGGCAAGTGGGCGACCTCGCCGAGTCGGTGCTCAAACGTGACGCCGGGGTGAAGGACTCGAGCCATCTGCTCCCCGGCCACGGAGGTGTCCTCGATCGCTTGGACGCACTCTTCTTCACAGTGCCGCTCACCTACGCCCTCCTCCTGCTGATCCGCCCATGGCTTTGACCAAGGTCGCCATCCTCGGATCCACCGGCTCCATCGGCCGGGCCACTCTGTCCGTCATTGCTCGCCATACGGATCGATTTCAAGTCGTTGCGGTGTGTGCACACGACTCTTTGAATGATGTCGCGGCGCAGGTAGAGAAGTATGGCGTGCCGGTCGCGGTGATGGCCGATCCGCAGGCTCTGAACGGCAGCCACAGCTTGCCCGACGCGATGTGGAGAAGCGGGCGGGACGCGGTGCTGGAGGTGGTCGAGGATGTGAATGTGGACGTGGTGGTGAACGCCATCGTCGGGTCCGCGGGTCTGGAGGCGACCTTTGCGGCGCTCCGCGCGGGGAAGCGACTGGCGTTGGCAAACAAAGAGTCACTGGTGGCTGGAGGACCGCTCGTGATTGATGCGGCTCGTGAGGGTGGTGGGGAGCTGATTCCCATCGACAGTGAGCACTCGGCGATTCTTCAGTGTCTGCAGGCTCACGACTCCGAGTCCGTGGCACGTCTGGTGCTAACGGCTTCCGGGGGACCCTTTCGCGGGCTCGATGCGGGCGAACTCGCAAACGTCGGTCCCGAAGACGCGCTCCGTCACCCGACGTGGGATATGGGCGAAAAGATTACGGTCGACTCGGCCACTCTGGCCAACAAGGCACTTGAGATCATCGAGGCCCATTTTCTCTACGGGATCGGCTACGACAAGATCGAGGCCATCGTACATCCACAGTCCATCGTTCATTCTTTTGTCGAATTCAATGACGGTTCGGTCCTCGCGCAACTCGGATTTCCAACGATGGAACTACCGATCCTTTATGCGCTGTCCCATCCGGAGCATGTGGCGGATATTTCGTTGAGGACTTTCGACCCGATCCGGTCTTCACCTCTGACGTTCGAGGAGATTGATCGGGAGCGATTCGAGCTTTTCACGCTCGGGGTAGAAGCTGGAGTCCGGGGCGGCACCGCGCCGGCCGTGTTCAACGCGGCGAACGAAATCGCTGTGCAGGCCTTCCTCTCGCGGGGCATCCGATTCATCGATATGCCGGAAGTAGTGGCGCACGCGTTGGCGACGGTTCCGAAACGAAACGCGGAGACGCTGGATGACGTACTGGAAGCAGACGCTGCAGCCCGCGCTGCGGCCGGCGATTTTGTGTGCTCACGTCGATCGCTGACGGGCGGTTGAGGCCTGCATAAGCGAATGGGAAGGTTATGAGAGGGATATCGGAGACCCCGTGACGATTCTCGCAACATTTGTCGTCCTTGGCGTCCTCATTTTTGTGCATGAGCTCGGCCATTTCATGGCCGCGAAATCCGTGGGCATCGAAGTGCAACGTTTCTCGATCGGTTTGGGCCCGACCATGTTCGGCTTCCGGAGGGGCGAAACCGAGTATGTGATCAGCTGGGTGCCACTGGGGGGATACGTGAAGATGGGCGGGATGGACGACGAGATGATGGGGATCGAGGGAGCTCCGGGCGAGGAGGAACGGGAGGAGCGAGAGGTAGCCGATCAGCCTCGCCAACCGAGGCCGAGCGACTTCGACGCCAAACCTATATGGGCCAGGACGCTCGTGATTTCGGCGGGCGTGATCATGAACATGTTGTTCGCGTTTGTCGTCTATACAGGTGTGAACGCTCGGTGGGGGCTCCAGGAGCTCGCCGAACATCGGGTGGGGCGTGTTGTGCCGGAGTTACTTCCCCCTGGCGCGGAGGCGCTCTCCGAGTTGCCCTCCGGAGCTCGTCTGGTTTCCATCGGAGGCGTCCAGGTGAACCATGCGGGCGACGTCCGGGATGGCTTTCTCGAGGCGCCTGCCGGGCCCCTTGCGATCGTCACGGACGAGCCGAGAATGGAGGTCGAGATCGACCTCACCTCCGATCCGCAGGAGAGGGTCCGGATTCTACAAGATGGCTTGTTGCTTTGGATCGACGCAGAAGCGGGCCGCNTNGNNCCTGGGGACCCGGCAGCGCGGAGTGGGATGGAGGCCGGCGATCGGATGTTGGTGGCAGNTGGTGTGCCCATAACCAACTGGTGGGANTTCGTGGATGNCGTCGAGGCCCACCCGGATATCCCTATGGAGGTTACGCTGGAGCGAGAGGGCCGCTCCCTCACGCTCTCGGTGACACCGGAGGCCACGCAGGAAGAAGATCCCGTGACGGGCGAGACGGTGACCGTGGGGAAGGTCGGGATCAACGGGCCGGTTGGGGAGTTGGTGTATCGNGACGTCTCGCTGGCCCAAGCCGTGCAGCTTGGTTATGCCGAGACAGTGGGCATGACCGGGCTGCTCTTGGATTTTCTTGGTGGCCTGGTCACGGGTAGAGAATCACCAAGACAAGTTGGGAGTATCTTGACCATCGGTTCCGTCGCCGGACAGGCCGCGGAACTCGGGCTGGAGACCTTTCTGCGGTTCATGGCCTTGCTTTCGGTGAATCTTGCGGTCCTGAACTTGCTTCCCATTCCGATCCTAGATGGCGGCCACCTTGTTTTCCTCGGGATCGAGGCTGTGCGTGGCAAGGCGCTGTCGCTACAGCAGAGACTGAAGTGGAGTCAACTCGGATTCGTGATCCTCTTGGGGATCATGATTTGGGCTCTATCCAACGACGTTCTTAGGCTGTGGGGGACCTGAAGGCTTCGCAGGTACTCCTTCAATCCCCCTTGTCGATCACCCTCCTAGAGCAGCGTAAACTGTGCGGGGCCCGTACGCTGGCGTAGTTCTTCGATGTCGATAAAGGCGGTGGGTTGATCTTGGAGGGCGACGTCCAAGAATCCTTCGAAACCCGCTCCACGTAACGCCTCCCCAACCACGGCCGAGGCTAGTTCCGGCCGGTTGCATTCCCGAGACAGATGCGCCAGGAGGACGCCGGCAAGGCGCGGGTGGAGAAGCTCGCAGGCAAAGCGGGCCGCGGCGTGATTCGAAAGGTGCCCATGGCTCGAGGCGATTCTCTGCTGCACCGATGCCGGGTATCGGCCCGTTCGAAGGAGTTCCTCGTCGTGGTTGGACTCGAGGATCAAGAAGTCGCTGTGTTCCAGAGCGAGCCGGATCTGAGCGTTGGGGCGTCCTAGGTCGGTGGCGATGCCCACCCGCGCCTCGGTCTCTCGGTCCACCAGGGCTACCGCCACGGGATCCGCCGCGTCGTGCACTGTCAGGAAGGGCTCGACCCGGATCGCGCCAATTTCGAACGCTCTCCCGGCCTGATACGACCTCACCGTTTCGGTCCCACGGAAAATTCCCGAGCACGCGTTATGCGTTCGATCCGTGATGTAGACCGGGGTGCCGTGCCGGCGACTGAAGATGCCGACTCCGTGCGTGTGATCGCGATGATCGTGCGTGATCACGATGGCGTTGACCGCGCTTGGCGTCAGCCCGATCTCGCAAATCCTCCGCTCCATCTCTCGGCCGCTGAAACCCGCGTCGACGAGGATCCTCGTCCCACCCGCCTCGACGAGGGTGGCGTTACCGGCGCTACCGGTCCCGAGAACGCAAACCTTCACCGCGGGTTCTCAGCTCGCGAGTCACTCATGCGGGTCGGATCATTGGCGTTCCGGGCGTGTCCGCTCCCACGCCCGCCGTAGAAGTGTCCGGGCAGCTTCTTCGAGGGATATTTCTCTCCGAGACATGGCCAGTGCAGCCGTGTCCAGGAAGCGCTCGATATCGTACTCCTCGAGGTTCTCCCCCATACCCCAACTGAACGCAGGGACGTGAAGCGGTGCCATGACGCCGCCGAAGAGGTTGCTGCCCACGCCTATGACGCATCCCGTCGGGAGTAACGTGCCGATGCCCGTTTTCACGTGGTCGCCAAGGAAGCATCCGATTTTGATGAGTCCCGTATCGACCGACCCTTCCGGGGTGTGGATCCGCACCACGCCATAGTTGTTCTTGAGGTCGCTGTTCGTCGTGAGTGCTCCGAGGTTCACCCATCTGCCCACGTACGCGTGGCCGAGGTATCCCTCGTGGGCCTTGTTCACGTAGCCCAGCAAGACGGTGCTGGAGACCTCGCCCCTGACGCGACAGGCGGGTCCGATGGTCACACTTCCGAGTGATCCACCTAGGACGTGGGTATCGGGCCCTACAAAGGTTGGCCCGGCCAACCGGGTAAAGGCCGAGATGTGAGCTCCGGCCGACAAACGGATAGGCCCATCACTTGCGTCCAAATGAACGCCGGCTTCCAGTTGCACGCCATCTCCGAGCGACACTCGCTCGGCTCCCGACACGTGAACGCCCTCAGTCAACGTGAACCGACTCTCGGGAAAGAGGACGGGCACGTCGGAGCACACTTGTTCGCCATTGCCGGCCGTGAGATCCCAGATGTTCGATAGGACTCGGCCCGGGATGTCCACTTGCGGGAGACCCATGTTGGAGCCGTCCGGGTTCAACAGGTCATTCTCGTCCGGGGGTTCTGCCCCATGGGGCAGAACCCAACCGACGATCTGCCCCTCCATGGTCAGAACCGCCGGCTCGTCGATGGGAGGGGCGGGGGTAAAATCCGGCACCGCTCGGCTCAAGAACAAGATTCGCGCCCTTCCTGCCCCCGTGTCGGGGGCCGAGTCCAACGTGTTGATTTCCAGGACAGGAGCGGCTCCAGGTTCGGCGAATCCTTGGAGGCCAGCATCCGCAATGTGGCCGACGCAGGCCTCTCCCCAAAAGTGTTCCGCGCGCTCCCGGAGTGTCAGGCACCCGAACAGCAGCTCCCCGGCTGGCCGTGTGAGAGTCAAGGGAGTCCAGGCGCGGGCACGATCATCATCGAACAGGACGAGGGCCATCAGTCGGTGCCCCCGGGTGTTGTGGGTTCGCGCACCGAGGCGGGGAGTTGCTCGAGAAGCCGTTTCAAGTCCGGTGCCCGCTCCGTCGTCGAGACCAGAGTGATGTCGCCCGATTGCACGACGACCAGCCCGTTCACACCGAATGTCACGACCGTGCTACCTTCCGTGTAAATGACGTTGCTCTCGCCCTCCACGACGTGCCCGAGACCTACCACGACGTTCCCGCTGGCATCGGCCTCGCGACTCCGCGTAAGANCTTCCCAGCTTCCCACGTCGTCCCAGTCGAACGTGGCCGTGATCGATGCCACTCGCGCACTCCGCTCCAGCACAGCGACATCGACGGTGGCACTGGGCACCTGGGCAAAAAACGCCTCAGAGGATTCGTCATCGATGAGCGGCAGAAGATCCCCGATCTCGGGGGCGACCTTCCTCACTTCACCCAAGAAAGCAGCGGCAGTCCACACGAAAATGCCGCTGTTCCAAAAATGCCCCTCGGTGACGTAGCGGCGTGCCGTCTCGGTGTCGGGCTTTTCATGGAACGCGGCGACTGTAAAAGCTTGAACGCCGGCAGGCGCGTCGAGCCGTTCACCGGGTTCGATATATCCGTAACCTGTCTCGGGACGGTTTGGCGGGACTGAGACCGCGAATAAGCGACCGGTCTCTTGTGCCAGGTCGGCGGCGTCCCGCAAGAGCTGCAGGTAAGCAGTTATGGGCTTGATGATATGATCGGCGTGAAGCGAGACGATCACCGCGGCCGGATCGATCTTGGCGATCTCCCATGCGGCCCACGCCAGCACGGGCGCGGTGCCTCGTGCCTGCGGCTCCACCATGAACGCCTCACGACCGAGGCCGGGCAGGACCTTCAGAATCAGTTCCGTGAGGTGGTCCGACGCGAGGATTCGAATCCGCTCCTCGGGCACGAGACCGAGCGCCCGGTTCACGGTGTCGACAATCAGAGGCTCGTCAGAGGCCAGGGGTAGCAACTGCTTTGGCCGGTCGGGCGTGCTGGCTGGCCAAAAGCGACTCCCGACTCCGCCAGCAAGCACCGTGACGTAGACATGAGGATCAGTCCCCGTCGATGATTTCGTGGATTCTGGCAAGGAGCTTCTTAGGGCTGAAGGGCTTGGTGAGAAAGTCGTCCGCCCCGAGGGAGAAAGCCTCTTGCCGGTCCGCGTCCTGGCCCTTGGCGGTGAGGATCACGACCGGAGTGGATCTCCGTTCGTCTAGCGCACGGATCTTTCCAAGGACCTCTAGGCCGGTGGCACCGGGCATCATGATATCCAAAAGGATTAGATCGTAGTGCTCATCACCCCTGACCGCCTCAAGCGCATCGTTTCCATCACGCCTGAGGTCGACCTCGAACCCAGCTATTTCGAGGACGGTCTGGAGAATACGGCGGATATGAGGCTCGTCGTCGGCGATCAGAATGCGCTTGGGTGATGTAGAGCGGTGCACCGCTGTGTGCATCAGTTGCAGCCCCTTTTTGGAGCAGGATCGGCGCGGGAACCTACCCAGCAAACGGTGTAGAAGTCAAGCAACTTCGACGGTTGGAGCGTTGACATCGTCCCCTTGATTTGAATAGCCTTGGTGCCTTCGGACAACCTTGAATGCTCTTGTGACTCATACAATGAATAAATCTTTTCTTTCTAGATTTCGACCGACCGCGGTGGCGCTACTAGTCGCCTCTGTTTTGGGCATAGCCGCGTGCGGAGAGAACATCTTCGACGTCAAATGGGTTAACCCGAACGTCCAGACCGTGCTTCTCTACTCGCTGACTCGTCCCGACCTCAACGTTCCGTCGGGTTACGATTTCGTGAACCGGGAGCCGGTGGAGATCCAGGAAGCCGGGGCGACGGGCTTCTGGGACCTCCTGGTCGATATGCGGGACGGCCAATTGGTGTTCATCCCCCCGAGAGCCCTGGGGATCGACAGTGACGTTATGGTTCTGCCGATGCCNGGNATGTCCTTCGACGAGGTGCTCGAGGCGCCGGAAGATTCCACTCTGTACATTAGGGACCAGCCTATTCCTGCTGAGGTNGGCACCACGTACATCNTGAGGACCCATGAGGGCCAGAGNGATTTTGGAATACCATGTGTCTTCTGGGGGAAGTTCGAGACGACGGAAGTCCACCCGGCTGCGGAAACCGTAGTATTCATATACGATGTGAGCCCGCTCTGCGATGATCGCGGGCTGGTACCCACCGGNTAGCTNTTCAGGGGCTCGACGTGCTTGACATTCGGNTGCTCCGAAGTGAGCCCGACACCGTAAAGGCTGCCGTCGCGCGGAGGGAGACCGAGGGTCTCGAGGATGCGGTCGACGAGATCCTAGCGCTGGACGAACGCCGCCGCGCCGCGCTCCGTGAGGTCAATGAACTCAAAGCCCAGCGAAACGAAGTCTCCAAAGAGATCGGTCGGATCAAGCGTGATGGCGGNGACGGCGACGAGATGATCGTCGAGATGCGTGAAGTGGGTGCTCGGATTTCTGCCATCGATGAGGAGGTCGGCCGGGCTGAGGAGCGAATCCGGGAATTGATGCTGCTGACCCCGAATCTCCCGCTCGACGAGGTCCCTTCCGGCGGTGTCGACCAAAATGAAATCGTGCGCGTGGTCGGTGCTCCTCCGGAATTCGACTTCGAGCCCAAGTCACACTGGGATTTGGGCTCGACACTCGGACTTCTGGACCTCGAACGGGGGTCGAAGNTCTCCGGTTCGGGCTTCCCCGTACTCATGGGTTTGGGTGCCCGACTCCAGCGATGTCTCATCGACTTCATGCTCGATATTCATACACAGGGCTTCAACGAAGAGCCTGGGTGGCATGGATACACCGAGCTGAGGGTTCCGTATTTGGTGACGCGGGATACACTGTCGGGGACNGGCCAGCTTCCCAAGTTTGCGGAGGAATCGTACCAGACCGAACGCGACGACCTGTGGCTGATTCCCACCGCNGAGGTGCCCATCACCAATCTTCATCGAGATGAAGTTCTGTCCGCNGAAGACCTGCCCGTCCGCTACGCGGCGTACAGCCCCTGCTTCCGTCGGGAAGCCGGTGCGGCCGGNGCGGACACCAGAGGGCTGTTGCGAGTGCATCAGTTCGACAAGGTGGAACTGGTGCGTTACGAGACACCGGAGCGGAGCAGAGACGCGCTGGAGGAACTCACCGCTGAATCGGAGAGCATTCTCGATCGATTGGGCCTTCACTACCGCGTTCTGAAGTTGGCGTCCGGAGACCTCGGCTTCTCCGCCGAGATGACCTATGACATCGAAGTTTGGGCGCCAGGGGTCGAGCAGTGGTTAGAAGTGTCGAGCTGCAGCACCTGCGGTGACTTCCAGGCTCGGAGGGCCAATCTACGGTACCGTCCGTCGGGCGGAGAGAAGCTGCGNTTTGTGCACACCTTGAACGGATCGGCGCTCGCCCTTCCTCGACTCATGGTGGCTCTGATCGAGAACTACCAACAGGCCGACGGCGCGGTGCGAGTGCCTGANACGCTTCANGAACGGCTTGGCCAGGAAGTCATCGAGCCGCGCCCGCCGGCTGAGTAACACGGGAGCGCTGACGCCATGATTCGCATCAGGTGGCCCGTCGCACTGGCTACGCTCTTCCTGATCGTCTTTGGGTGGTACCTGGTCTACACGCAGTTACTCCAAGACGGGCTCAGAGAGAACCAAGCACTGATGAGCGAGGTGTTCGCTATCGCACAGGAGCTCATTCAGGACACATCACGCAGCGAGCGGTTGGTCGGTGGTCGCCTTCAGGACGTCCCACTCTTCGACCTTCAAGAAGTGATGATTCGATCAAGAATACCGATGATCATCATCAGCCCGGCGGAAAGCGTGGTGTCCGTGGAGAACTTGCCGTTCGAGGCAGACATTCTGACACCCGAGGGGCAGGAAGAGGTGCAGGCCTACGTAAGCCGGATCGAAGCGAACGGCCAGGAGCCCGTGCGAGGAGCCGGGGGGAACTTGATCTACCTAGGCGATCCGCCGCAGCTCTCAAACCTCCGGTGGATTCCGTGGCTTCAGGCCAGCGGGCTCACGCTCACGGCGCTCATCGGATTCTTGGTCATCCGGTACCAGCGGGGTGCTGAGCAGGACAAGGCCTGGACGGCCATGGCCAGGGAGCTGGCGCACCAACTCGGCACGCCTATCTCCTCCCTCAAGGGATGGCTGGAACTCATGGGTCTTCCGGATGATGAAATACCCGAGGGNGTGAAATCCGATACGGTTGCCATGGGGATTGAGAGAGACCTGGTCCGTCTGGAGCGCATCAGCCACAGATTCGAACTCATCGGTCGAGATCCGGACCTGGAGNCCCTCGACATCCGAGAGGTAGTGCGAGATCTGGAGCAGTACCTACAAGCCCGATTGCCGCGCCTCGCTTCGGAAGTGCTACTGGTCGTGGATGTCCCGAAGGACATGCCCGAGATTCTGGGGAGTGAGGTACTTCTCTCGTGGGCCCTCGAGAATTTGGTGAAGAATGCCCTCGACGCGCTGGCCGGAAGAGGTGGAGAGATCCAGCTCAAAGTCAGGGAAGGTCCGTACGGTTGGCTGCACCTTCGCGTCCACGACACGGGTCCGGGAGTCGATCCGGAGTTGCGCGACAGGATCTTCGATCCGGGCGTGAGCGGAAAGGCCCGGGGTTGGGGGGTGGGTCTCACGCTGTCGCGTCGAATCATTGAAGTGACGCACAAGGGGCATATCTTCCTGCTCAATAGCGAGGGAGAGGGGGCCACTTTCGACATCCGGCTTCCGACGGCGCAGGCGTGACCAGGGTCTAACCCAGGACAAGTCTCCGCCTAGAATCAGTCATGGCCGGTCATGCCCAACACTTCATCTGAAGCATACCTGGAGCAGCTGAACCAGGAACAGCGAGAAGCCGTGGACCACTTCGAGGGTCCTNTGCTGGTCNTGGCGGGGGCGGGATCGGGCAAGACTCGCGTCCTCACTACCCGAATCGCCCATCTCATTCATGAAAGAGGCGTCCCGCCGGACCGAATCCTGGCGGTCACCTTCACTAACAAGGCCGCGGGTGAGTTGCGAGACCGAATCTCGGGTCTGCTGGGGGAGGCGCCCAAGGGCATGTGGACCGGGACGTTCCACGCNCTCGGAGCGCGCATATTGCGGCGCCATGCGCCGCTCCTCGGGTGGAGNAATACGTTTACGATTTTCGACGCCGAACAGAGCCTCAAGTTGATCAAGAGGACGACGGAGGATGTGGGTGTGGACACGCGCCGCTGGAACCCCAAGGCGATTCGCGGCCACCTCAGCAACGCCAAAAACCAGCTCATCGGTCCGCAGCAGTTCGTCGAGGAGAACGCTGACGGTTTCGACATTTTTGCAAAGACTGTGGCTAAGATTTATCCGGCGTATCAGAAATCTCTTTTAGCGCAGAATGCCTTCGACTTCGATGACCTGTTGGTGAAGCCGGTTGAACTGTTTGAGTCGAACGCTGAGCTGCTGGCGATGTATCGGAGTCGCTTCCTCTTCCTTCTCGTGGATGAGTATCAGGATACGAATCGAGCCCAGTTCCGTTTCGTGGAGCTTCTGGCGTCCGAACACCGAAACCTCATGGTCGTCGGGGATGACGATCAGAGTATTTACGGATGGCGCGGCGCGGACGTCCGAAATATTCTCGACTTCGAGACGGCGTTTTCGGGCGCCCACACTGTCCGTTTGGAGCGAAACTACCGGTCCAGCCCCGTGATCCTATCTGCGGCGAACGCCGTCATTGCGGAGAACGTCGATCGGAAGGGTAAGACACTTCGCACCGATCGTATCGGCGGCGAACGAATCACACTGGTCACCACCTCCGGCGAGACGGACGAAGCCCGCTGGATCGCCGACCAGATCGAGGCCGGTTTGTCCGAAGGGCCGGGACTGGCCTACCGGGAGATGGCGATCCTCTATCGCACCAACGCGCAATCACGCGCTCTGGAGGACGTGTTTCGACGGCGCGGTCTACCCTACCAAATCGTGGGCGGTGTGCGCTTCTATGAGCGTCGGGAGATCCAGGATGTTCTGGCGTACCTGAGGCTCATTTCAAATCCGTTGGATGCGGGTGCGTTCGAGAGGGTTGTGAACTATCCCAGGCGAGGGATCGGCAATACATCGCTGGATCGGCTCTCCACCTGGGCCAAGGCTGAAGAGATCAGGCTTCTGGAGGCGGCGGCCCGGGCCGATGAGGCGCCGGATGTTCCCAAGGGAGGTGTGAGGGGTCTCATCGCCTTCGCTGGCTTGGTCCAGAGGTATTCTGCTCACGCATCCCAGATGGGGGTGGGGGAATTGTTGGAGGCCCTGGTGAAGGAGCTGGACGTTTTCCGGCACCTTGCGGACGAAGGGCCGGAAGGAGAGGATCGAGCGGACAACGTCCGGGAGTTGATTGCCGGTGCGCTGGACTACAACAGCGAGCTTCAGGAAGACCTCGAGAGCGAGACACTGGATCACTTCACGGAATTGGACTTGTTCCTTCAACAGGTGGCACTCGTGGCCGATGTGGACCGCCACGATCCGGATGCATCAGCGGTTACATTGATGACCCTGCACAATGCCAAAGGCCTCGAGTTTCCGGTCGTGTTCATCTCTGGGCTCGAGGACGGGCTCTTCCCGCTTGGCCGTGCGTACGATAATCCGTCTGAACTCGAAGAGGAGCGGCGTCTGTTTTACGTTGGAATTACCCGGGCTGAGAACAAACTGTACCTGACCCATGCCCGTCGCCGCCGGCGCGCCGGTGAGGTCATGTACGGTCGCTTGTCGCCGTTCGTCGACGCGATCCCCGGGCACCTTGTCGAGAAGGTCACAACAGCGGTCGCGGGCGAAAGCGATGGTTATGCTGGTCGCCGAGCCGTCCGTCCGGACTCAAGCAGGTCGATCGACCTCGGCATACAGGACGACGATCTCGACTTCGACACGGGACTCAACCAGGATCTGCCACGTTTTGTGAAGGGTGAGGCGGTTGTGCACGACACTTTTGGTTCGGGGACCGTCGGCGAGGTCGTGGGTTTCGGCCGAGATCTTAAAGTTACGGTCCACTTCGATANCGTCGGCACGAAGCGGCTCCTCGTCCGGNACGCCCGTCTTCGCCGCGACTTCGACTGAAGGGACGTATCGTGTCGATCACCCGAGAAGAAATCCTCCAGATCGCGAATCTGGCTCGACTGCGACTTACGGACTCGGAGTCCGAGGCCCTTTCACATGATCTGAACCAGATTCTCGAATACGTCGATACGCTGGCCTCCCTACAGGTACCCGAAGGCGAGCGACTCGGCTTGGGACCGCCAGAAGCCCCGGAGCGGCCGACCGGCCAGATTCCGCCCGACCCGATGGCGCATCCGCCCGCCGGTTCTGCTCCCGACTTCAGAGACGGATTTTTCGTGGTGCCCTCCCCGCCGTCGCTTGGCGGGTCGGACGATCCGGGAGGCTCTCCATGAGTGACATTGCCTCCATAGCCGAGGCCGTCCGGAGTGGGCAGGTGGACCCGACCGAGCCCACGAGAGCCGCCGTCGCCCGGCTTCATGAACAGAACGGTGGGCCCCAAGGCTTGAACGCGTTCCTCGCCGCTCTGTCGAGTGTCGAGGCCTCGGCGCTCGATGTCCCCGGGGATCCGGGACGGCTCCGCGGCGTGCCCGTCGCAGTGAAGGACAACATGGCAACCGTGGGATTCCCCACGACCTGCGGGTCGAAGATTCTGGAGGGTTACCAGTCTCCGTACGAAGCGACGGTGGTTCGGCGACTGCGGGGGGAGGGGGCCACGATCGTAGGGAAGACCAACCTCGATGAATTTGCTATGGGTTCTTCGACCGAGAACTCGGCCTACGGGCCCGTTCGCAATCCGTGTGATCCTGCCCGTGTGCCCGGTGGAAGTTCCGGTGGATCTGCGGCAGCCGTCGCGGCGGGTATCGTCCCGGGGGCCCTCGGATCGGACACAGGGGGGTCGGTTCGCCAGCCAGCTTCCTTTTGCGGGGTGGTGGGGATCAAGCCGACGTATGGTCGGGTGAGCCGCTATGGGCTCGTCGCCTTCGCCTCGTCTCTGGATCAGGTCGGCATGTTTGGCAGCACGGTGGCTGATGCGGCCGAACTCCTTCAGGTCGTGGCGGGCCACGATCCGCGGGATTCTACCTCGGTTGACAGGCCCGTACCGGACTTCTCGGACGAGCGCGACACCGGNGCGGAGGGCCTCGTGGTGGGAGTACCCACAGANTACTTCGGGNACGCACTGGAAGCTGGCGTGCAGGCGCGCTGCCGGGCCGCCCTCGACGCGTTGGAGGCTCGTGGATCCCGAATTCGTGAAGTATCTCTCCCGCACACGCCCTACGCTCTGTCAGCGTACTACGTGATCGCCATGGCCGAGGCGTCAAGCAACCTCTCCCGTTTCGATGGCGTGAGGTACGGCCTCAGGGACAGCGCGGGGGAAGATCTTGGCGCAATGTATGAGGGAACCCGCACGGCCGGGTTCGGACGGGAGGTACAACGTCGGATTCTTCTAGGGACGTTTGCTCTCACGGCGGGCTACCACGATCAGTACTACGGGCGCGCCCAGCGTGCACGAAGCCTGGTGTCCACCGACTTCGAGACGACCTTCGGCGAAGGCGTCGACGTTCTTTTCACCCCCACCTCGCCGACCGTTGCCTTTCCGTTGGGCGAGCGCGTCGAGGACCCACTTCAGATGTACTTGGCCGATGTCTTTACTGTCACGGCCAACCTCGCCGGGCTCCCGGCTATCTCCGTTCCGGTCGGTACCTCCGATGGACTCCCAGTGGGTGGCCAGCTGATCGCTCCGAAGTGGGGAGAGTCAACGCTCTTCCGTGCAGCTTTCGCTTTGGAAGGCGCTATGGAGAACGGGGGTCGGGATGAGTAAAACGGGATGGCGATTGGGGAGGGAGGGCGAATGACCTGGGAATTGGTGATCGGCCTGGAGGTGCACGTGCAACTCCGCACGGCCGAAAAGCTTTTTTGCTCGGATGGGACCGCCTTCGGTGCTGAACCTAACAGCCAGGTATGTCCGGTCTGCCTGGGCCTTCCCGGGGCCCTGCCAGTNCTCAATGGCGAAGCGGTCGATCTGGCGATCATCGCGGCGCTCGGTCTGGCTTGCCAGGTGCACGAGGTGAGCGTNTTTGCACGGAAGAGCTACTTCTATCCCGATCTCCCGAAAGGNTATCAGATCACGCAATTCTCCGAGCCGCTNGCNACCGGGGGGATTGTTTCGGTGCGATCTGACGGCGATACACGGCCGATCCGAATTCGTCGCATTCACCTCGAGGAGGACGCGGGGAAGTCGATTCATGATCGTGTTCCCGACGGAACGGCGGTGGACCTCAACCGAACCGGTACACCTCTCATCGAGATCGTGACCGAGCCGGATCTGCGCACGCCGGCGCAAGCCAGGACCTTCCTTCAGGAACTCAAGCGCACGCTCGAATACCTGGATGTCAGTGACTGCAACATGGAAGAGGGAAGCCTCCGAGTCGACGCCAATGTGTCGCTACGAGCGGACGGTAGCGATGAGTATGGTGTGAAGACGGAAGTCAAGAACCTCAACTCCTTTTCGGCGGTAGAGCGTTCCGTTGTGGCCGAAGCCGGGCGGCAAACCGGGATCCTCGACGCCGGTGGAAAGATCGTTCAAGAGACCCTGCTTTGGGACGAGCGCGACGGCACGCTGCGGTCGATGCGGTCCAAGGAAGAGAGCCACGACTATCGTTATTTTCCGGACCCCGACCTCCCACCCCTCAGGTTCGACGCAGAGCGGGTCCGCCTCCTGGAGGCCGAACTCCCCGAACTCCCAGCCCAGCGGATCATACGGCTGATGGAGGAACACGATCTCGATGGCCGTGATGTAGAGGTGCTCATCGCCACGCGTTCACTGGCCGATTATTTCGAGGCCCTTGTAACGGTTGTGGGTGACGCCAAGGCCGCGGCTAATTGGGTGAAGGGCCCCCTCCTGAAGGAGGCCAACCGCCTTCAAGTGGCGGTCGACGATTTGGGGATAACTCCGAGCGACTTGGGAGATCTAATCGGGCTGGTCGAAGATGGCACGGTCTCGGGCAGCATGGGCCGGAAAGTTCTCGGTCAAATGATCGATTCGGGGGAAAAAGCAAGGGAGATCATCGAGAAGGAGGGGTTNTCACAGGTCCAGGATTCCGATGAACTCATCGCGTGGGTGGACTCCGTGATGGGAGAGAACCCCGAGGAAGTCGACCGGTACCGATCCGGAGAAACTCGGCTCATGGGTTACTTCGTGGGCCAGACCATGCAGAAATCGCTGGGTCGTGCCGATCCTAAGGCGCTTTCGGCGCTACTCCGAGGTCGGTTGGATCAATAGAGCGTTTGATGGGTCAGAGTCGCCTGGCTGGTCAGGGCCGTCGAGCTGATCCCACCGAGGCCAAGAAACGAGGTCGTCCTCCGGGAAGAGGAAGAACTCGTCGGCGCTCTCATGAAGGTGCTCCACGTCCGCCGCACCCCTTCGCGCCAACGCCAGGCGCCGCACCTTGATCTCGGCAGTGTTCGGCCAAGTCCCACAGAATTTTCTTGCCTCCCAGTGGAGACGAGCGCCCCTGCTGGACGCGATGAACGCGTCATAACTGGGTGCCACGCACACGACGTTCCAGTCGACACCCTCACTCTGTATAAGCGCTAGTCCGCTGGGCTCATGCTCTGTCCAGGCGGCATCGATTCCGACTATAGCTCGAATCACTCCGAAGCATCCCCGCCCCGAAGCGACTCCGGGTTTAGGAGGATCCAGGCCAAAGCTACCTCAAGGGCGGAGGTGATCTTCACGCTCTTTCGGGCGCCTCTCCGGTCATCGCGTTGCCCACCTCATCTTCTACCTGGTTTTCTCCCTCGTCGCCGGCTTCGGAGTCGTCCCCCCCCTCGAGCGGTGCCGGCTCTGGTGGGGCTCCTCCCGGGGCGGCTTCTACCATGCTCTCGCCAACGCTCTTCGCTCCGGCCCGAACGCCCCGTACGAGGGCAGCTGTATCGAGCAGAACCGATTCGGCCTCATCCTGTACCACGTCCATTAGGGCGTTGAATTCCTCGACACGCTCTTCCATGCGCTCGGAGGCCTCTCCCAGACGATCGGACAGACCGGATACCGACGCGCGTACCGTCTGCACGTCCTGGCGTACGAGGGCCGTCACATACTCCACGTTTTCTGCCGCGACGCGTGCGCGATCCGTGACCGGTTCGACGTGTCGTTGGAGCGACCCGAGCAGTCTCTTAAGCTGTACGAGAAACAGGAGAACGACTATCAGGAGTATGACCGAGATCGCGGCGATTACCACGGTCGAGACCGCCGCCGCGACCTGAAGCGCATTCGGTGCGGTGCTTGCTGCCGCTTGTAATGGAAGAACTGAAATGGAAAGCAAACGAATCATCATCCCGAAAGATAAAGGCTCAGGACGCGGATGTCCTAGTGCCCTCCGTCACATCGTCTCCAGCGTCAGGTGATGCAGCATCTGAAGTCACGGAGGGAATTACATCGTTTCGAGAATCGCGGCCGAACTCACAACTCATATAAATAGCATTAAGTAAATGGNTTAAACNCAAGTAATATATGGGTTATGTATGTGNATGTATGGTTAATCTGCACCGCTGACTCGACGCTAGACCAGACTAGGCCAGGCTCGCATCCAGTGTCAAGGCGGGCGCTGGACCGGGTAGAACTGGCTCGATTGTTGCTGTTGTCGGGTTCGCGGGAATATGTTGGCTCCCGCCAACGGCGGGACCAGGAGAAGTGGTTGCGACGTCGCAGCCCAAAGGAGAACTCGAGACACGAGAAGGAGGTTATGCCCACTTACATTGTCGAGGGCGGTCACTCGCTGAGCGGGCGGATTCGGCCGGCCGGCAACAAGAATGCTGCCCTTCCCGCCATTGCGGCGACCGTTATGGCGTCAGAGCCGGTCACACTCCAGAACATCCCAAAGATCGGTGATGTCGAGACGCTCTTGGAAATCGTCGCCTCTCTTGGAGCGGAGGTTCACTGGGACGACGAAAACACAGTAACGATCGATGCCTCCCCGGTCTCGTCGGGGAGCGTAGACCGGGCGCTGAGTGAACGAATTCGGGCGTCGCTCCTCTTGGCGGGGCCACTACTTGCTCGCTTCGGGAAAGTCGACCTTCCGCCTCCCGGGGGCGACGTCATCGGGCGTCGCCGAATGGATACCCATTTTCTGGCGTTCGAGGCGCTCGGAGCCTCGGTACGGTTGGCAAGTGGGTTCGAAATCGAGGCGCGGGACCTCAAGGGAGCGGACTTCTTCTTGGATGAACCTTCGGTCACGGCGACCGAGAATGCCATCATGGCGGCTGTTCTGGCCAAGGGGGAATCCACGATTCGAAATTCCGCTTCAGAGCCTCACGTCCAGGATCTGTGCCATCTCCTCAATAAGATGGGTGGCGGAATCGAAGGGATTGGTACCAACCAGCTTCGCATCTCCGGCGTGCCCGAACTGGGAGGTACCGTATTCGCGGTGGGTTCCGACCACATCGAAACGGGGTCCTTCGTGGGCCTCGCGGCGGTTACGGGGAGCGAGATTATGGTGGAAAACGCCCCGGTCGAGCACCTCGATTCGACGCTTTTGGGCTTTCGGCGACTTGGCGTCGAGGTAAGTATCGATGGGAATACACTTACGATTCACGGGGATCGCACGTGCAACGTGGCGAGCGACGCTTTCGGCGCGGTGCCCAAAATCGACGACGGACCCTGGCCGGCGTTCCCGGCGGACCTGACCTCGATTGCGGTCGTGACCGCTACGCAGTGCACGGGCACGGTCCTGGTTCACGAAAAAATGTTCGAATCCAGAATGTTTTTTACGGACAAATTGGTGGGGATGGGCGCGCACATCATCCTCTGTGATCCCCATAGGGCGGTAGTGGTCGGACCCTCGGTGCTCCAAGGTACTGGGTTGGAGAGTCCGGACATCCGCGCGGGCATGGCGATGCTGATCGCTGCCTTGGGAGCCCAGGGGACTAGCCGCATCCAAAACGTCAGGCAAATCGAGCGGGGATACGAAAGGATCGACGAGCGGCTGAGGGCCCTGGGTGCCCGCATCGAGCGTCAGGATGTGCCATAATTGTCTTCACTAGATTCCGCCGAGGTTGATTCGCGGTCCTAAACGAGGGAGTGACGATGTTTCAGGAAGAAAACGGCGCGAACAAGGAGGAAGAGCCGAAGGAGGAGGAGCGAGGCGATGGTATCAAAGGTGGGATTCGCCAGGGGCTCAGCATGCTCTCGGCGATGAAGGATGCCATTGAAGAAACCCTGAAGGAGGCGAGAGAGCGTGGGGATCTGAGTCCGGACCGCGCCAAGGAGGTGATGCGTAGTACGCTCGATAAGGCTCAGGAGAAAGCCGGGGGAGCTCGTGATGCGCTCGGTTTCGTCAAGCAGAAGGAATTCGACATGCTCAAGGAGGTCGTGGATCGGATCGAACTCCGAGTCGCTGAGATCGAGCGAGGAACGGGCACAGACGTAGAGGAATCCGCAGATTAGTAGACCGAAGGCACGGAGGATGCGAAGGTCGCCCAAGTCTTGTAAATAAAAGGCGTTACGCCTAGATTACGCTTTCATTGGGCCGCCCGAAGGGGAGGCGATTTTTTTAAGTGGGGGAGTTGTCGGCCCCCGCTTTTTTGTTCTCGGAGGTCTACCGTCGATCTCCGGAGTAGGAGGGGAGCATGGCTCCGACGAGGCCGAAGATTAGGCGTGAGGCAGAGGGCCGCCTGCTGAATCTGGGGATTGATCTCGTTTCGATGGATTGGGCAGGTAGTCGGAAGCGGCCGGTCATTCGGGTCCGTATTGAGCGGAGTCCGATGGGTGACGCCCCGGTGGGTAACCCGCCGGTGACTGTGGACGACTGCGCCCGTGTGAGTCGTGAGTTGGAAGGTTGGTTGGACGAGCATGACGAGATACCCGAACGGTATGTGTTGGAGGTCTCCTCGCCGGGGGTGGAGCGGCCGCTGACACGGACGCGGGATTGGGAGCGATTTGCCGGTGAGCCGGTCGCAGTAGTGGGATATGGGGTGCTCGCGGAGCGCTCAAGCCGGCTCGAAGCCGAGTTGTTGGGGTTGGACTCTAAACCGGAGCCGACGGTTCGACTCCGGCTGGGAGATGGTGCAGAGGTGGGCGTGCCCCTTACGGAAATCAAGGGAGCCCACCTTCTGTTCAAATGGAAGTGAGCGCTCAGCGCTGAGGACATTATGATCAATGCTGGCGAAATTATCGCCGCGTTTAACGACGTGGCTACTACGAAAAGCCTGTCGCCGGATGAGGTCAACGACCTCCTGAAGGATGGTATCATGGCAGGCTTGGCTCGGATACATGGCCTCAATGTACAGGCGGAGGTCACCATCGATGACGCCACGGGTGGCCTCGGCATCGTGGTACTCCGCCGTGTAGTGGAAGAAGTCGAGGATCCGTCGTCGGAGATCAGCCTCGAAGAGGCCCGATGGGACGATCAGGATTTCGAGGTCGGGGACGTGATGGAGATTCCAGTCGATTTTGCAGATTTCGGCCGAAACGCGGTGATGGCCGTGAAGCAGCGCATCATACAGCTGGTCCGCGAAAACGAGCGGGACCGGATCAGGGACGAATACGCCGATCGAGTGGGAGAGCTGTTGTCGGGCGAAGTCCAGCAGATCGAGAGAGGCAAGATCGTGGTGATGCTCAACCGCACTCCCGACGCCGACGCCATCATCCCGTGGAAGGACCAGAATCCCCGCGAACGTTTCAGACAGAGGGATCCGATCCGTTGTGTACTCAAGAAGGTCGAAGAGACACCCAAAGGACCTCGGCTGGTCCTGTCGAGGGCGGCCCCGATTTTCGTGGGTGCGCTCTTCTATCTCGAAGTGCCGGAGATCCACCAGGGTATCGTCGANATCAAGGAGATCGCGCGCGAAGTGGGCGGGAGAACCAAGATTGCGGTCTACAGCCGTGACGAGTCGATCGACCCGGTAGGCGCCTGCGTCGGTTTGCGCGGTTCCAGGGTCCAGGCTGTGGTTCAGGAGCTTGGCGGAGAGCGCATTGACATCGTTCCCTGGCATGCCGAACCGGAGGTCTTTGCACGAAGGGCTCTTGCGCCGGCTCGGGTCTCNAAAGTGATGAGTGATCAGGACCGCCAGGTGATCACGGCCATCGTTGACGAGGATCAGTTGTCGCTGGCGATCGGTCGAAATGGACAAAACGTGAGGCTCGCCTCGCAACTCATCGGTTGGCAGATCGATCTCTACGGATCGAGGGAGTGGCTGGCACTCGGTGCCGATCTCTCCCTTTTTAAGCGGGAGTCGGACGACGATGCTTTNGAGACGTCTGACTTCGCACTCGCTGAACTCGATCTTACAGCAGAGACTTTGGCTGCCCTCGAGAGCGGCGGGTACAGTACTTTCTTGCAGATTATCGACTTCGATCGGGCCGCATTCTTGGCCATCGANGGTTTCGGCGAAGAGGAGGCTGACCAGTTGCTCGTNCTGATCGATGAGTTGACGGTAGTCGCCGATGAACAGGCCGTTGAGGTGNCGGNCGCCGAGATCAAGGACGCTGCGGNACCAGAAGACGCGGAAGCAGGCGCACCGGAAGGTGAGGAAGCGGCTGCCNAAGAAGGCGCGGACGAAGGCGAGGACGAGGCTTTGGCCGAGATGGTTGACGAGGTCGAGGTCGAGGAAATGGCCGCCGCAGCAGGAGGTGAGGACGAAGCCGATGCCCAAGNAGGGGAGGACGGCGAAGTCGAGGAAGTCCCCGCGCCGGAAGNTGAGAATGAGGCCCATGGGTGATCCTATGGCCCTTCTCGGGATAGCTCGNCGAGCCGGAGCGGTCGCATCAGGGACCGGGTCGACGAGGCGAGCGCTCAAGGAAGGCCGTGCGCGGCTAGTCCTGTTCGCTCAGGATGCCTCTGAGACACAGCGAGACAAGGTCATGAAGCTTCTCGTTCATGGGCGGACGCCTCGTGCGATCGTCGGGACGCGTGAGGCCTTGGGATTGGCCGTGGGATCGGCGCCGGTTTCAGCGGTGGCCGTCACGGATAAGGAGCTNGCCAAGGAGTTGATTGCCCGGCTAGCTGTGAAGTCGGCAATACCAGTCGCAAATGGNTCTCGGGGGTAAACGAAGCGGATGCGGGTCGCAGAATTAGCCACCGANCTCGGGGTTTCGTCCGAGGTATTGTTGAGTCTCCTGCGTACGTTGCGGATTTCTGTGACGGACAAGGACGCATCTGTCAGCGATGGGGACGTCGCTCTCATTNTGGCTCGCCTCGAGCGGGAGCGGCGGAGCGGGCACAAGGNTAGTGCAGAGGCGATTGAGGCGGCCATCGTGGACGCCAAGCCGATTGCTGGGAAGCGCCGGCGTCGTCGCATGACCGAGTTACCGCCAGAGCCAGAGCNCCAGNCTGAGATGGNCGTAGCGGAAGNGGTGNACGCGGCCGANGAAATGGACGNAGCAGAAGAGACTGAAGTGGCGGCGAGCGATGTAGACAGCGATGAGGATTCCGCTGNCGTACTNGAGCCGGCTCCGGATACGGGGNCGCCCGTGGATGTGATGGACGTAGTGGACGAGGTTGTCCCAGAACTCGATATCGTTGCCGATTCCGAACCCACGCCGGAAGACCCGGNGGAGNCCGGTCNCCAGGTGGNGGACGAGTCTCNNGTCGAAGCCGAGACNGAAGCCGAAACNCCCGCTGCCGNATCTCTTGACTCTGCTGCGGAAGCNCCGCCGCGCCAACGGCCGGAGCCGGCTCGGCAGGTTGGANCCGAGGGACCGGCCCGTGTGATTCGTCGCCCAAAACCGGCCCNTTCTTCCGGAACGGNCGGNCAGGTCCGAGTCCAGGCGGAAGGGTATACTCCCGATGGCCAGCGGAGTCAGCGGCAGAGGAAGGGCAAGAAACGCCAACGGGTGGATCAGAGTGCTGTCCAGGAGAACATCCAGCGCGTGATGGCGCANCTNAAAGNCGGAGNAAAAAAACGCCGGCGGAAGGGGTCCGGANCGTCCAAGAAAGAGCGNGAGGCCGCGGAGGAGGAGGCGCGCGAGGAAGAAGAGCGGGAGCGGAGGGTGGTTCGGGTCGCCGAATTCNTGACCGTATCGGAGTTGTCCGATCTCGTTGACGTGTCCTCGACCGCGATCATCGGGTCCGCATTCAAGAACCTGGGGCTCACGGTGACCATCAATCAGCGNCTCGACTTCCCCCAAATCGAGCTGCTCCTCGATGAGTTNGAGTGCACGGTGATTCGCGAGGAGGAATACGGCCACCACGAAGACNCGGTCGAGGAGGAGGAGGCTGAGGCCGACCTGAAACCGCGGTCGCCGGTCGTGACCGTCATGGGGCATGTCGACCACGGCAAGACGCTCCTGTTGGATGCGATCCGGGAGGCCAATGTGGTGGCCGGAGAGTCGGGTGGTATCACGCAGCATATCGGTGCCTACCACGTCGAGTTGGACGACCAACGCATGATCACGTTCCTGGATACGCCGGGCCACTCCGCCTTTACTGCCATGCGTGCTCGAGGCGCGGAGATCACCGACATCGTGATTCTTGTTGTGGCTGCGGACGACTCGGTCATGCCGCAAACCAATGAAGCGATCAGCCACGCTCGGAACGCCGGTGTACCCCTGGTCGTCGCCGTGAACAAATGCGACCTCCCATCGGCGGATCCTGGCAAGGTGAAACAAGAGCTTCTTCAGCAGGACGTTCAAGTCGAGGAGTTCGGCGGGGACATATTGAGTTCGGACATCTCGGCCAAGACGGGGCAGGGTATCGACGAACTTCTGGAAAAGGTTCTGCTCCAGGCGGAGTTGTTGGAGCTGAAGGCCAACCCCGACCGTGATGCCCTGGGAACGGTGATCGAGTCCCAGTTGGATGTGGGAAAGGGCTCGGTGGTTACGATACTGGTCACGAAGGGCACTCTTCGCGTAGGAGATGCCTTCGTCGTCGGGAACTTCGAGGGTCGCGTGCGTGCCATGCTGGACGAGCGTAGTCACAAGGTGGTGGAGGCCAGGCCGGGAATCCCCGTGCAGGTTCTCGGAACCGCAGGGGTCCCTCAGGCCGGAGACACGTTCCAGGTGATGGCCGCCACCGCGGCGAGCGAGATCGCCCAGAGCCGGATGCGCCTGGATCGGGAGAAGCAGCTTCGAATCAAGGAACGTGGGGTCAAGCTCGGGGACTTCTCCGGCATGGTAGCTGAAGGTACGGCGGACGTGCTTCCGCTCATCATCAAAGCCGACGTGGATGGCTCTGTGCAGGCGTTTTCAGACGCCTTGGAGCACCTCGGAACCGACGAGGTGAAGGTCCACATCGTTCACCGTGCGGTGGGAGCGATCAACGAGGAGGATGTGTTGCTGGCAGGCACCTCTGGGGCTGTGATTCTCGGGTTCCGGGTCCGTCCGAACACGAATGCGCGCAAGAACGCCGAGCGGGATGGGGTCGAGGTCCGCATCTACGATGTGATCTACGAGGGTGTCGACGAGATTCGCGCTGTGCTTGAAGGAATGTTGACTCCTGAGCGCAAGGAGCAAATTGTCGGGTCCGCGGAGGTTCGCGAGGTCTTCAAGATCAAGAAGGTCGGTACCATAGCGGGCTGTGAGGTCGTTGACGGTGTGGTCGACCGGAAGTTGAATGTGCGGCTCATTAGAGAGGGCGTCGTCGTCTACGAAGGCGAGGTTTCCTCGTTGAAGCGCTTTAAGGACGACGTCGCTGAGGTTCGTGAGGGTCTCGAGTGCGGCATCGCCATCGCAAACTTCAACGACATCAAGGTGGACGATGTGATCGAGAGCTACATCGTCGAAGAAGTGCCACGGACGCTCGCGGAAGCGACAGTCTAGGCTCAGCAAGAGACTGCGTGCTCGTTTCAGGGTGCTCCTGGGATCTCTCGCTTCCGGAGTGTAGATCCCTCAAGGACAAGCGGAGGGTCGTCAAGTCGTTGAAGGATCGAATCCGGGAGCGATTCAACGTCTCCGTCGCCGAAACCGCCTACCAAGACGTTTGGACCCGTGCCCAGCTTTCCGTCGCACTTGTAACCACGGACGGCGCCTCGCCGGATTCCGTTATTTCCAAGTTGGATCGATTTATCGAGGGTGAGCACCGCGTGGTGATTCTCTCAGTAGACAAGGTCCGTTACTGATTCCTTCAGGTCCATGGATAAAGCCAACCGACGACTCGCCCGCCTCAACGAACAGTTCCGCCGGGAAATTACCGCGATCCTGCGCCGTTCGGTTCGTGATCCGCGGGTGCTGGATGTGGTCGTCAACTCGGTTGAAGTTACGTCGGACCTCTGGCTTGCTCGGGTTTACGTTGGTCTAGGAAACGATGACCAGGATCGCGCCGATGCTCTTTTGGGCCTCGAGGGAGCAGCGAACTTCATCCGCCGCGAGCTCGCCGCTGTGCTGCACATACGCCGGATCCCGGAGTTACGGTTCCTGGAGGACAAGACGGCGGCTCAGGCCAACCGCATCGAGGAAATTCTCAAAGGATTGGACGTTGGCCAAGACGAGGATGATGACGGGCCTCGCGAGGCGAACGATCGCACGGACGGCGATACGGAGGAACCGGGTGTCGCGTGATGGGGTGGTCGTGCCCGAGGGAGGTGGAGCGCTTCTCGTTGACAAGCCTGCGGGGCCCACTTCCCACGACGTGGTGAGTTGGGCGCGAAAGTCCCTGGGTGTACGAAGAATCGGTCACACAGGGACGTTGGATCCTTTCGCTTCCGGACTCCTGATCTTGCTGGTCGGCCCTGTCACGCGCCTTGCCGAGTACCTGGGCGTGCTCTCGAAGAGATACGAGGCCCGTGCGCGGCTGGGGATCCGCACGGACACGCATGACGCCGAGGGCAAGGCGGTCGCCGTCCAGGACTTCGGGGCGGAGCTGACCCGAGAAAAGATTGGGGCGGAGTTGGCCACCTTCGAGGGGCGCGGGCGACAGGTCCCTCCGCAGTTTTCGGCGAAGAAGGTAGGGGGTGAGAGGATGTACAAGAGGGCGCGTCGAGGAGATACCGTTCAGCTTGCACCCGTCGATGTGGAGATTTTCGAGATTCGGCTGACCGACTTCGCGCCTCCCGAGGTGGACTTCACGATGGCCTGTTCGAGCGGCACATACGTCCGAGCGGTAGCGAGAGATCTTGGGGATAGGCTTGGGGTCGGGGCCCATCTCACGGCCCTGCGCCGAACCGCGATAGGGNGGTTCTCCGTGGACCGTGCGATACCCGGCGAGCGCCTCCGAGAAGGTCTTCCAGCAGGTCCGACCCATTGGGTCGAGCCGGCGACCGCAGTGGGTCACTTAGCGACGGTTCATGTGGAGGCCAGTGCCGCGTCACGACTTTTTCAAGGACAAGCGATTCCATGGTCCGAAGAGCTCCATCCGGAGACCGGAAGCCCCGTCGCCGTTGTGGATGAGACGGGCTTGATCGGTATCGCCGAGATCCGGAACGGGCACCTCTCACCGAAGAAAATTCTTACTAGATGACGGTATACGNGATCGACCCGACGCTTCCCCCCGGACTCCCGAGCGACGGNCGCAAGGCGGTCGTCACGATCGGAATGTTCGATGGCGTTCATCGAGGCCACCGGGAGGTGNTATCGGAGATTCGGCGCAGAGCGGAGGGGGTGGGTGGTAGGAGCGTCTTGGTGACGTTCCACCCCCACCCCCTTATGATCGTGCGTCCGGAATGGGCTCCACCCATGCTGACGACGCCGGTGGAGAAGAAAGAAATTCTAGCTGAATCGGGTCTCGACTACGCCGTCTTCCTCGCGTTTACACCCATGTTGGCCGCGTACACTCCCCGGCGCTTCGTTGAGGAGATCCTGGTGGAGCGTGTCAACGTCGGGGAGCTAGTCGTGGGGTACGATCATCGCTTCGGGAAGGGGCGTGAAGGTGACGCCGATATGCTCAAGGAGCTCGGGGGCGAGTTGGGGTTTGCCGTCGATGTGGTGGGCCCGGTCACGTCCCAAGGGGAGGCGATCTCCTCGACCAAGATTCGTCAGGCCCTCCTGGAGGGTGACGTGGAAGCCGCACGAAGGGGTTTGGGCCGCGCGTACTCCCTTCGTGGGTTGGTCGTGCGTGGTGATCAACGGGGTCGGACGCTGGGTTTTCCTACGGCCAATCTCGAAGTACGGGGAGGGGGCGAAGGTGGTAAGCTCATCCCTCCGCCGGGGATCTATGCCGTGCGCGGAACGGTCCGCTCAGGCACATTCGATGGTGCGCTCCACATCGGACCCCGACCAACGTTCCGTGGATCTCCACCGACCATCGAGGTGCACCTCCTGGGTTTTGATGAAGACATCTACGGGGAGGAGGTCCGCATGGACTTCGTGAAGTACTTGAGGGNGGTACGCCCGTTCAATACGAGCGAAGCTCTCGTNCNGCAGATGAAGGAAGATGTCGAGCAGGCGCGTGAAGTCCTTCGTGTCACGTCCTAGAAGGCGTTGTTACCACCGAGGTCTCCCGCTAGCTTAGGGGCTATTCAAATGAAGGATGACGAGCTTCCCTTGTAGCGCAGACTCCTGCGGAGGCAAAGAACAAATGACGATCAGTCGAGAAGAAATCATCAAGAAGCACCAGCTCCACGACGGAGACGTCGGGAGCGCTCCCGTCCAGGTGGCGATTCTCACAGCGCGTATCAATGACCTTCGGTCGCATTTCGACGCGCACAAAAAGGATCACCANAGCCGCCGCGGCCTTCTCAAGATGGTGGGCCGCCGTCGACGCCTTCTGGAATACATGAAACGCACGGACGTTGAGCGGTACCGTGAAGTTCTCGCGGATCTGGGACTCCGGCATTAGAAAGGTCTNGTACTTNTTNAACACCTTGCCAGTGATNTCGGACAAGGATGGCGGCCATAAATGGCCCGCCGCTTTGGATTTGGAAAAGCAGGAGCCANGAGAATCGACCCAACAAATGGCTGCATCTGGCCGGGCACCTCGTGCCCCCGCCAGGGCGCTCTGGCGCCCCCGTTGCGGCGGTCGATTTCTCTTCGGACCCCTGCTGCAGAACCCGATCGGGAATGCCCCGACGGGATCATGAGTGCGTGACGGGGTGTTCCCGTCCGCCTGACAGCAGAGAAAAGAGAATATGATCAAGAGAATCGAACGCCAGTTCGCGGGGCGCACATTGAGCCTCGAGTTCGGGCGCATGGCCAGAAACGCCCAAGGGTCTTGCCTGGTCCAGTATGGTGACACGGTCGTGCTTTGCGCCGCTACGGTGCAGGACGGTCCAAGCCATCTACCGTTTTTCCCCNTGACCATCGAATTTCAGGAAAAGAGTTACGCGGCCGGGAAGATTCCCGGTGGCTTCTTCAANCGCGAGGGTCGGCCGAGCGAGAACGCGATCCTGTCGGCGCGCCTGACGGATCGGCCGCTCCGCCCGTTGTTTCCCAAGGGATTCCAGCACGAGACGCAGGTCGCATGTTTCGTGCTCAGTACCGATCAGGAAAACGCCGCTGACGTACTCGGCATGCTCGGCGCTTCGGTGGCGCTGAACATGTCTAAAATCCCATTCAACACCTTGGTGGCGACCGTTCGTATAGGCCGCATCAAGGGTACGTGGGTACTCAATCCCACGTTTCAGCAACTCGAATACTCCGACCTCGATATCTTGGTTGCGGGTACTGAAGACGCCATTCTGATGGTGGAAGGCGGTGCGGTCGAGGTGAGTGAGGCCGAAATCCTCGAAGGCCTGGAGACCGCACATCAGGGTATCAAGGAGCTCATCGACATCCAGCGTGAACTGCTGGAAGGGCACACGGTCCCCGACATGGACTGGTCGCCGATCGAGCCGGACCAAGACCTCGCCGCCAAGGTGACGGACATGGCCGAGAGCCGAATCGATGAGGCGTTGACCTTGTCCGACAAGGCCGAACGGAACCAGGCGATGGCCGCGGTGGCCGAGGACGTGATCAGCCGCTTGATCGAAGAGGACGAGGCGTACAGCGATCACGAGAAATCCGTCAAGACGGTGCTTCGTAACATCGAGAAGCGCTCCATGCGTACGCGTATTCTCAAACAGGGCGAGCGNGCCGATGGTCGCGGCGTGGAGGATGTTCGACCGATCACGTCGGAGGTTGGGGTGCTCCCNCGGACNCACGGTTCGTCACTGTTCACGCGGGGCCAGACGCANGCCNTGGTTGCCACCACACTCGGAACGTCCCGAGATGAGCAGCGGATCGACAACATCGAAAGCGCCGAAGAGGTCACCAAGTCGTTCATGCTCCACTACAACTTCCCGCCGTTCTCGGTNGGNGAGGCGCGCCCCTACCGNGGTACGTCGCGGCGTGANCAGGGACACGGGGCGCTGGCCGAGCGAGCCATCCGCCCGCTTCTACCGGCCTACGACGACTTCCCCTACACGATTCGGATAGTCTCTGACATCCTCGAGTCGAACGGGTCATCGTCGATGGCTTCGGTATGCGGNGCGTCGCTTGCGCTNATGGACGCCGGCGTACCGGTGAAGTCTGCGTGTGCAGGGATCGCGATGGGGCTGATCAAGGAAGGGGACGANGTCGCGATTCTTACCGACATCCTCGGNCTNGAGGATGCACTCGGTGACATGGACTTCAAGATCGCTGGCACACGCGAAGGTGTGACCTCCATCCAGATGGACATCAAGATCNAGGGGCTGACACACGACATCCTGAAGACCGCGCTCGAGCAAGCGCATAAGGGTCGGATGCACATCCTCGACCACATGGATCAGGCACTCGCGGAGCCGAGGAGCGACCTTTCGCAGTACGCCCCCCGGATCGTGAGCATCCAGATCAATCCCTCTAAGATTGGCGACATCATTGGGCCCAAAGGGAAAACCATCCGTGCCATTCAAGAAGAATCCGGGGCCAAGATCGATATCGATGACAGCGGTCTCGTGAAGATCGCGGCGGTCTCCGGTGAGGCCGGAGCACGCGCACGTGAGATGGTCGAAGCGATCGTCCAGGAACCCGAGATCGGGAGGATCTACGAGGGCCCGGTCAAGAACACGACCTCCTTNGGCGCCTTCATCGAGATCGTTCCAGGTGTGGAGGGGTTGTGCCACATCTCCGAGCTCGCGGAGGGCAGAGTGGAGAAGACCGAGGACGTGCTCAACAAGGGTGACATCACCCGAGTGAAGTTGCTCTCCATTGATGAGAAAGGCCGTCTCCGTCTCTCCCGAAAGGCTGCGCTAGCGGAAGATGCCGCGGGCGGCGGTGCGGACGGCAACGCGGGGGACGACGAGGGTAAGTCCGAGGAGGCTCAGGGCTGAACTCTTGCGGGGGCCGAAATGCGTGAGGCGGTGCTCGATAACGGCATACGGGTCGTAACCGAACGAAGNCCCGACGTACGATCCGTCGCTGTCGGTGTGTGGATCGCCCAAGGCTCCGCANATGAAACGCCTGAATCGGGTGGTGTCAGCCATCTGATGGAGCACCTCGTGTTCAAGGGCACGGNGCGCCGAACGGCCCATGAGATTGCTCTCTCNCTCGAATCGCTGGGGGGGAGCCTCGACGCCTATACGACTCGTGAGCACACCAGCTATCAGGCCCANGTGCTCGACGAACACTTGCCGGTGGCCCTGGACGTACTGGCGGACTTGGTTCTTCATCCGCGCTTGGATCCCANCGACCTCGAANTGGAAAAGGACGTCGTNATCGAAGAGATCGCCGGGGTCGAGGACACNCCCGACGACATGGTCTTCGATCTCCATGGCGCCAAGTTCTGGAACGGCCATGCCTACGGCCAACCGATTCTCGGCACCCGNGAGACCGTAAGAGCGTTCGAGATCGACGATCTTCGCTCACTCCACTNNGAGCGATATCGAGGACGAAACATCGTCCTAGGATGTGTGGGCAATATCGACCATGATGACGTGGTGAGCCAGTTGATGGAGTTGTNTGGTGGCGTGGGCGCGGGGTGTGTGTCGCCAGAGATCGAGGAACCGGCAGATACGATCTCGGGCCGAGATTCTGTCGTACGAGATGCCGCCCAGGCTCACCTCGTGATCAGTCATGCGACGCCGTCTTTTGCCGATCCGGTCCGGAACGCACTCATCTTGATCTCGGGAGCCTTTGGTGGAGGCATGAGTTCCAGGTTGTTCCAAAGGATTCGTGAAGAGTTGGCTTTGGCGTACTCCGTATATGCCTTCCAGTCCTTCTACAGTAAGGCCGGAATGGCGGGTGTGTATGTGGGCACGAGGCCCGAGGCGTCCGAAAAGGCGTTGGAGGGGATCTTATTCGAGTACGGAAAGCTGTGTGAGCACGGGATCACGGGTGAGGAGCTCGAACAGGCCAAGGGCCACGCGAAGGGACGCTCGATTCTGGCGATGGAGTCGACGGGGGCGAGACTGCTTCGTCTGGTAGGTTTTACACTACGGGGTGAGCCGTATCGGGATCTGGACGAGTCTCTCGCCCGGATCGAAGCGGTGACCCTGGACGAAGTGAACTCCGCCTGTCAGCGTTTCTACAATCCGGACGATCAGTACACGCTGACCCTGGGACCTGCGTGACGGTGCGTTCGCTCCGACACCTCTTCCTGATTTGTTCGACCCAGGCGCAAGTCCGGTGACCGAACTAGTGCGTTTCAAGCGGCTTCCTCAAAACCCGGATCTGCCGCTCCCTTCCCGAGCCACGCCTCACGCGGCTGGATACGATGTCCGCTCGGCGGAAAAAGACTTCGTCCTCGCTCCGCAGGAGATTCGTCTGGTCTCGACAGGTCTGGAGATGGAGCTCCCCGAAGGGATGGAGTGTCAGGTGCGGCCTCGGTCAGGCCTGGCCTTACGTCATGGCGTCACACTCCCGAACAGTCCCGGGACCATCGACCCGGATTACCGGGGCGAACTCCGAATCATTCTTCAGAATAGCGGCGCTGAGCCCGTCACTTTCACGCGCGGCGATAGAATCGCGCAGCTGGTTTTCCAACGCTTTTCTGCGCCTGAGGTGATAGAGTCGACGGAGTTGGGTGCCACCGAGCGGGGTGAAAGTGGCTTCGGCAGTACAGGAATCGAGTGAACATATGGCGTCGAACACGCAACCGACCATTTGAAAATTCCTTGACGTAAAATCTCTTCTAGGCATCTTGGGCATGGCGCATGATGTCTGCATCATCGCGGCATGACCCGGCAGGCACCGCTCACATTAAGGACTTTCGAGAACTTTGAACTTCGCCAAGTGGTTGGAAGCGGGTCGGCTGATCCCAGTAAACGACATCGCGGTGGACCTGGGAACAGCCAACACATTGGTGTATGTGAAGGGCGAAGGGATCGTTCTCAACGAGCCCTCGGTGGTCGCCATCGAAAAGGGGACTGGGCGCATCATGGCGATTGGCCTCGAGGCCAAACGCATGTTAGGACGCACCCCTGAGGCGATCGAAGCGGTGCGGCCGCTCAAGGATGGCGTTATCGCGGACGTCGACATCACCGAGATGATGCTCCGCCATTTTCTCAAGGAGGTTACCGCCAAGCGGGTTCTCCGCATCAAGCCTCGGGTCGTGGTTGGTGTCCCGTCTGGGATCACGGAGCTGGAGCGGCGTGCGGTCCGTTCGAGTGCCATTTCGGCTGGGGCCAAATCCGTATACATGGTCGCAGAGCCGATGGCTGCCGCCATCGGGGTGGGCCTTCCTGTCGAGACGCCCACCGGCAACATGGTAATCGACATTGGCGGTGGAACCACCGAGATCGCCGTCATCGCGCTCGCCGGCATCGTGTCCAATACATCGATCCGGGTAGGTGGCGACGAATTCGATGCTGCGATCGTCACCTTCCTTCGCAAGAACTATAACCTCTTGATTGGCGAACCGACTGCTGAAGCCATCAAGATTCAGATCGGTTCCGCTTTCGAAGTGGGAGAGGAGCGGGAGATGGACGTGAAAGGCCGGGATTTGGTGAGTGGGATTCCCAAGACCGTCCACGTCCATTCCCAAGAAATACGTGAGTGCATCCAGGAACCGATCCAGGCGGTCGTCGAAGCGGTCCGACGGGCTTTGGAGATCACACCACCTGAGCTCTCCAGCGACATCGTGGATCGCGGCATTGTGATGACGGGTGGTGGCGCCCTCATTCGCGGTATGGATCGGCTTCTGCAGCACGAGACGAATCTGCCGATCCATGTGGACGAGGAGCCTCTCAGTTGTGTGGTGCGTGGGGTAGGCCGAATTCTGGATGACCTGCAAAAGTATCGGACGGTGCTGACCACCTAGGACTCGTCCTGAAAGACGGAAATGGGTGCTTAACGGTTGGCCTGCCGGGGCTGGGTTGGGGACTATGTCTAAGTACAAGAGCGATACCAACGGGACCCGAAAGTCTTACAGTGCGTTCGTTGCTTTCGGCTTTGTCGTGTTGTCCGTGATCGCTCTCTTACTCCCCGATACGTCGCAAGATGAGGTCGCTTCGCTTCTACGTGACTCCGTGCTTCGACCCTTCATCTTCACTCAGGAGGTGCTGGGCCGAAGAAGTGTCCACGCGGAGGACACCGAAGACCTTCAAGCACGGCTGGACTCCCTCGTCGCCATGATCGCGAACAGCAGCACTTTGTTGGAGGAGAATGCCAGGTTACGGAGGCTCCTCGATCTGTCAGGCAGGAATCCAGATCGATACGTGCCGGCCAGTGTCATTCGCGCCGGTATGCCAGGTTCGGAGAGCATGTTCCTGCTCGATGTGGGAAGCGACCGGGGGGTGACGAGGGACTCCCCGGTGATCACGGACCGGGGTTATCTCCTCGGCGTGGTGCGCAGGGCAGGGGCTACCAGCGCGACGGGGCGGGATTGGACGCACCCTCAGTTCCGAGCCAGCGCGATGACCGAGGACGGTTCCGTTACCGGGCTGGTCCGAGCGGCCCCCGGANGGTTCCGTGGGGCCGATCTGATGCTTCTGGACGGGGTGCCGTTCCAGCAGGAATTGATGCCCGGGGTGGTTTTGGTCACCAATGGCTTGGGCGTCTATCCCCGCGGGATCCGGCTCGGCGTTGTGATCGAAGAGTCGGACAAGCAGGAGGGTTGGAACAGATCATACCTAGTACGNCCCTNCGTATCACCCGGNGAGGCCGCCCACGTCCTGGTGCTGNTGCCCGAGGAACCGGACTTCCTTGATGCGAACTTGCGGTCGGAAGAGGGTCCCATNGTGCCAGAGCAGNCCGAGCCCGAGGAGCCTGCTCAGGGCATCGCCGACTTGGGAGCAAGAAGACCTCGGTGAAAACCCCGGCGCGGATCTGGGGTGTTGTGGGCTTACTGATACTCTTGCATTTCGGNCTTCATGTGAGCTTGGGTTTCGGTGAGGGCGCGCCGGATCTCCTCGCCGTGGGGTTGCTCATTGGGGCGAGAGAGGTGGGAATGGGGCGAGCGGCCGGATTCGGATTCGTCTTGGGGCTTCTCGAAGATGCTTTTTCCGTACTTGCTTTTGGTGCCAATACGTTTGCTTTGACCCTCGTGGGCACGGGCGGAGCGGGGACCAGGGACTTCTTCGTGGGCGATTCCCTTTTTTTTGTGATGTCCTACCTGGTGTTGGGGAAGTGGGTTAGAGATCTCCTACATTGGGTTGCTTTAGGGGAGGGTTTGAGAGAACCCTTTGTTGATACGGTGCTGATTCAATCTCCGATCTCCGCGGTGTATGCGGGTGTGATCGGACTGGTCGTGATCGCGATTAGTGGCTTGGGATGGGAGACGGTCCGATGAGATTGGTACATGCGCACAGGCGCCGTCAGCGGGCGACAGGAGCACTCGCAATTATAGCCATCGCGCTCGGGTCGTTGGCCGTTCAGTTCTTCCGGGTCCAGGTGTTTCAATCGAACGACTATGTGCTCCAGTCGAGGTCGAATCGACTTCGGCCTCTTCCGGTCGCCGCGCCTCGGGGGACTATTTTCGATCGCAACGGCCGGGTGCTGGTGGACAACGTTCCGGGATACGTCGTCCTCGTCCTCCGGGAGTCCCGCGAATCGACCCGGCAGACCTTGGAGAGTCTCAGGCCCTATCTCGGACTTTCGGACGAACGGATCGAGACTCTGATGGGGCAGTATCAGCGATGGGAGCCTTTGGTCGTTGAGATCGATACCGATTTCGAGGCGGTGTCCGTCCTTCAGGAGAGGCGCGAGGACTTCCCCGGTATCGTCATCGAGATGAGGCCGAAGAGGCGCTACATCGGGGGAAGTGCCGNGTCTCACGTCCTTGGCTACGTCAACGAGATCACGGCGGAGGAACTCGCCGGGCCTCGCTTTACGGAGTACGAGCCCGGCATGCTGATCGGCAAGGTGGGAATCGAGCGGCAGTATGAGGAGCGACTCCAGGGGCGCCAGGGTGTGCGATATCTCGAGGTTGATGCTTTGGGTCGAATCGTGGGGTCGCTGGCGGGCATCGAAGAGGACGCCGGTGACCCCGGCGAAGATATCCATCTCACGCTCGATCTCGAACTGATGGAGTGGATTCACAGCATCTTTCCGGACTCGCTCGCGGGTGCGGTGATCGCCCTGGATCCGGTGGACGGTGGAGTGCTNGCGTTGTACTCGGCTCCTACGTTCGATCCGAACGCTTTTGTGAACGGGCTGACCCCCGCAGAATGGGCCGTACTTGAGTCGGATCCCGAGACGCCGCTCTTCAACCGGGCGGTGACGGGAACCTATCCGCCCGGTTCTACATGGAAGCTGGCGGCCGCGGCGATCGCGGTCGATCGAGGTGTGGTGGGTCCCCGCGAATTCATGCCGGAGCCTTGCAACGGGGGAATATTCATTGGCGACGATTACCGCCGTTGCTGGGATGAGGAAGGTCACGGCTACCTGGATCTGGCGGGAGCCATAGCCAATTCCTGCAACGTGTACTTCTACCAACTCGGCCTCAGGGTCGGCTTGGACCCTCTGCTCGAGGAGAGTATCCGGATCGGTTTCGCCGAACAGAGCGGCATTGATTTGCCGCAGGAAAGCAGCGGCATCTTCCCGGAAGGGCGGGAATATTGGGAACGTATCTTCGGGTATAGACCTCAGGAAAATGAGGTTCTGAATCTCGCCATCGGGCAAGGTCCCAACTCACAGACGCCGCTCAAGATGGCACAGTTCTATCTTGCGTTGGCNAGGGATGGCACGGCACCGACGCCCCACTTGCTCGAGAATCCCGATCCGACAGAGGATTGGCGTCTCCCCAATATGTCGAGAGAGAGTATGGAGGTGCTCCGGGAGGGTATGCGTGGGGTTGCGTCTCCGGGGGGGACGGCATACTTGGGGACAGCCCTCGAACACTGGGAGGTGCTCGGCAAGACCGGAACCAGTCAGAACCCTCAGGACACCTTGCGCCCGCATGCCTGGTTTGCGGGCATGGCCGGACCGCGGGGCGAGGATCCAGAAATCGTGGTAGTGGCGCTTGTGGAGTTCGGGGAAAGCGGGTCGGGTGTTGCGGCGCCACTCGTGTCAAAGACGGCGGACTTCTTTTTACGTCGCGAACATGGGATGCCCCTCCCCGATTCGATCCAGACCCTCGGGGAGCACTACAATTTCGGCCGGCCTGCTCCCTGGGCTCGCTGATAGAATAGGGCTGATCGTCGTTAATGGGTAACCTCTTCAAGCGCTGGGTAGGCGATCCGGCTCTGTTCCTGGCGGCGCTCGTTATGACGTCGTTCGGCATCGCCATGATCTATTCGGCGGGCGTCCTGAACATCCCCAGCCCAATCACTGAAGGTGCCTGGATCCTCCAGATTCAATGGGCGGCGATCTCGCTTGTTGCGTTCGTGGTCATTTGCCAGATCGGTCCTCGGTGGATCGAGTGGGTCGCCGTCCCTGCGCACGTCCTGTGCGTAATCCTGCTCCTTGCAACCCTCTTCGTTGGGGCCGGCTCGGGAACGGCTGCTGGAGTGAGGAGCTTTCTGGAAATCGGTCCCATTCGTTTTCAGCCTTCCGAACTGGCCAAGCTCACCACCATCCTCGCTTTGGCACGGTACCTGGGAACTCGTCCGGAAGACCCTGCGACGCTCCGAGCACTCGTCAATCCCGCCGCCATCGTGGGAGTACCATTTGTGCTCATCATCCTGCAACCCGATCTTGGCACGGCACTCGCCTTCGTCGGAATTCTATTCGCGGCCCTGTTTTGGGCTGGGACGCCAATCGGGTTGTTGGCGCTATTGATGAGTCCGGGTATCTCCTTGGTGCTGAGCTTCGATCCTAGAATCTGGGCCGCGTTCTTCGTGTTCCTGGTTCTTGCCTTATACCTCTATCGGTACCGTCTCTTTCTGGTGGAGTCGCTTGCGGTGGTCCTCGCGAACCTGGCGGCCGGTACGATCTCCACTCCGCTCTGGAACTCTTTGGCCGACTATCAGCAGAACCGCATTCTGGTGTTCCTGGATCCGAGCGTCGATCCCCGGGGCGCGGGCTACCACGTCGTACAGTCGATGGTGGCTATCGGCAGCGGTGGGCTGACTGGAAACGGGTTTACGGAGGGGACACAAAAACGCTTCGACTTTCTTCCGGAGCAGCACACCGACTTCATTTTTTCCGTCATCGGAGAGGAGCTGGGGTACTTGGGAACGATCCTCACTCTGTTGTTGTTCGCCGTCATCCTCTATCGGCTCGTGAGGATGGCCGAAGGAGAAGCCGATCCGTTTGCGGGCCTGGTGATCTTCGGTATCTTCGGAGCTTGGCTCGTACACGTCTTCGTCAATGTCGGCATGACGGTCGGGATGGTGCCTGTCACCGGCATCCCCCTGCCTTTTGTCAGTTACGGCGGCACTTTCCTCCTGATGTCCTGGGTCGCCGTGGCCGTGGCGGCGAGGCTCGTCGGCGAGGACTAAGACGGCTCCTGGCGGAGCTCGCCCCACTCCCTCAATAGGTCCCCGGATGGCTTGGTTTCGTAAAGACAAGAAACCTCTAAAGTCGGATGATCGGCGAGATCTGCCGCCCGATGTCTTCGACAAATGCGAGGGTTGCGGCGAAATCCTGTACGCCGAGAAGCTCGCGCAGAATTTCCAAGTCTGCCCGAGCTGCGGGCACCATTTTCGGCTTCCCGCCGAACGGTACGTAGAGATCCTGCTCGACGAGGGCTCCTTCGAAGAGATTGATGAAGGCCTCCACAGTGAGGATCCCCTCCGGTTCCAGGACCTCAAGCCATACAAGGCACGTCTGACGGTGGCCGAGGGGAAAATCGGACGGCGGAGCGCGGTCCTCGCGGGCACCGGCACACTCGAGGGTGTTGGCGTAACCCTCGCGGTGATGGATTTCCGCTTCATCGGCGGATCGATGGGCTCCGCCGTCGGAGAAAAGATCGCCCGCGCCGGACGGTCGGCTTTGGAGCGCAAGGAGCCCTTGATCGTCGTAAGCGCCTCCGGCGGTGCTCGCATGCAGGAGGGTATCTACTCGCTGATGCAGATGGCCAAGATTTCGTCCGTGCTCGCCGCCCTACATGAGGCTGCATTGCCGTACATCTCGCTCGCCACCGATCCGACGACAGGGGGGGTGACGGCGTCCCACGCGATGCTCGGCGACGTCAACCTCGCCGAACCCGGTGCCCTGATCGGTTTCGCAGGCCCGCGTGTAATCACCGAGACGATCGGGCAGGAGCTTCCCGAGGGCTTTCAGCGGGCAGAGTTTCTACTCAAGCACGGTATGATCGATCGTGTGGTGGAGCGAGGGGATTTGAAGACGACTATTGGTGTACTTCTCCGACACATAATCACTTGATGGTGGATCCCGACTGGAGGCTTCTGTCCGACCAGCCGCCCCATGCTTTAACCAAGGTGTCCGGTGACCTCCTGCTCAATGAACTTTTCCCGCATGTGCCACACGGCATTCAGTGGGGCCTGGGAAGGATGGAGGCTTTTCTTCGCGACACGGGTGATCCCCACCTCGGGATTCCCTGTGTCCACGTCGGAGGAACCAACGGAAAGGGGTCGGTAGCGTCGACCGTTGCAACGGTACTGGACAGTGCCGGCCACCGGGCTGGTCTCTACACCTCACCCCACCTCTGTTCTTTTCGGGAACGTTTCCAGATCGGAGGAGCGCCGGTCGGGGATGGTGAGCTCCGTGAACTGGCCAGCGAACTGGATCNGGACATCAGGCGCCACTCCCTGACGTTTTTCGAGGCGGCGACCGCACTCGCTTTTCATCTATTTCGGAAAAAGGGGGTCGAGGTCTCGGTCGTCGAGGTCGGGTTGGGTGGCCGGCTCGACGCCACCAACGTCGTGGCCCCGTTCCTTACCGCGATCACCAATGTAGATCTGGATCACTGCGACTATCTCGGCTCGACGTTGAACGAGATCGCCATGGAAAAAGCCGGCATCATAAAGAGTGGCGTTCCCTTGCTGACTGCCGAGCCGGATGGACGTATTCGGTCCGTGCTCTCGGCCAGGTGCGAGGCTCTGGAAGCTCCGTTCNCCTCGGTCGAGTCCGATGCCGAAAAAACGTCGATCGACGTGCAGGAGGACCACACGGCCTTCGACGTTTCGACATCGATGTGGGGTGATTTCCGCCTCCAGACACCCCTGGTTGGTGAGCACCAGGCGGTGAATGGTGCATTGGCCGTCGCGTTGCTGGAGCGGATGCCACCTCGTTTTCTCCCCGACCGAGACGCGGTCCTGGATGGAGTGTCACGGGTGCACTGGCCCGGCCGAGCTCAGGTGGAGCACCTNGATGGTACGACCTGGGTGTTCGACATCGCNCACAATACTGCCGCCGCGACGGCGCTCGCCTCGGTGCTGGGGCGGCTGGAGCTTCCACGCCCCATCGTGGTCCTTACCGCTGTGCTCGGCGACAAGGACTGGCATGAGATGCTTCCGCCTCTGTTCGANAAAGCGGACCACGCGGTTCTCACCCAGGCGCCCTCCGCGCCCNTGGCCCGTAGATGGGACCCNCACGAAGCGGCCGCGNAAGCNGGGGNGGGAATCGCGGAGATTCGGACGGATTTCGACGACGCTCTCGACCGGGCCCGNGAGCTCGCGGGATCNGGAACGATCGTCGTGAGCGGATCNGCCCATANGGTGGGAGACGTGTTGAGNGGGCGCGGTCTGGAGCTTTCATAGACCCCTCTCCACTGTACTTTCTTCAGCGTANGTTTAGATTCGCCCGCATGCCCAAGCAGACCTTCGCACGGCTTCCGGGATTCCGGGATTTCCCTCCCGAGGACCTGGCGTTCCGTGAGCACATTTTCGGCGCCTGGCGCCGCGTTTCAGTCCGCTATGGGTTCCAGGAGTACGANGGCCCGCCCCTNGAGCCCCTCGATCTGTATGTGGAGAAGAGTGGCGAGGAAATCGTCGGCCAGCTCTATCATTTCCAGGACAAGGGTGATCGTAAAGTCGCTTTGCGACCGGAGATGACACCTTCCCTGGCCAGGATCCTCGGTGATCGCCACCGGTCCATGGNGAAGCCGATTCGGTGGTTCTCGATCCCGCACCTGTTCCGCTACGAGAGGCAACAAAAAGGGCGCCTCCGTGAGCACTTTCAGTGGAACGTGGACGTGATCGGCGAGGAGGGTGTGGGAGCGGATGTAGAAGTGATCGCGGTGGCGCTCGACGGTCTACGGGACCTCGGGCTCGATCAGGGCGACGTACACGCCCGGGTTTCTAACCGGCGACTTCTGGGTGCGATCTTGTCGGCGATCGGGGTCGAGGATACTCGGCTCCCGATCGCCTTCGCGATCATCGATAAAATCGAGCGTACNCCCGCGGATCGGTCCCTGGATCGTCTTCAGACGGAAGTGGGTCTGGATGAGGTCCGGGCCCGGGCCGCGTTCGGATTGCTCGACCAGGGCGGCCTCGACGACGTTAAATCGGAATTTGGCGATCTCGACAAGGTCGGCCTCGAGTTGGAACGCATGGAGGAGTACATCGGTTCGTTGCAAGCCATGGGCCTNGGGGATTTCGTCGATTTCGACCTCCGCATCGTCCGGGGTTTGGCCTACTACACCGGGATCGTGTTCGAAATTTTCGACCGGAAGGGAGAGTCACGGGCGATCTGTGGTGGCGGGAGATACGATAATTTGCTCGAACTGGTCGGAGGCGACCCCCTTCCAGCTGTAGGTTTCGGGATGGGCGACGTTGTGCTAGGCGAGCTTCTCCGTGAGCTGGATCTTGCGGACCCGGTGTCGCCAGAAGTGGACTACTTCATCGTGATCATCGGCGAAGAGCACCGCGAGCTCGCATATGCCATTGCGCGTTCACAGCGTGACAAGGGAGCCAGNGTGCAGTACGCGCTTCGCGAGCAGCCGGTTCGAAAACAATTCACTGCGGCGGGTAACGCGGGCGCTCGCCAGGTAATTGTGCTAGGACCGGATGAGGTGGCTCGAGAGTGTGCGGTGCTGCGCGACATGGCTTCCGGTGAGGAGCGAGAGGTCCCACTGAAGGAGCTTCGATGACGCAGGGCGACGCACATCCCGAGACGCGACGGATGATGGAGACGGCCATACGCCGATTGAACACCTTGGAGTATCTGATCCTGGCCGTTGCGGTGGGGCTTGCGTTGCTCGCTGGGGCGCTCGCGGCGTGGATGGCCGAGAGTTTGATGGGCGCCTCGTTCAGGCTTGCGTGGGCANTTTCGTCGNTCCTTTNTTTTGTTGTGCCAGGCTGGATCGTGTTCAGGCGGGAGCGGCGGACGAGAGCCCGATACGGCGCTGCTANCGGCGGTGAAGNCGGTGCCGTTCGCGCNGATACCGAGGATATCACTTAACTGAAATGAGAGACGATGGCGGCAGATAAGAACCTGACACCGCGCGACGAAGATTTCGCTGCGTGGTACAACCAAGTGGTGCATCGCTCGGAGCTCGCCGATCACTCCCCGGTCAAGGGGAGCATGGTCATACGGCCCTGGGGCTACGCGATCTGGGAGCATATGCAGCGAGCCCTGGACGACATGTTCAAGGCGACGGGCCACGAGAACGCGTACTTCCCGCTCTTGATTCCGATGAGTTTCATCGAGAAGGAGAAGGCGCACATCGAGGGCTTCAAGCCAGAGCTCGCGGTCGTAACACACGCGGGTGGCAAAGAGCTCGAGGAGCCGCTAGTGGTGCGGCCTACCTCCGAGACGGTCATCATGTCGATGTTTGCGAAGTGGATCCAAAGCTACCGCGATCTTCCGCTTCTCATCAACCAGTGGGCGAACGTCATGCGCTGGGAGTTGCGTACCCGGCTGTTCCTTCGCACGTCCGAGTTCTTGTGGCAGGAAGGGCATACAGTACACGCTACGGCAGGCGAGGCGGAGGAACACACGCTGCGGATGTTGGATGTGTACCGGACCTTCATGGAAGAGTGGATGGCCATGCCGCCGGTCACCGGCCTCAAATCCGACTCCGAGAAGTTCGCCGGTGCCGTTCGCAGCTACTCGTGCGAAGCCATGATGCAAGACAATCGGGCGCTCCAGGCTGGTACGACCCACTTTCTCGGTCAGAACTTCTCCAGACAGTTCGACCTCACGTTCCAAACCGAAGAGGGCAAGGAGGAGTACGGTTGGAACACGTCCTGGGGTGTTTCCACGCGCCTCGTGGGGGCCTTGGTGATGACACACGGCGATGACCAGGGGCTTGTTCTACCCCCCAGGCTGGCGCCGACTCAAGTGGTGATCGTGCCGATCCTCAAGGGTGACGATGTCGGTCCCGTTCTCGAAAAAGCGGAGGCTCTCCGGAGTTCTCTGGCGGATCGAGGTGTGCGGGCCAAGNTCGACGCCCGTGCTCACTTGAATCCGGGGAACAAATACTACGAGTGGGAGCGAAAGGGCGTCCCCCTNAGGATGGAGATCGGGCCGAGGGACATGGAGNAGNAGCAGGTCGTATTGGCCAAGCGCGTGCGTGCCGAGGACGACCCTCGTAAGGAATTCCTGCCGGAAGCCGAGGCGCTTGCGACGATTCCNGAGCGGCTCGACGCCTTCCAGGCGCAGCTTCTGGAGGACGCGATCGCCCGCCGGGAACAGAATTCCTATCGTGGCGTGGAGACCATCGGTGAGCTCGCCGAGATCCTGGATGGCTCGGGTGGTTACGTTTACACAGGGTGGAGCGGGGATCCCGCCGTCGAAGAGCGANTCAAGGAAGAGACGAAGGGCACACTCCGATGTATCCCGGGAGAGGAGTTTCGATCGGCNGAGGCCCCAACGAAGTGTATCGGGGGNGAGGGGGACGCAACGATGGAGGTTGTGTGGGCGAGAGCNTATTGACGNCGNNCAGCACTGCATGGCCGTGACGCAACCNTTTCCCCNCATCGACGGTGAGTTATGGGCCGCCGAGAGCAGGGTTGCCGATCTCGTCGCCGAGTTCGGTTCACCNCTGTATGTATACGACGCCGGCGTGATCGAAGCCGCGTATCGGCGGATCGAATCGGCTTTTGCCGGCGCGGATCTNNTGCTTGCNTACTCGGTCAAGGCCAACTCNAATCTGGAGATCCTCAAGCGGNTNAGGGCCCTCGGTGCGGGAGCCGACATCGTGAGCCAAGGAGAGCTCCACCGATGCCTCGCGGCCGGATTCTCTCCGAGCGACNTCGTCTTCGCGGGAGTGGGAAAGACAGAAGTGGAGATGGAGGCGGCGCTGGAGGNTGGAATNCTCGCGTTCAACGTCGAAAGCGNCGAGGAGCTTCAGGCGCTCGGTCGTGTCGCGGAGCGGCTGGGGAGAACGGCACCGGTGGCGTTGCGGGTCAATCCGGACATCGTCGCAGATACGCCCCACGAGTACACACGCACCGGGGATGGGGCCAGCAAATTCGGGATCCCGGTGGATCGCNTCCTGGACCTGTACCGGTGGGCTGCCGACCAGNCCTCGCTCGANGTCCGGGGAATCGACGTCCANATCGGATCACAGATCTTGGATCCAGAGCCNTACACGAGAGCGCTCGCTCAGGTCTTGGACCTGGCGGCGGANGTACGAGNAGAGGGGATTGATCTCGACTTCGTGGACCTGGGCGGCGGATTTGGCGTGGGCTACGAGGGCGAGGACGGGCTGTCGGTAGAAGNTTTGGCGGCCATCGTCGTCCCGNGGGTGGCAGAGACCGGGTTACGCCTGATCTTGGAGCCNGGCCGGTTCATCGTCGGCCAGGCAGGAATCCTCGTGACCAAGGTGCTTTACGTGAAACACTCTGGGTCGAAAACGTTCGTGGTCACGGACGGTGGGATGACCGAACTCATACGTCCCAGCCACTATCAAGGGTTCCATCGGATCGAGCCGGTGATCTCGCGCGAAGANGCGGCACGCGAAGTCGTGGACGTCGTCGGTCCGATTTGTGAGACGGGGGATTTCCTCGCTCGGGACCGGGTTCTTCAGATGCCGGCTCAGGGCGACTTGCTCGCCGTGCAAACGGCGGGCGCCTACGGCTTTGTGATGGCGTCCAACTACAATTCCCGGCGTAGGCCCGCNGAGGTNGTCGTGAACGGTGCGGAGGTCACGCTTGCTCGCCGGCGCGAGACTTTCGACGATTTGCTCCGGGGCGAAATCCCATGAAGCACGACCGCATTCTCATTCTGGATTTCGGCTCCCAGTACACGCAACTCATCGCACGGCGTATTCGGGAAGAACGGGTGTACTCCGAGATCCACTCCCCGACTCGATCGCTGGATTGGATTCGTGAATGGTCTCCCAAGGGGATCATCCTGTCAGGTGGACCCGCTTCGGTCTACGACGAGGGNGTTCCCACCATGGATCCGGAGATTCTCCAGTTGGGTGTTCCGGTCCTGGGTATCTGTTACGGTATGCAAATCATCGCTCAGTTGGAGGGCAGTGAAGTCGCCGTGGGGCGCCGGGAGTACGGCAGGGCCGACTTGAGCGTGGCAGAATCANGTGACCTATTCCACGGTTTTCTTCCGGATGAGTCGAGCCAGGTGTGGTGCTCGCACGCCGATCACGTCGACCAGCCCCCCGAAGGCTACCGTGCTTTGGCCTCGACAGAGACGCTACCCGTAGCTGCGTTCGGGCATACNGAGCGTCCCATCTTCGGAGTACAGTTCCATCCAGAGGTGGCACATACACCCCGCGGTGAGGAGATCATCTCGAATTTTCTCTTGCGNATTTGTGAGTGTCGCCCGACTTGGACGGCGGGCGCCTTCATACAGGAGTCGGTGGAACGGATTCAGGCCGCGGTAGGTGAGGGGACGGCGATCTGTGGACTCTCCGGTGGGGTCGACTCTTCCGTCGCCGCTGCCTTGGTGCACCGGGCNATCGGAGACCGACTGACGTGCATCTTCGTGGACAACGGGCTTCTTCGAAAACACGAGCGTGAGGACGTCGAGCGTACAGCCCGAAAGCACATGGGAGTCCGACTCGTGGTTGTCGATGCGACGGACGAGTTTCTCGNGGCGCTGGACGGGATNGAGGAACCCGAAGAAAAGCGCAGGCGCATCGGTCACGTGTTCATCGATGTGTTCAGCCGGGTCGCNAGGGAGGAGGGCACCGGGGCGGGTCACCTCGTTCAAGGGACGCTCTATCCGGACGTGATCGAGTCTATTTCGACAGGTGGACCGTCGGAGACGATCAAGACCCACCACAACGTCGGCGGCCTCCCGGACGATTTGCCCTTCGAGCTCATCGAGCCGCTTCGGGAACTCTTCAAGGATGAGGTGCGGCGGGTCGGCCGGGANCTGAGCCTTCCGGAAGAATTCATTCGCCGACACCCGTTCCCCGGTCCCGGACTGGGTATTCGGGTGCTCGGCTCTGTGACCAAGGAGCGACTCGACGTGCTGCGAGAGGCCGACGAGATCTATCTCGAAGAAATCAGGTCGGCAGGACTATACGACGAGATCTGGCAGGCCTTCGCGGTCCTTTTGCCAGTCCAGGCGGTGGGGGTGATGGGGGACAACCGCACGTACGAAAATGTGATCGCTTTGCGTGCGGTGACCTCCCGCGACGGGATGACGGCGGACTGGTATCCGTTCCCGCACGAGGTCCTCGCGCGGATTTCATCCCGGATCGGAAATGAGGTCGCGGGTGTGAACCGGGTGTGTTACGACGTGTCGTCCAAGCCGCCCGCAACCATCGAGTGGGAAT